>CBDVCA010000202.1:0-5261 GCA_965372365.1 uncultured bacterium
TGCTCGCCAATTCAGCTCGATCTCGCGACGGAACCCATTTTTCAACGGACTGCTAACGGGGCTGGCCCGCCATAGCGTGAAACACGAGGCCAAGCAAACCACCCTAATGGGAGGAGAACCGAAACAAACTGTGAACGGTTACCGGCCTCGGCTATCCAATGGCCTCGCGGCCTTCTTCTCCGGTTCGAATCCGAATGCATCGCTCCAACGGCGTGACGAAGATCTTGCCGTCGCCGATCTCGCCGGTACGTGCGCCCTTGATGATCGCGTCGACCGTCGCCTGGACGTAGTCCTCGTTTACGGCGATCTCCATGCGAACCTTCTTGAGCAGGTTCACCTCGATATCCACGCCGCGGTACGTTTCGTGGTAGCCTTTCTGCTGCCCGCAGCCCAGGGCGTTGGTTACCGAGAGCTTGTACACCTCCGCGGCGTACAGGGCCTGCTTGACTTCGTTGAGCTTTTCCGGCTGTATGTATGCGGTGATCAGTTTCATTTTCGTTACTCCTTTCCGTTCGATCAGGTGGTGGTGAAGACCTGGAACCCGTTGTAGGCTTCCATTCCGTGCTCACCGATATCGAGACCCTTGATTTCCTCAGCGGCCGTCACACGCAGCCCGATCATGGCCTTGATGGTCAGGAACAGCACCATGCCGAGGCCGAAGGCCCAAGCGAAGGCGGTCGCGACGCCAACGAGTTGCACGCCGAGTTGGGCGAAGCCGCCGCCGTAGAACAGGCCGCTGTCGGTGTTGAACAGCCCACAGGCCAGCGTGCCCCACGCGCCGCAGACGCCGTGGACGCTGACGGAGCCGACGGGGTCGTCGATCTTGAGAATCCGCTCGATCGCCATCACGCTCAGCACTACCAGCACGCCGCCGGCGGCGCCGATCGCCAGAGCGCCGACCGGGGAGACGCCGTCGCAACCGGCGGTGATCGACACCAAGCCGGCCAAGGCGCCGTTCAGCGCCATCGAGGCGTCAGGCTTCCTGAAGATCACCCACGCGGTGAGCATCGCCGCCACGGCTCCGGCCGCCGCGGACAGGTTGGTCGTTACGGCGATGTAGCCGATGTCGCCGTTGCCGGTGGTGGTCGAGCCGGGGTTGAAGCCGAACCAACCGAACCACAGAATGAATACGCCCAGGGCCGCGATGGTGATGTTGTGGCCCATGATGGCTCGGGGCTTGCCGTTGGCGTCGAACTTGCCGATCCGCGGACCCAGGACGATGGCGCCGGCGAGGGCGAGCCAGCCGCCGACGGAGTGGACGACGGTCGAACCGGCGAAGTCGAGGAAGCCGATACCTTCAAGCCAGCCGGCGCCGGCGTCGCCCAGCAGCAGGCTGCCCCAGGCCCAGGAGCCGAAGATCGGGTAGATCAGCAGACTGATGAACAGGCTGTAGATCAGGTAGCTGACAAATTTCGTCCGTCCGGCCATGGCCCCCGAGACGATCGTCGCGGCTGTCGCGGCGAACACCGTCTGGAAGATCAGGAACGTCCAACTCCAATCGGCGCCGGGCTCGACCCCGCTAAGGCCGAACAAGGTGCCGCCGCAGAACCAACTGCCCTTGGCGCCGAACATCAGCCCGAACCCGACCAGGAAGAACGCGATGGTGCCTACTGAAAAGTCCATCAGGTTCTTCATCATGATGTTCACGGCGTTCTTAGCCTGCGTGAAGCCCGCTTCGACCATGGCGAAGCCCGCCTGCATAAAGAACACCATGAACGCCGCGATGCACGTCCATACGATGTTGATGTTGTCCTGGAGGCTTGCCTCGGTCGCCTCTTCCTGGGCCAGTGACGGGCCGGCCCATAGACCGATGCACAATATCGCCAATATCCAAACGTGCCGTCGCATACGAACACCTCCTTCCCGGCGGCCTGGGGGGTCCGCGTATGGCCGTCCAATGTGTCCAGGCCATCGCCGCCGCGGCTTTCGGCCAATGGTGGGGTCTAGAGCAATCGTCGTGCCATTACGGAAGAGTGAGTGGGAGAAAAGATGTAACCTGCTGATGATAAAATCAGTTAGAATTGATATCCTTGTGACGCTCTCGATGTCAGCGTGGATGTATTAGCTACGATAATGTCTCGGCGGCACAAAATGACGACAAATATGGAACTCGATGGCTGGGCGCCCAGTCTGGCGCCGTAGCCGCGACAAAATATGGAGTGTCTCGAATGTGGTCAGTTGGGCTGGCGAATAATGCAGGTGAATGTCGCTGGGCGGCGGTCAGCGCCGCTGGGAGCGAGGTTCGGGCGAACACCGGCGCCGGCGCGGATCGGGGCTGTTGGATGGTATTCATTGCCTTCTGCATAGTTGAGTTCTTTTTTCATGAACAGGGAGATCGGTCATGGCAGATCTGGCCACTACGTACATGGGCGTTCCAATCAGCAGTCCTGTTGTCGTCGCGGCGTGTTCGGTGTCGGCGCAGGTCGAGAGCATTCAGCGGGCCGAGGCGGCCGGCGCCGGGGCGCTGGTGATTAAATCGCTGTTCGAAGAGCAGATCATGGCCGAGTCGATCAAGCTCAAGAGCCAGGAGCAGTTGTCGGGCGATCATTTCGCCGAGAGCCTGACGTACTTTCCGCCGCTGGAGCACGCCGGGCCGGCCGAGCACATGATGTGGGTCGAGAAGTCTCGCCAAGCCGTCAAGATGCCCCTGATCGGCAGCATCAGCGCTATTACCGACGGCACGTGGGTCGACTACGCCAAGCAGATGCAGAACGCCGGCGTCGACGGGCTCGAATTGAACGTCTACGCCGTGCAGACCGATCTCGATCGCAGCGGGCGCGAGGTTGAAGCGGAACTGTTCGAGACCGTCGCGAGGGTTCTGGACGCCGTGAGCATTCCCGTGGCCGTCAAGCTGGCGCCGTTCTACAGTTCGGTGGCCAACGTCGCGGCCGAGATGGACCGCCTCGGCGTCAAGGGGCTCGTCCTGTTCAACCGATTCCTGCAGCCGGATATCGACCCCGACAGTGAGACGCTTCGCAATGCGATGGACCTGAGCCGTCCCGAGGAGATGCGACTGTCGCTGCGGTACGTCGCGCTGCTCCATGGCAGGGTGGGGGTCGACCTGATCGCCAATACGGGCGTTCACAGCGGAACCGCCGTCGTCAGGCAACTGCTCGCCGGAGCCCAGGCGGTGCAGGTGGCGTCGGTGTTGTACGCACACGATATCGACTACATCAAGACGCTCAACGAAGGGATCGAGTACTGGATGGACAGCAAAGACTACGCAACGGTGGACGACTTCCGCGGCAATCTCAGCCAGGAAGACGTCCCCGACCCGTTCGCTTTCGAGCGGGCCCAGTACGTGGAACTGCTGCTCCAACAGGTGTAAGTGAGCACCGAAGCGACGGCGAAGGCGCTGGCGCGAGCGACGCATAACCAGGGGGACACGGAATGAATCAGAAGGTGATCGATACGCTCAACGCCGCCAGGGCCGCGGAGTTGACGGCGATTATGCAGTACATGGCCGACCACTATGTGCAGGAAGATGACGATTTCACGAAGTTGGCCCATGAGTTCAAGAAGATCGCCATTGTCGAAATGAAGCATGCCGAGGCGCTTGCCGAACGTATTCTTTACCTCGGCGGTACGCCCACCACCAAGCCTGACGGCGTCGTCGTCCAGGGCCAGTCGATTCACGACGCCTTGGCGACCGCCGCGGCGTTGGAGCGGGGGGCCATTGAGATGTACAACATCGCTGCGTCGACCTGCGAGGCCGAGGGCGATCACGTCTCCAAGGAATTGATGCAAGAGATCGCCGCGGCCGAAGAGGCGCACTGGGATTTCTTCGACAATACCCAAACCCACGTCGATGAACTCGGCGCCGCCTACATCGCCACGCTGACCGGGTCCAAAGTGTAGCTGCAACGATTGTTGGCGACGGTCGCGGCGCGATGACTTGCATCGGCGGGGCCGGATCGTGATGATGGTCGGTGTGGATATTGTTGACCAGACACGCGCGAAACGACCGGCGATCCGACGCGGCCTGCTGCGTTGGTACAGTCGCTGCGCGCGCGATCTGCCGTGGCGACGGACCAGCGACCCCTATCGAATCTGGCTCTCGGAGATCATGCTTCAGCAGACCCGCGTCGAGACGGTCGTCCCGTACTACCTCCGCTTCCTCGACGCGTTCGACTCTGTCGACGCCCTCGCCGCCGCGAGCATCGACGAGGTGCTGAAGCTGTGGGAGGGGCTGGGGTACTACCGCCGCGCCCGCAGCCTGCACGAGGCGGCCAAGCTGATCGCCTCCGAACGCAACGGGCGGTTCCCCCGGACGGTCGAGCAATGGATGCAGTTGCCGGGGGTGGGGCGCTATACGGCCGGCGCCATCGCCAGTATTGCCTTCGGCGCCGCCGCGGCTGTGCTCGACGGCAACGTCAAACGCGTTCTGGCCCGCCTGACGGCTCTCGATAAGCCCATCGACGCGCCGGCCGTCGTGGCCGATCTGTGGGCCGCGGCCGAGGCGCTGGTCACCGCCTATCGCCCCGGCGATTTCAACCAGGCGATGATGGAGTTGGGGGCGCGGATCTGCACGCCCCGGTCGCCGCTGTGCAAGGAATGTCCCGTCCGGCGAAGTTGCAACGCCTTCGCCCGGGGCCGGCAGGGCGAATTGCCTTTGGCGAAGGCCAGGCGGGCGACGCCGCACCACGAGATCGTCGCGGCGGCCATCGTCAGCCGCGGCCGCTACCTGCTGGGCCGGCGGCCGGTCGATGCGATGCTCGGGGGGCTGTGGGAATTTCCCGGCGGGAAGGTGGAGCCCGGCGAAACGCACGCCGCGGCGTTGGAACGCGAGATTACCGAGGAACTCGGCGTCGAGTGCAGCGTCGGGGCGCTGCTGGGCTCGGTCGATCACGCCTACTCGCACTTCTCGATAACGCTGCACCTGTACCGCTGCGAGATCGTCGCAGGCCCCCCCGCCGCCCAATGGCACACGCAGATCAAGTGGATTCGTCGCGAGCAATTCGACCGCTACGCCTTCCCCGGCGCCAATCGCAAGCTGTTCGCCGCCTGCCAGCTGTGATTACTGCTGCGCAGGCGTAGAAGACGGTTCATGACGGATCAGTAGGGAGTTCTCATTGCCAGAGCCCCGCCGTTACTAGCCCCCTGCAGTGCAGGGGGTCACTGGACCGATGGTGCTCCCGCTACAGATTCGATGTCGATCGGAGGGAAGCGGCAACTCGATCTACAGATTACGGTTCACACGTCTCTTGACCCCCTGCACTGCAGGGGGCTAGTACCCTGTCCCAGGGATACTGTGGTGTTCT
>CBDVCA010000203.1:0-5222 GCA_965372365.1 uncultured bacterium
GCTACAAATCTGTCGGCCCTGCGGGCCTCAACGGCAGATTCACTTGAGCGATCGAACCCAATTCCAAGCACGTTCTTGCATCATGCCGAACGAATACCCGCCACCGGTTCGGGATGAGAGCCCGATTATTGAAAGACACCTCGTAATTCTTATGGGCATGAAATATGTCGGCAAGAGCACCGTTGGCGCGGCTCTGGGGCGGCGTTGGGGCTCGACCTTCTACGACGTCGATCGCCTGATCGAGGCCAGGGATCGCCAGGACAGCATCGGCGGGGTCGTCGAATGCCGCGTGTGTGGGGGGGGGGGAGCCGGTGTTCGACAAGCTGGACGCCGACCTCGCCAAGGCGATGCTGTCGCTCGGCGCGGTTAAGGGCGTCGAGTTCGGGGCGGGTGTTTCCGCCGCCGATATGGCCGGTTCCGAGCATAACGACGAAATGGACGCCTCGGGCTTTCGGACCAATCACGCCGGGGGCGTTCTGGGCGGAATCTCCACGGGCGCAGAGATTATCTTCCGTGTGGCGGTCAAGCCGACCTCGTCGATCTCGCGGCCTCAGCAGACCGTGGATATCAACGGCGTCGAAACAACCATCCGCACCGAGGGACGTCATGACCCGTGCATTTGTCCCCGGATCGTTCCGGTGATCGAGGCCATGACGGCCCTGGTGCTGATCGACCATGTGAAGCGGCACGCCGCGATGAAGCGATAGCCACGCGGCGGCAAAGCGATTCGCCCTGCAATCGGCTTGCAGGCGCCTATCGCTTGGCCTTCTTGGGCCGGCCCACCTTCTTGGCGGCTGTGGCCTTCTTCGGTCGCCCGACCTTCTTGGCGGCTGTGGCCTTCTTCGGTCGCCCGACCTTCTTGACGGCTTTGGCCTTCTTCGGTCGCCCGACCTTCTTGACGGCTTTGGGTTTGGCGACCGGTGTATCGGCTTTGGCGGCCACGCTGGTGCGGGGCTTGCGCCTGGCCGCGGCGATGCCCTTGTCGGCGAGCAACTTGGCCACTTCAGGCGGGCTCAACTGTCGCAGCGTGATCAGGGCCGTTCGATTTTCTCCGGTCGGGCGGGCGATGCCCTGTTCCCACGACTGGACGGCCGCGTCGCTGACGCCGACGAGGGCGGCAAGTTGATGCTGGGTGACCGAAGTGCGTTTGCGAATCTTCTTGATCAGACCCGGAGACAGACGCGTTCCGGACGCATCGGCGCCGGCGGTCGATAGCCGTGCAGGCGCCGCGGTCGTGGCGGCTTTGTCGGCCCGCCGGCCCAATCGCTGTACGTCGGCGGTAAGACCCTTAACCTGTCGCGTCAGTTGACGAAGCTGCCGTTGCAGCGGCTCCACCAAGGGTCGCACTTCCCGTTTGGCCAAACGGGCGATCTCGGACTTCATGACATCTTCTAACTTTCCCACGTGTGTCTCCTACTCTGAAGAAGGGCGGTAGATGCGAACGACCCGCCCGAATATACATTGACGCATTCCGGCGAAATGATTGCTACGAGCCATTATATGCAATCTTCCGCCTGGAAAACAGTACGCGCGAACGAAAATGATCAACTTCAGTGAGCCGCGGCTCCGAAAACCGCGACGCTGATTGTTACGAATAGGGCGTAAAGAAGCAAGAGTGGAATTCCTTGCCATCTCTTGAATTGGGTATCATTCATGAAGATGAACACCCTCAATAGGACCAGGACGAGGATCATCACCGGCAATAGGAACTGGAAGAACATCGGTTCGACCCGTAGCGGAACCGCCGAAGCCGAAGCGCCTATAACGAAAAGGATATTCAGGATATCGGCGCCGATGATATTGCCGATCAGCAACTCTGAATGCCCCTTGGCTATGCTCGCCACGGCGGTCACCAATTCCGGCAACGAAGTCCCAAAGGCGACCAGCGTGACGGCGATAACGGCCTCCGGTACGTTGCGGCGATGACAGATCTCCGTTACCGAGCCGATAAGAAATTCCGATCCGAGGACGACTAACGCCAACCCGAAGACCAGCATCACCACGTGTCCGGTCGTCTTAATCGCGGCATGATCGGCAATGGGAGCGATTTCGGCCTCGTCGGGTATGATTTCCGGATGTCGGCGAGCCCAGCGGACCGAGACGCACATGTACGCGGCCAGCAATGCGAGGTAAACGAGCCCCACCCAGCGGGGGATCCAGACGTTGTTGATATCCCCCGATCCCAGCCATAGCCCCAACGCTGTAAGCATCAATAAGATGCCTGACCCGAGTTGAAGCCAGCCGTGGCGGTTGAGGATGAACCGATTCGCCGGGAGGCGCGTTAAGATGCAGCAGAGGCCGAAGATCAGCGCCGTATCGCAAATCACAGAACCCACCGCGTTTCCAAGGGCGAGTTCCGGGTGCCCGGCGAGTGCGGCTCGAACCGACACGACCGCCTCCGGCGACGTCGTACCGAGACTTACGACCGTTGCGCCGATGAGAACCGTCGACATGCCGATGGCGCGAGCGAGGTGAACCGCCGCGTCGACGAGCCGCCCGGCGCCCAGGACGAGCATGGGAATCGCGGCGATGGCGAACCCCCACAACCACAGTTCAGACCGTTCGGTGAACAGGTGGGCGGGGATCAACTCGGCCAGCATCATGGGGAACGCATTGGTTGTCATAGGAAAAGGGTAATCGGGCCGCCAGGCGAATGCAACTCGGAGTTGCCCGACATCTGAAACGTTTGGGGGGCATGGGAGGCCTCCGGCGGCGCCATGCTCATGTGCGAATGAGCATGGCGCCTGCCGGAATGCGGGGCCGGGGCGACAGGGCCGTCGACGCTCTACCGGCGGCGATCGCGCTCGCCGTTGACTCTCATCTGGAGGCCGAACAGCTTAATGAAGCCCGTCGCGTCGGCGGGTTGGTACTCCTCGCCCATCGCGAAACTGGCCAGGGTCGGATCGTACAAACTCTTGGGGCTGTCGATGGTCGCGGCCGTCGCGCGGCCCTTGAACAACTTCACCTTCACGCTGCCGGTAACGTTCTTCTGCGTGGCCGCCACGAACGCGTCGATCGCCTCGCGCAGCGGGCAGAAGTATTGACCGTTGTAGATCATCTCGGCGTATTTCAGGCCCACCTGCTGCTTGTAGTGCAGCGTGGCGCCGTCGAGCGTGACCGATTCCAACGCCCGATGCGCCTCGTACAGAATCGTCCCGCCGGGCGTTTCGTACGCGCCGCGGCTCTTGATGCCGACCAGGCGGTTCTCGACGAGATCGACCTGCCCGACCGCGTGCTTACCGCCGGCCTCATTAAGCAGGGCGATAAGATCGTGACCGGCGAGTTTGACGCCGTCGACGGCCACCGGTACGCCGGCTTTGAAGTCGATCGTGACATACGCCGGCTTGGCGGGCGCTTTGGAGACCGGGACGCTCATCATCCACAGGTTGTCCTGCGGCTCGTTCCGCGGGTCTTCCAGGTCGGCCCCCTCATGGCTGATATGCCAGAGGTTGCGGTCGCGAGAGTAGATCTTCTTCTTGCTCTGGAAGATCGGGATCTTGTGCTTCTTGGCGTAGTCGACCGCCGCTTCACGCGTGGTCAGCTCGAAGTCCGGGTCCTTCCACGGCGAGATAATCGTCAACTGCGGCGCCAGGGCCATGAAGGTAAGCTCGAAGCGGACCTGGTCGTTGCCTTTGCCGGTCGCGCCGTGGGCGACGGCGTCGGCATTGTACTTGCGGGCGCAATCGACCTGGGCCTTGGCGATCAGCGGGCGAGCGATCGACGTGCCCAGCAGGTAGGTGTTTTCGTAGATGGCGCCGGCCTGCAGCATTTTGAAGCAGTACTGTTCGGCGAACTCCTTCCGCAGATCGGCCACGATGCACTTGCCGGCTCCGCTGGCGAGGGCCTTGTCCTCGATCCCGTCCAGTTCGCCCGGTCCGCCCTGGCCCACGTCGCCGACCAGTGCGATCACTTCGCAGCCGTACTTCTCCTTCAGCCACGGCAGGATGACGCTCGTATCCAGTCCGCCGCTGTAAGCGAGGACGACCTTCTTCACTTTCTTGCTCTTGGCCATATCCATATCTCCTCGGCGTCTCATTCACCGTCATCGCGGCTAAGCCTATTGGAGCCGCGTCTTTCAGTAGAACGACGCATTTTATGCGCCAACGGCGCAGGCCCCAATCAAAAACCGTCGGAGCAACCATGATTTTCCGTCGGCTTCAACGGCCGACCGTCAGGCTTGACCGGCGGACCTGGGGCGGATACAGTGCTGCCGTTGGCGGCTCGGACGGTTCATCGGCCGCAGATGCGCCAGTAGCTCAGCAGGATAGAGCATCGGTTTCCTAAACCGAAGGTCACAGGTTCGAGCCCTGTCTGGCGTAGTGCGTTGGGAGGGGAAGGGGGGACATGGCGGATTAGCGGCGAATTCTCGTGGCCAACGATTTGCCGTTACTAGCCCCCTGCAGTGCAGGGGGTCGCTGGACCGACGGTGTTTCCGCTGCAATTCCGATGTCGATTATCCCGAAGCGGAAGTAGGATCCATAGATCGTGGGTTCACGCGTCATTCGATCCCCCGCACTGCGGGGGGCGCTGACCGATGGTGTTCCCGCTGCAACTTCGATGTCGATTATCCCGAAGCGGAAGTAGGATCCATAGATCATGGGTTCACACGGCATTCGACCCCCCGCACTGCGGGGGGCTAGTAACGGCAGGCACGCATCCGACTCACTCCCCGCTAATCCATCATGTACCCGAAGGGGGGCGAGCGGCTCAGCCGCGGCGGTCGGCCATAGTGTCACGCATTTCTGTTTTCATTCATAGCGGGCCGGTGATGCACGCCCGGATTGGGGGAAGCGACAGGCAATCGGCGGCGAGGTGTGCGCAAAAAAACGGCGGGCCTGACGTAGGGGGGGACGTCAGACGCCGCCTTGGCATTTGGTCCGGCCAGGGGGAGGACCGAACCAATTGGGGTCAAATTTTATGGCTAAGGACGAAAGGTCAATAGTCTGAATAACCTTAACGCCTCAACCTCAACAAGAGCTAGTATACGTGCATCACCTGAGCGTGCAAGCCTAAATCTTTAAAAACTTCATGACATGTATCGGCGGGAACGCAACTGACGATGAGAAAAACAATTCCATACGCAGCAGTATTCGGGTAATTCCGAGAAACGGGCGTGACTGACCTGGTTTACGGGGGGGGGGGGGGGGGGGGGGGTTGGTGTGTGGGGCGGGGGTGGTGCGGTGTTTGGGGGTGTTCTTCGAGGGGTGGTGGCTGGGTGTGTG
>CBDVCA010000204.1:0-5150 GCA_965372365.1 uncultured bacterium
CCGTTTGCGGCGGCCTACGCGTCGGTAGACTCTTAAGGTAGCGTCGGCGGCGTTGGCGTTGATCGTCACGAGGTCGTCGGGGGTCGAGAAGAACACCGGCCGGTTCACCCCCAACCCCGCGCCGAACAGCACGATCCGAGGCTTGCCCGTTCTGGTGGCGTACACCAGGTACCGCCCCTCCGACGGCGCCACGTGCAGTTCGAAGTTGCCGTCGACATCGTAGCGAGCGATGTTTCCGGCCAGTCCGCCGGCGATCATGGCCTCGTAGACGGCGATGCGAACGGTCGCGTCGGGATCGTTGAGCAACTTGTTCAAGATCGGCGACGCCACGAGCGAACCGGTGCGTCCCAGTTCGCCGACCGCCGCGATGCGGTACTCAGGGGAGGTCTCCGCCAGACGAGCGAGCGCTTCGATGGCGGCGACATCGCCGACTCTGGCGCCGGCCCGGGCGGCCCAAAACGCTACGGCCGGGTCGGTCGAAACGTACAGCTTGCGAACCACCGGCAGAATCACCTGGGCGCCCAGCCCTTCCCATATCAGCGAGATATCTTCGTACGGAGCGTTCGGTTCGGTGATGAGTTTGGCCAGTTTGCGGGCCTTCATCTCGGCCGCACCCGCGCCGCGACGGACGTACAGGTGCATGACACGCTGGATGAAATCGGTGTACGTCATGTTGCGGTCTTGCGGGATCCGAATCTCCACCGCCGACGGGTTCTTCGCCACCGCCACGTCGCGGCGTTCGGGGAACTGCGAGTTGATGGCCTTTTGCAGGATATCGGCCACCCGGTAGTCGGGCTGTCGCAGGACGAGTCGAATGGCGCGGGCTTCGACGGTTTCGCCGCCGCCGATCACGCGACCGTGCCGCAGTCGGCCGATCATCGCCGCATCATCGCCTTCGCCGAACGGGTTGACGAAGATCGGACCCTTGGCCGTCACGAGGCCGCGAGATTGCTTGGCGGAGCCGGAGCCGAAACTGTGGGCGCGGAGCTCGGTGAGATACAGCATCCCCCCATCGAGGCTGCGGGTCTGAGATTTCGGCAGGGCCGAAACCGCCACATCCAGCAAAATCCCCTTCGGCGCCCCCGGAGCCACCACGGCCCGGACGATCACCGGTGCGGTGTCGGGGTCGTCGATCAACTTGTTGGGACTGATCGATGACGTACCGGTCCGCACGTCGCCAATCCCCATCCGGCCCATCTCTTTGACCAGTCGATCGCGAACCACCTTCGGCGCCTCCGACGACCCGTTGCCGGCCAGACCCACGACGAGCCCGTATCCCTGGACCTCCAGGGGAACCCCGCCTTCGACACGGGCGTAAAAGCCAACCGTGCCTTCGAGGACACGCTCGACCAGACGCAGGTCGTCGCTGACGGGCGTATCACTCCCGGTGCGATGTCGCGACGGTGAATCCCCGCAGCCGGCGACCAGAAAACCGCCGACGAACAAGACAATAAACCAACCCGTGCGCCTCTGTTGCTTCATGCTCTTGCCCAACCTGTGCTAGAGGAGTTATCGGACCCTACCCGCCGACAGCTTCACGCCTTCTCGTTCCCAAACGCAACTCCCGAGCCCGTGTCGGGCCGGGCCGGGGCCGAGGGCTCCGAACCGCTATGGCGGCCTAACCGTATTTACAGCAAGGGATAACAGTCTGCTTCACTTCTGCGTGAGGTACGGGCGCACTCTTCGGCGGGGAACCAACCCGTCGCGCCAACAATCGGCGGGGCCGATCACCGTCGCGGCAGGCTCACCTACAACCGTCACTATACAAACAGCCCCCTCACAGGTCAACACCAACCCCCACTGGCTGCGGGGAAAACGCGTAGGGGACTGGCTCCGCAGGCGCGTGTCGCCAATCGAATGCCTCGCGACATACCTCCGGGGACAGGCGCCTGCGGAGCCCGTCCCCTACGGCCGGAATACTACTCGAAGTACGGCTTGCCGGCCACGTACTCGCTGGCGGCGCCGGTGGACCCCCCGCCCGCGCTGGACGCGCGACCGGTCGCGGCGGCGGATTTGCCCACTTCGGCGGCCGACGGCAGCAGGATCTTCGACCCGATCGGCAGCCGATTAGGATTCAGACCGGGATTGGCCTTCACGATCGCCGGCCAGTACTTGGCCGATCCGTACTCGCGCTTGGCGATCGAACCGAGAAGATCGCCGTCGGCGATGGTGTACACCTTCTGCCCCGGCCCGGCCGTCGGAACCTTCGATCCGGCCGACGACGTCAGCGGCCTCGCTGCGCCGACGCGCTTGGGGATGACCAACTTCTGGCCGATACTCAGCCGAACCGGGTTGATATCGGGGTTCGCCTGAATGATCAGGTTCATGTACTTGCCGTCGCCGTAGAACCTCTGGGCCAATGTGTAGCAACTGTCGTTGGCGGCCACCACGTACTGACGGTCGCCGCTGGGCAGGCGAATCGTGCTGCCGCCGGCGCCACCGGCCGGCTTGGCCGCGGCTGTTTCGGTCGGCAACGGCGGAATCGTCAACTTCTGCCCCACCCGCAGCCGTCGGCTGTCGGCGCCGGGGTTGGCCTTGCCGATCAGGTGGGCGTGACGGCTGCTGCCGTACACCTTCTGCGAGATGATGTAGAACCCACGGTCGTCGGACGTGACGGTGTACGTCGTCGTCCGCGACGCCGGCGGCGGGCTCACCAGAGCCCCAGTCCTGGCTCCCCGAGGATCGGTCATCCTCGGCTGCAGCGTAACCACTTTCCTCGCATCGTCTTTCGTCGGCAACAAGTCACGGGTCCCCACCCGCTGCGACCGATTCGCCACCGCCATCTCCGTGCGATTCATCGGTGTCGACGGCTCGACGGGGAGGGACAATTCGATCGCTCTGGAAGCCGGCGCCGGCCTGGGGGCGGGCGGAGGAATGGCCTCCGGGGGTGGTTCGGGTCGCGGCGCGTCAGCAACCACCGTGTCGCTTGCGTCGCTCGAGTTCGTCGTCTGCGTCGAATCCGTCTGGTCTGCCGGGCCGAAGAAGATGAAATACATCGCTACAACCCCGGCGAGGGCGACGCAGACAACCAAGCCTATTCTCACTTCCTTGCGCATGGCTCCGCTCCTGTTAGGTCGTTTGCCTTACTCTACGAACGTCCGCCGGCCTTTGCCAACCAAAAACCACGCGTTCGGCGCCATAAGCCGCGATTATTCCCCGCAGCCGCCGTCGACCAGGGCCTGGGTGTCCCGGGCGATCATGAGTTCTTCGTCGGTGGGGGTCACCCATACGGGAATCCGCGAGTCGCCGGTGGTGATGGGCCCTTCGAAGCCACCGACGGCCGACTCGTTGGCCGCGGCGTCCAGGCGAACGCCGAGGGAAGCTACGCCCTCGCAGACCGCCGCACGGGTCCGGCGGCAGTTCTCGCCGATGCCGCCGGAGAAGACGATGGCGTCCACGCTCGGCAAAATGGCGTGATACGCGCCTATATAATGAATGATGCGATACCGAAAGATCTCCAACGCCAGTTCGGCTCGCTCGTTTCCGCCGTCGCACGCCGCCAGCAGGTCGCGCATGTCGTTGCTCACGCCGGAAATACCCAAAAGCCCCGAGTTCTTGTTCAGCTCCCGATCGACCTCCGCGGCGGTCAGCCCCCCCACATTGATCATGTGAAAGACGATCGCCGGGTCGATATCCCCGCTGCGAGTCCCCATCACCAGCCCGGCCAGCGGGGTCATGCCCATCGAATGGTCCACCGCGGCCCCGGCGGCGACGGCCGTCATCGAGCAGCCATTGCCCAGATGACACGTGATCAGGTTCACCTCGTCGGGACGCTTGCCCAGCAGCTTGGCGGTGCGAAGAGTGATATAACGATGCGATGTGCCGTGGAAACCGTACTTGCGGACTCGATGCTTCTCGTACCATTCCCTCGGAGTCGCGTACATCCACGCCCGTCGCGGCAGCGTCGCCAGGAAGGCCGTATCGAACACCGCCACCTGGGGCGTATCGGGCATCGCCTCCAGCGTCGCGCGAATGCCGGCGAGGTTGGGAGGGTTGTGCAGCGGGCTCAGCGGAAAATGATCCTCAATTACCCCGACGACCTCGTCGTCGATCAGCACCGAATCGCTGTACCGCTCCCCGGCGTGCACCACCCGATGCCCCACGCCGGTGATCTCCCCGAGGCCGGCCAGTACGCCCGTGACCGGGTCGACCAGTTGGCCAAAAACGTGGCGCATGGCCGCCTGATGGTCGGCCGCGACGACTTCGGTGGTGACCTTCGCCCCCCCCGCCGGTTGGTAATGCAGCACCGACACCGCCGAACCGACGCGCTCCACCTGACCACTGGCCAGGACCGATTCGTCGGTCATGTCGTACAGTTTGAACTTAATGGAACTGCTGCCGCAGTTTACGATGAACGTTCTCATGTCGTCTCACGCCTCTGGGGGAGGGGGGCGATCGCTCGGGATCGGCCGTCAGCTCCGAAAGTACGCCAATCTCCCACCGGCGTCAAGGGTCGCGGCCGTTCGGGCTTTCCCGCGAGAGGCGCACCCATAAGATACTTTCAGACCCTCGGTAGGAGCCGCCCCATGAAGACGCGACACCCCATAGCGTATGTACTGAACGTCGTCGCCGAAGACCGTCCCGGCATCGTCGCCACCGTCAGCGGCGCCGTCGTCGCCATGCTCAACGACGCCGTCAAGAAGGGCGGCGCGTTCGCCTCGGCCAGCGTCGGCGGCCTCAGCGGCGCGTTCATTCCCGTCAGCGAAGACGCCGTGCTCGCCGAAGACGCGCGCCTGGGGTATCTGCAACTGACCAAACTCGAAGCGATGACCAACGTCTGCTCGGTGGGCCTGGACATAATCGCCATCCCCGGCGACACGCCCGCCGAGACCATCGCCGCGATCATCGCCGACGAAATGGCCATCGGCGTCATCAACAACAAGACCACCGCCTGCCGACTGATCCCCGTCCCCGGTTGCGTCGCCGGCGATATCGTCGAATTCGGCGGCCTGTTCGGAACCGCTCCGGTCATGGAAGTCCTCAACAGCGGCGCCAGCAGCCGATTCGTCAACTTCGGAGGTCGCATCCCCGCCCCCATCCAAAGCCTGGGGAATTAGTCGATTCCTGACGAATGAGTGGGGAGTTCTCACGGCCAACGATCTGTCGTTACTAGCCCCCTGCAGTGCAGGGGGTCGCTGGACCGATGGTGC
>CBDVCA010000205.1:0-5142 GCA_965372365.1 uncultured bacterium
TGCGGCTGAATTCAATTGTGGCAATCGGTCGGATGCCCGATTGATCCCGACCGGCGTCTTGCGATAGGATTCCCTCCGAAGGCGAGGTTCATGATCGACAGCTCAACGCCACAGACGCATCCGGACTACCGACGGTTCATCCAGGCGGTGACGACCCACCACGCGCCGACGCGGCCGCCGTTGGTGGAACTGCGGATCGATTCGCTGATCGCCCGGCCGCTGCTGCTGAAGGTGCTTGGACGCACGTGGGTTACCCCGGTCGTCGAGGACCGGGCAAGCCAGGTGGCCTATTGGACGAATATCGCCGAGTTGTGGAACCGGCTCGGGTACGATTGCCTGCGTGTGGAATTCGATTGCCGCATTCCCCATTCACTACTGAAACGGTCCACGCGGCCGGATCATCACGTCGGCCAGACCCGCTGCTATCTCAACCTCGCCCAAGGGCCGATCACCACGTGGGAGAGCTTCAGCGAGTACCCTTGGCCCACGGTGGGCGAGCCCGATTTGTTCTTATTTGAGCAACTGGCCCGGGCGCTGCCCGACGGCATGGGCATTATGGGCAGCCACGAGGGGGGAATCTTCGAGCATCTCGTCGGGCTGATGGGCTACGAAGGGCTCTCGCTGCGGCTGTACGATCAGCCCGGATTGGTGGCCGCGGTCGCCGAACGGCTCGGCGATATCATGGCCGGCTACTACGAGCGGCTTCTGAAAATCGACCGCGTCGTCGCCCTGTTTCCCAGCGACGATCTGGCGTACGCCGGGGCGACGTTCCTGAGCCCCGACCACCTGCGGCAGTTTATTCTGCCCTGGCACGCCCGTTTCGCCCATCTGGCCCACGAAGCCGGGCGCCCCTACTTTCTCCACAGTTGCGGCAACCACGACACCATTATGCCCGACCTGCTGGACGACGTCGGCCTCGACGCCAAGCACGGGTTCCTCGGACCCGAAGACCCGCCGGAACGGTTCAAATCGCAATGGGGCTCGCGGATTGGGGTGATGGGGGGGGTGACCAACGCCGTCTTGGCCGAGGGGACGACCGATCAGGTCCGACAGGCCGTTCGCGACACCATCGAACGATGCGCCCCCGGAGGAGGCTTCGCCATCGGGTCGAACTTCGGGATCACCAGCGAAGTGAAGATCGACAATTTCCTCGCCATGGTCGACGAGGTCAAACGCTACGGATCGTGAAGGCCGCCACTGCTTTGTTCTCGCTGGCTGACGAAGCCGATCATGAGGGCCGCTATTGCTTCGTCACGTCGGGCTTGGGGCTCAGCGTCGCGGCGATGGCGATCATCTTGACCAGACGCTCTTGGAGATGGGGGCGCCCGACCAGGCCGATGGTGCGATCGACCTCGCTGCCGCTCTGGAAGTAGACCACCGTCGGCACGCTTCGGATGCCGAACCGCTTCCGCAGGCTCATCGCTTCGTCGACGTTGACTCGGTACACGTGGGTCTGGTCGGCCAGGTCACGCGCCAGGGGCTGGGTGACGCGCAGCATCTTACGGCTGGGGGGGCACCATTCGGCATAGAAGACCACGGCCACCGGTTGATCGACCGCCGCGGCCAGGGCGTTGTCTAACTGATTGATCGTCGCCAGCGGCTCCAACGGCGGGCCGGCGGCCATGTAGGCGCTTCCGGTGGCCACCGTCACGCATATGCCGACAAGGCCGCCGGCGATGGCCATCCTCCGCCGACTGGTGAGGAACCGGCTGGCCGCACAGCGGCCTAGCAGCAGACTTCCCAAATATCCCCCCCCGATCCCCAGCAACACATAACCGACAAGCCGTATAATCGTTAGGGTTTCCATAGTTTACCTCTACCCAAGCATACGATATGCCTCCGCGGCGAGCGGTATCGATGGACGTCGGCCGAAGGAAAAGAGGTTCATGACGGATGAGCCGGGAGTGGGTCGGATGCGTGCTTGCCGTTACTAGCCCCCCGCAGTGCGGGGGGTCGACAGACGTGTGAACCCACGATCTATGGATCCAACTGCCGCTTCGGGACCGTCGACGTCAACGTTGCCGCGGGAACGCCATCCGTCCAGTGACCCCCTGCACTGTAGGGGGCTAGTAACCGCAGACCCTTGGCCACGAGAATTCCCCGCTCATCCGACATGCGCCAACAAAGAAGGCCGCCGGTACTCGCCCGGCGGCCTTCTGCAAAAACTTATTGAGGAACGGCTTACAGGTCAAGCGGTGAAACGTGATCGCCCTTGGCCTTCTGCAGTTCTTCCAATCGCTGACGCTGCTGCTGCAACATTTCCAGCAGGATGGCCGGAGCGTCGGCGACATCATTGCGATAGATGTTCTCGATCCGCTGCAGCTTGGCCAGATTCTCGGGGATACGAATTGTAAACTGTTCTACGTAATCCTCTTGCGTGTAATCGGCGTCCAGCACCTCTTTGAACAGCCTCTTGAGATCCTCGTACTTGGGGATCCGGCCGGTGGGGGCCTCGATGGCGTCGGCTTCGCCGTGGACGCGAAGATCCATCCATTTGATCCAGATGCTCTTATCGAGCATGCCGTTGAGGTAGCGGCCATCGGAGCCGCGGAGGAAGTAGTTGGTTCCGAAGACCCTCGGGCAGTTGGGAAGGTCGGCGCCGAAGTCGAGGTTGTTCTGGACGTACTTGCTCAGCGGAATGGCCAGGAAGTCCAGGTTGCTCATCAGGTTGAACGTCCGGACGCCCTCGGCGCCCATCGTGGCGGCGGTGGTTTCGCTCTCCAGCGAGGCGCCCATGGTGGTGATGCCGTGGACCCAGTCGAAGCTCTCCTGGACCGGTACGCAGGTGTCGCTGTCGCGGCCGCCGTAGATGATCCCGCCGACGGGGACGCCGTTGGGGGCGTCCATCAACTCGTCGCGGTTCTCCAGATCGGCGATCTGGACGGTGTAGCGGGCGTTCTTGTGGGAACCGGAGGTTTCCTTGCCGTCGGGTCCGACCTTGCCGTCGTACCACTCGCCCGAGTAGTTGACGCCCTTTTCGGCCAACGGTTGGCCCATACCGGACCAGTAGGGCTTGCCGTCGGAGATCAGCACGTTGCCGAAGATCACCTCGCCGGGTTTGTTGAGCACGTCGTAGATCACCGGGTCGTCGTCGGGGTTGACGTCCCGGATGATGCCGAAGATGCCGCGTTCGACGTTGACGGCGCGAACTTCGCCGTCGATCTTGCGGAAGTAGGCCAGGTCGTCGCCGACGATGGTCTCCCCGGGCAGCATGGCGGTGGAGGTCTTTCCGCAGGCCGAGGGGAACGCCCCGCAGAAGTACGTCACGCGCCCGCCGGGGCCGTGGCAACCCATCACGAACATATGCTCGGCCAACCAGCCTTCGCGGTCGGCCTTGCGAATCGCCAGACGCAGGGCGAGTTTCTTCAGGCCCATCGTGTTGCCGGCGTACTGGGTGTTGACGCTGTAGACGGTGTCGTCGGCGATGTCGATGTACACGCGCTTCTTCTCGACGTCGATCGAGACGGCGTTCTCGGTGCGGCCGCTGGAGTGGAGGAAGTGAAAAAACTCATCCTCGGCGCCCATCGCCCGGAAATGCTCGTACGCCGGGCGGTACATCATGTACTCGCTGTGGGCGACGTAGGCCGAGTCGGTGATCTGGGCGCACGGGATCGAGAACGGCGAGTTTGTTGGGCCCAGGCAGAAGAACAGCACCAGCATCTGGCGGCCTTCCATCGAGCCGGCGAACAATTCGGCGATTTCCGCCTGGCCTTCGGCCCGGTCCATCGAATTCAACTGTTTGCCCAGCGATACGCCCGGCGGCAGCAGGTACTTGGTGATCTTCTTGTCTCGCGCCTGATCGTAGTACCCGTCGAAGTGGGCCGTGTGCCCTTCGATCGTCAGGGCCGTTTCCTCGCCGGCGTCGACGGCCAGCGTACGGATATAGGCCTCGTCGGCCGGGTCGTCGGTGCAGACCCGGATCGATTCGGGGCGGCACAGTTTGACGGCGTTGGCGATAAACGCGTTGAGATTGTCGTTGCTCAGGGCGTCAAGCTTGGAAAAACTGTCAGCGTCCATCTTGTCGGTCAACATCTTGGCGTACGTCTCGTTCATCGTCCTACCTTTCAGGGGTTCACGTCCCGGCGTTTCCACCCGCTCGCGGGCAATCGTTCTGTTTGCCCGGGTCGCGAGTGCGGCGGCAGAACGTCTGCCGCCAGCCACCGCCGGAAACTCTCGACGCCCAGTAGGCGCAGGGAACCTCCACTTGGATATCATGGCAAGTCCGAAAAGATACAAATTACCCCGCGTAAGTCAATGACAAATCCGTAGGAATCATCATATAGGCCTCCGCGCGGAGGGGGCCGGAGGCCATGAATTCAGGAGACGCGACAGCTCTGAAAACGCACGGACGACGTACTCTGCAGGCAACCGTCGAGCCAAGCCGCCTCGGTGGTGGGGCGTCATTACCGTCTGTATGCGTGTGTCTTAGCTCCGTCGCGGATGGCCGGGCCGCGGCCGAGGCGAAGGCGCTCGTAGATGAGCCAGCCGAGGGTTCCGAACCAGATGAGTACGGCGACGGTCACCACGAGGGGCGACCAGTCCGAAGAGGGGGGCAGCACGGTGTTTTCGCCGGAAGCGACGGCCGCCTGAGATAGCGCCGCCCACGTGGCCACCAGGATCGCGGCGATTCCGTGGCAGGCGATCAGCAGCCAACTCCACGAGATAATCCGCCTCTGCCTGCTGGCCCGTATGACCAGGTAGAGGCTCGCCAGCATCCACAGGGGGCCGAGGATGTCAAAGATGTGCCTTGCCCAAGAGCCGAAGACGCTTACGAAGGCCGCCGCGGCGCCCGAGGCGGGAGGCCCTTCCGCCATCCCGGTGGCGACGGCCGCGGCTGTCCAGCAGGCCCACACCCACGCCAAGTACACGATGCCGGCCAGGGTCAGGGCCAGCGAAACGTCCGTTCGAGTTGTTCGCCGCGTGCGTCCGAGCATGGCTGCCGTTTCCGTTCTATGTCCGGCCGGCGGGGCCTCGGCCCCCCGTTGGCTTCGCCAGGCCGTCGGATGCTGAATGAGAGACCTCGATCGCATATTAAGCGCTCCGGTACATCCGTTTGTCAACCGAATCCGCCCGGTGTTGTCGCTCGGGCGGTGAGCAACCTTTTTTAGTGGCGCTCTCTTAGTCTAGTGTTTACAATGACTT
>CBDVCA010000206.1:0-5067 GCA_965372365.1 uncultured bacterium
CACGCCTTCGGACCCCCCGCACTGCGGGGGGCTAGTAACGGCGAGCACCCATCTGTAGGACTCCCCACGAATCGCGGATGAACCAAGCAAAAGAATGCGGATTGAACGGCCTCGCGCTCGCAGGCGCCGTTCAATCCGCAATCTGCAATCCGCAATCCGCAATCGTTACAGCCCCGCGGCCTTCACGCGACCGACGACCGAGTCGACGTTGAGGCCAAGCTCTTCGGCCAGAACGCTCATGGGTCCGGAGACGCCGAAGTCGTCGAGGCCGATGAAGACGCCGTCGGCGCCGAGGATGCCTTCCCAGCCCTGAACGATGCCGGCTTCCAGGACGATACGCTTGGTAATGGCCTTGGGCAGAACCGACTCGCGGTACTCGGCCGACTGGCCGGCGAACAGCTTCGGGGAGGGCATCGATACGATCCGAATCTTACGACCTTCGGCCCGCAACGCCGCGGCGGCGTCGAGAGCGAGATGCACCTCCGAGCCGCTGGCGACCATCAACAGATCGGCTCCGTCCTCGTCCTCGAGCACGTACCCGCCCTTGAGAACGCCTTCGGCGGCGCCATACTTGGTGCGGTCCAGGGTCTGCAGATTCTGACGCGTCAGCGCCATGCAGGTCGGCCCGTCGGAGCGGCCGATGGCGTATCGCCAGGCGTAGGCCGTCTCGTTGGCGTCGCACGGCCGCATCAACACGACCCGCGGAATCGCCCGGATCGACGCGTGTTGCTCCACCGGCTGGTGGGTGGGGCCGTCTTCGCCGACGAAAATGCTGTCGTGCGTATAGACGAACACCGTCGACAGCCGCATCAACGCGGCCATCCGCACGGCGGGCCGCATGTAATCGTGGAAGACCATGAACGTGGCGCAGAACGGGATGAGCCCGTGCAGCGCCAGGCCGTTGGCGGCTTGACCCATCGCGTGTTCGCGGACGCCGAAGTGAATGTTTCGCCCGGCGTAGTCGCCCGGGGCCATCCATTCGGCGAAATTTCCCTGCGTAATGCCCGTCTTGTTCGAGGGCTCCAGATCGGCCGAGCCGCCGACCAGTTCGTCGATCGCCGCCGCGAAGGCGTTGAGCGCCTTGCCGCCGGAGACGCGAGTGGCCATGGAGGTATCGGCTCCGAATTCCGGCTGAGCGTCGGTCCAGCCGTCGGGAAGGTCGCCGGCGGCGATACGGGCCAGGTCGGCGGCCTTGGCCGGGCAGGCGGCCTTGTACGCCTCGAAGCCGTCGGCCCACGCCTGTCGCTCGGCCCGCCACTGATCGCGGCGGCCGGCGAAATACTCCGCCACCTCGGCGGGTACATAGAACGACTCGTCGGGGAACCCGATCGCGGCCTTGCCGGCGGAGATCTCCTCGGCGCCGAGGGGCTCGCCATGAACCTTGTGCGAGCCGGCCTTGGTGGGGGCGCCCTTGCCGATGGTGGTGTGGGCTACGATCACGCTGGGCCGATCCGTCGCCTGCTGGGCGGCGGTGATGGCCGCGGCGATGGCTTCGTGGTCGTGGCCGTCGATGTCCTGTACGTGCCAGCCGAGGGCTTCGTATCGGGCGTTGACGTTCTCGCTGAACGCCAGGTCGGTGGAGCCTTCGATGGTGATTTCGTTATCGTCGTACATCGCGATCAGCTTACCGAGCTTCAGGTGCCCGGCCAGCGAGGCCGCCTCGTTGGTGACGCCTTCCATGTTGCACCCGTCGCCCATCAGGACGTAGGTGTAGTGGTCGACGATCTTGGCCGCGTCGGTGTTGAACCGGTCGGCGAGCATCGCTTCGGCCATGGCCAGGCCGACGGCGGTGGCGAACCCGGCGCCCAACGGTCCGCCGGTGACGTCCACGCCGGGCACGTCGCCGTATTCGGGGTGGCCGGGGGTCTTGGATCCGAACTGCCGGAACTGCCGCAGATCATCCAGCGACAGCAGGCCGGTGAAGTGCAGCATCGAGTACAGCAGCATCGAACCGTGGCCGGCCGACAGGACAAACCGGTCGCGATTGAACCAGGCCGGGTCGGTCGGGTCGATCCGCAGGAAGCGGGTCCACAGCACCGTGGCGATATCCGCGCAACCCATCGGCAATCCGGGGTGCCCGCTGTTGGCGGCCTGGATTCCGTCGGCCGACAGGAACCGAATCGTATTGGCAATTTTCGCGGCGAGTTCCGCATTGGGGATCGTAACGTCATTCGAAGTAGACATCTGGAAATTCCTTCCGTACGGGGACACAGATCTTGGCTATCGAGGCTGGGAACCATTGTCTGCGCAGAGGCGACAAAGGCAACTGGTTTGTGCAAGTCGGCGGCGCCGACTACCGGCTATCCCACGGCATGGCGCAGTCGAAAGCGTTAAGCCGCTGGAACCGATCCGTCGGACAGATGACCAATCCCGGGGCTATGTCGAGATGGGGATACGTGTCACGGAACGCCGCCATGCCTCGGGTGTCCTTCTTGCTCGGACGGCTGCTGAGCTTCACCTCGATCGGATGGAAGCGGCCGTCCCGTTCCAGCAGCACGTCCACTTCTGCGCCGCCATGGCTTCGCCAGTGGTATATGCCCGGCGGTGTCGAAAGCGTGGACGCCAGTTTCCGGATCTCCGCCACCACAGCGGTCTCGAACAACGCCCCAACCAGCGGGTGTCCTCCCAAGGCCGTAGGCGACGAGACCATCTGAAGGCTGCACGCAAGTCCGGTATCCGCAAGGTACCCCTTCGGCTTGGCGCTGATGCGTTTGACCGTATTGCCGTGATAGGCAGGCGTCTCGAACCACTGGAACGTCGCCCGCAACGTCGCCAGCCATCGCTGGGCCGTTTGGGGCGTTACGCCGATCTCTCTGCCGAACTGGGAATGGTTGATCTCTTGGGAACTCAACGCCGCGGCCAGCCGGACGAACCGCCCAAACTGCTGCCAATCGCTGACATCCGAAATCAGCCGAACGTCCCGCTCGATATACGTCCGCAGATACGCGCGGTAGAACTCGCCAATCCACTCGGCCTCCAGCGAATCCGCCTCGGGCAAACAGCCATACCAGAGTTGCTCATACACGGTTCGCGTCAACCCCATGCGCTCCGGGGGATCATCCCCAAGGCATCCCGGCGCGTCGAGATGGCGTTTGAGCCAATGCTCGGCCACGCAGGCCTCGGCGATCTCAGCCAGGCAAAACCCCTCGAGATCCATGAATACCGCTCGCCCAGCCAGCGATTCACTGGCCGATTTGAGCACCGACCATTGCTGGGAGCCCGTCAGAACGTATTGGCCCGGCGCACGCGAACGGTCCACGCGACGCTTGATGGCGGCGATCAACGCCGGGGCGAACTGAATCTCATCCAACACGACTGGAGAGGGATGATTGTCCAAGAAGAGGTCCGGATCCGCGCGAGCGTTCCCCACATCCACCGCCGGGTCGAACACGACCATGTCCCAATCATCGAGTACATGCTGCAACAACGTACTCTTGCCCACCTGCCGCGCGCCCGAAACAATGACCACCGGGAACCGCTCAACCATCTTGGCGAGTCGACCGGCCAGGATTC
Source organism: uncultured bacterium (assembly GCA_965372365.1). GTDB lineage: Bacteria > Planctomycetota > Phycisphaerae > SM23-33 > FEN-1343 > CBDVCA01. Next base: position 3,514 of record CBDVCA010000206.1, read on the forward strand.
TGGATTTGTATCGCATGCTTGAATTCTAATGACGGCATCATTGATTTTCAAGGTAATGCGAGCGAAACTCTGTTCCAGAAGAAACGCAGGACGTCATGTTCACTCGACACAAGCCATGCGTGCTGATGTGGTTGCGTCGCTACGCTCGCACAGACCCCGGAGCCAAACGAGGGAACGACTCTATCCCGCAATAGTGCTGGGGCAGAGGCTACCTGGCCGCCGCGGCGATCCGTTCGGCGGCGATGAACTCTTCGACCATGTCGCGAGCCCGGCTGTCGGTGTATTGGATGGGCGGGTGCTTCATCGCGAAGGCGCTGATCGCCTCCATCGGGCCGGCCAGTCCCCGGTCGCGGCCGAGGCGGCAGATGCGGATCGCGTCGATCGTCTCGCCGGCGGAGTTGGGCGAATCTTCTACCGACAGGCGCGCTTCGATGTGCAGCGGCACCCCCCCGAAGCCGCGGGCTTCGATGCGGAGGAAGCAGACTTTGTTGTCCTTCTGCCAAGGCACGTAGTCGGCCGGGCCGATATGCACCTGATCGGCCGGCAGGGCTTCGGCCAGTTGCGATTGGACGGCCTCGGTCTTGGAGATTTTTTTGCAGCCCAGGCGTTTGCGTTCCAGCATGTTCAGGAAGTCGGTATTGCCGGCGGTATTGAGCTGGTAAGTAGCGTCGATCTTGGCGCCGCGATCTTCCATCATCCTCGCCAGCACCCGGTGGGTGATCGTCGCGCCGACCTGGGCTTTGATATCGTCGCCGACGCAGGGGATGCCGGCCTCGGTGAAGCGACGGCTCCAGATCGGATCCGAGACGATGAACACCGGGATGCAATTGATGAGACTGACGCCGGTGTTGAGGCAGCATTCGGCGTAGAACTCGGTGGCCTTCTGAGAGCCGACCGGCAGGTAGTTCATGAGGATCTCGGTGTCGGTCTCGCGCAGAAGCGTTTCGATCTGATCGGCGGTCGCCGACGGCAGATCGGCCGCGATGAATCGCTGGTCGTCGGGGAACTCGACCATGTGGTCGGCGATTCCGTCGAGCACATTGCCCATGCTCACGGTGACGTCGCTGGTGAAGTCGCCGAAGAACACCTTGGTGTTGTTGGGCTTGGCGTAGATCGCCTCGTGGATCGGGCGGCCCACTTTTCGGCGGTCGACGTCGATGGCGCCGACGATGTCGATATCGCCGGGTGCGTACCCCCCCAGCAGGGGGTGGGCGAGGCCGACGCCGCTGATGTCGCCGTCGGCAAACTGTTTGGCGTAGTAATGAATCCCTTGAATGAGGGAAGATGCACAGTTGCCCATACCGACGATGGTGACTCGAATTCCATTCATGACGTACCCCGTTTCCCTAGTAGCTCACAACACTCGTCGTGAGTGTGCGAGCGAAAATCCATCGGCGGCTTCCGTGCCCCGATATTCAATGCCCTCGATACCCAAACAGATAGGTGCGCCCGCGAACTACAGGCGGAAAAAAGTGTAACGCGAACTGCGTACACGAGTAAATGTAGCGTTCGGCTCGGCCGCTCTCAAGCGTTTTCTTGGCCAAATATCTGGTT
>CBDVCA010000207.1:0-4990 GCA_965372365.1 uncultured bacterium
GGCGTATCGGTTGTGGCGTGGACGTATTCAATGCCGCGGCTGCCGCACTCGTTGCGGTAGTGGTCGATGAACGCGGCGATTTCGTCGCGGTACCCGCTGCGGATCGTCGCCGGGTCGGCGGCGATGCGCCGGCCGGTTTCCATATCGACGAAGTTGGCCGTCCGCCGGTGCGGCAGGTCCATCTCGGCCCGGTCCATCACGTGCAGCAGGATGATCTGATGCTTTTTGTAGAGGAAATGCCCGAGGGCGTTGAGCACGTCGTCGGGGTCGTCGTACAGATCGGAGATAATGACGATGAGCCCGCGCTTGTCGATCCGCTCGGCCAGTTCGTGAAAGGTCCCGGCGATTTCGGCGGCGCCGCCGCCGTCGAGGCCGTCGAGATGCTTGAACAACCGGTCCACGTGGCCGGGGGTCGACCCCGGCGGCAGATGGAACCGAACACGCTCATCGAAAGCGATCAGGCCCACCATGTCCTGCTGACGCGTCATCAGGTACGCCAGGCACGCGGCCAGATAACTGCCGTATTGCAGCTTGGTGGGGTGGGCGTCGCTATATCGGTAATTCATCGAGCCGGAGGCGTCGAGCAGGATGTGGCAGCGGAGGTTGGTTTCCTGCTGGTACTGCTTGACGTAGTAGCGGTCGCTGCGGGCGTAGGCGACCCAGTCGAGATGGCGGATGTCGTCGCCGGGTGCGTATTCACGATGCTCGGTGAACTCGACGGAGAACCCATGGTGGGGGCTTCGGTGCAGGCCCGAGATGAACCCCTCGACCGCCTGGCGGGCGACCAGCGAGAGGTTGGTCATCTTGGCCGCGACGGCCGGCTCGAAACAGGTGTAGGTCGATCGCGTCATGGCGTCGCTTCGTCGGTTGCGTTATCCGGCCCCAAGAAGTTCAACGCCATGGTCCCGCATTCCTTGCGACGGAGGCAAGGCAGCCCCCCGATCTCCGGCGGGCAGGGCAACTCCCGCGGCGTGCGGAACACCACAACGCCGTCATGGGCCAATACGCCGGCCAGCGGGGCGAAGACGGATTCGGCGGCGATCTTGCCGGCGGCGGGGTCCTGAAGCCACTCGACCGCCATGGGATACGGCGGATCGAGGAACGCCACGTCCAGTGGGCCTTGGATCGATGCGAGCCGTCGGCCGAGGCCGGCGATGAGGTCGCCGGACCAGATCGTACAGCGGTCGTCGACGTCGAGGGTCTGAATGTTCTTGGTGAGCCGATCGATAGCCCCTCGGTCGCGATCGGCGAACCAGCAATGGGCGGCGCCGCGGCTGAGGGCTTCGAGGCCGAGACTGCCGGTCCCGCAGAACAGATCGACCACGGTCGCCCCGTCCATCCACCCGGTGAGGATGCCGAACAGCGATTCCTTCACACGGTCGGTAATCGGACGCGTGACCCGCCCCTCGGGGGGCAGCAGTTTGCGACCTCGGTAGTGTCCGCTAATGATTCGCATCCCCCAAGTGTAACCGACCGAGCGGCGGCGGCAAGAGGATGGATTTGATCAACGGGCTTTCAGCTTTCAAGCTTTCAAAAGCGATCTGGCGATTCGGCGGGGATGACTGTACCGTACCGTGACGTCGGGCGCACGGTCGGGGCGCAGGAGTGTGCCCGGCCGGGTGGGGGAGCCCGGCCGGGCAGGGCGTTTGCGCCAGGCCCGTACTGCGGCCTGACGCGCGGGTGTCGTCTTGTGTGCGTAAGTAGCGTAAGATACAACTGCAACACGGGCCATACGCATTGGGTTTTTTCTGTCGGGAGTTGTGATGATGGCTCAAATAGGTTCACTGAACCCAAGACGCCGGGCGGCCTCGATGATCGCGGCTGTTGTGACAGGATGGCTGCTGGCCGGCTGCGCCGCCGACGCTCGGCTTCAGACGGGCTCCGCCGGCGAGATGACGGCCGCCCAGCGGTACAATCGCGTCTTCACCGTCTCCCAGGACGTTCTTCGGGGGTATCTGTTCGAGATCGATCGGGTCGATCGTCGCGCCGGGCTGATCCAAACGTTTCCGATGACCGGCAAGAGTTGGTTCGAACTCCACCGCAAAGACGCCGCGACCGTCCCGGACGTGATCGAGGGTACGCTGCAGACGATCTACCGCCAGGCGATTGTGGAGATTGTCGCCGCCGGGAGCGATCAGTGGGGCGTCAACGTTCGCGTGGTCGTCTCACGCTCGGATAGGCGACGCCTTCAACTGACCAACACCAGTCAGGCGATCAACCTGTTCCAACTCCAACGCGGCCACCGCCGATACGACGAGGCCCTGGGCTTGGCGGGCGCGGATCGGCGGCCCGTTGAATTGCCCGATGACGGCATACTGGCCGCGAAGATTCAGGCCGAAATCGACAAGCGACTCGCGCGTCGGTAGGCCGGCGCTCCTATCCCCCGACCCCGGCCATCGCGGCGTCCAGCGCCTCGGCCTTGGGGGGCAAGTCGTAGAGCCATCGGCCGACGGCCAGGCCCTGAGACTCCTCGATCGTCAACTCCGGGTGGTCCGTCAGATCGACGTCTTTGCCGTCGGTGTCCCCGTCGAGATAGCGAATCTTCGGTCTGCACGGCTGGTCCGGATTCAGCCCCGAGACCGCCGCGAGCCGTCCGTTGCTGAGCACCGCCTGTGCTCCGGTGGGGAACGGCGGCAGATACCGCAGGAAGGCGTCGAGCACGATCGGATCGAAGCGTGATGCCATCTCCGGCGTCTGGAGCGAGTGCAGGGCGTACAGCCCCGGTCGCTTGGGGCCGCCGGGCGGGTCGGTGAGGTTGTCGAACGCATTGGCCACGGCGACGATGCGGGCGAAGATGTGGATCTTGTGGCCGCTGAAGCCGCCTTGGCAGCGGCCTTGAGTTATTCGGGTCATATCGGGCCAGCCTTGCCCGTTCCAACGCTGATGGTGGTGCAGGGCGATCGTGCTGGCCACGGGGTTGATCTTGTCGCGAAGCATGTCGAAGCCGAGCTTGGCGTGTTCGCCGTATTCCTCGTGATGCTCGCGACCCAGTTCGTGCTGGTGCTTCACCTCGGGGTCCGATTGGAGCTTGCCCAAATCGTGCAGCATCGCCCCGACCCCCAGACTGGTCAGATCTTTGGCCGTAGACGGCTTGGCGCTGGTTCGCTCCCGGATAATGTAACTCTCCAGGTGCATGCTCACGTTCACCGAAAGGTACGCTACGTTCGCACAGTGGCCGGCGAGTTCGTCGCCGTCTTCGAACAATCGCTCGGCCATGTCGCCGGCCCGCCCGTCGCGTCCGAGCAGTTCGGAGATCATTGAGCTGATGACACCGCAGTAATGCTTGTAATCATCCGTCGTGATCGTGCGGCCCTGAAGATCGTTGAAGCCCTGCTTGACCGTATCATAGATCGCCCGGCGTTGCTCGGGGATTTTGGACATGAGAATATCGTCGAGGTCATCCATCAGCGGGTGGCAGACCCACGCCTGACCCACCTCCAGATCCCTCATACGATCGATGATCCCCTGATCGAGCTTCACCCCCATCTGGATCAGTCGCGTAGAATGCTGCTGCGGATGCTGAACAGGCGCAGCGGTCACCATTCCGGGCGTCAGTCGAGGTGTGCTCACTAGTATCATTCTGATCTCGGTCAGTCAGGGACTCAGTCGTGGAGGCGCGCGGCACGGTTCTCTCCCTCCAACAGTCTATCGTCGGACCTTGGGGGCCGCTTGAGGAGTTTCCGGTCGTTGGGGGCGACTCCGTTGGCGGCCTGCATGAAGCATACGAACCGGCTGCCGAGCGGACGAGCCCTTGACAGGCCCGGTCGTATCGGCCATGGTGACCGGCGATGAGCGAGCACGAAAGCTACATGACCGAGGCGTTGGCGTTGGCCTTGAGGGGGATCGGAACCGTCGAACCTAACCCCATGGTCGGCGCGGTGATTGTGCGCGATGGCCGCGTTATCGGACGAGGCTGGACCCAGCCGTTCGGTCACGACCACGCCGAAGTGGCGGCCTTGGCCGATGCGCGGGAGGCGGGCGAGGAGACCGCAGGCGCTACGATGTACGTAACGCTTGAGCCATGTTGCCATTACGGAAAGACGCCGCCCTGTGTCCAGGCGATTATTGACGCCAAGATCGCCAAGGTGGTCACGGCGATGCTCGATCCGTTCGACCAGGTCGCCGGCGGAGGTGTTGCGAAACTTCGCGGCTCCGGCGTTGAGGTGACCGTCGGCGTGATGGAGGACGCGGCTCGGCGGCAATTGGCGGCGTACGTGAAACTTCTGACGGTCGGTCGGCCGTGGGTGATCTGCAAGTGGGCCCAGACCCTCGACGGGCGGATCGCCACGCGAACGGGGCATAGCCAGTGGATATCGGGGGAGGCGTCGCGGCGACGCGTGCAGAAGATCCGCAGCTATTGCGATGGCGTCATGGTCGGCGTCGGCACCGTATTGGCCGACGATCCCATGCTGACCCATCGCCGCGGAGCCGGCCGCGAGCCGACCCGGGTGGTGCTCGATGAGGCGTTGGCTACGCCCGCCGACTGCCGGCTTGTGCAGACGGCGAGGGAGACGCCGCTGTTGATTGTGACAGCGGTCGGCGAGTCGTCGCACGCCGAGCAACTGGCCGCGGCCGGGGCCGAACTGCTTCACCTTCCCGGCGACGACGGCCGGATCGATCTGGGGGGGCTGATGGATGAACTGGGTCGCCGCCGTTGGACGCGGCTGCTGATTGAAGGCGGGGCGCAAGTTCACGGGTCGATGCTGGGCGCCGGGCTGGTCGACGAATTGCGGGTCTTCCTGGCCCCCCGATTACTCGGCGGCCGCGAGGGATTGCCGTGCGTTTTGTGGCGCGAGGCGGATTTGATGACCGAAGCGAAGGGCCTGCCGCGACCGACGGTCGAGGCGATTGACGGGGATCTGCTGCTGAGTTACTGGCTGGCGGAGTCGTAGCCGGCGCAGTGTGCAAGAAAAGGGGGGCATGTCGGATTAACGCGGAGTGGGTCGGATGCGTGCTTGCCGTTACTAGCCCCCCGCAGTGCGGGGGGTCG
>CBDVCA010000208.1:0-4854 GCA_965372365.1 uncultured bacterium
TTTCGGGATGAGAACCGTAGTTCGCTTTGATTCGTGCCATTGGCGGAAAGCCGTTGCCGTTGTTCGCGGATGATGCCGTTGTTCGCGCCGCCCCCAATGTATGTCGCACACGTGGTCGATAGCCGGCATAGTCAACTCCCAAGGTTCATAAGGTCGGCCCAATTCACTTGATTAACTGCTTCGCGAACGCCAGGGCCGAGTACGCCGCGTTCGACGGAGCTTTCGGGATCGTCGTCGACGACGGCCAGAACGTCCACTTGGCCGCGTTCGGCGATCTGGCGGACGTTGGTGATGGTGGCGACGTCGTCGGTGTCGGTCGGGTATCGGTTGATGACCACGCCGGCGACGGTCAGCCCCGCCGCTCTCGCCGCTTGCAGGGTCAGCAGCGTGTGGTTGATGGTCCCCAGGCCCGGCCGGGCGACGATGACGATCGGCAGGCGGCACAGCTCGGCGAGGTGGATCACCCAGAAGTCGTCCGACAGCGGGCACAGCAGCCCGCCGACGCCTTCGACCACCACGCATTCGCCGGCCGCGGCGATTCGTTTGTAGCCGGCGACAATCGCTTCGATGTCCACCGTCTGTCCCGCTCTTTCGGCCGCGACGTTCGGCGCCAGCGGCTCGGCGAATCTCAGAGCCGTCACGTCGTCGTCGGCGTCCATCCCGGCGCATCGAGCCAGGAACGACGCATCATCGCTGATCATTTCGCCGTCATCGCCGACGCGGCAGCCGCTTGCCGCCGGCTTGAACACGCCCACACGCTTTCCCTGCCGGTGCAGACACTGGGCAATCGCCCCGGCGATCATCGTCTTACCCACCTCGGTATCGGTCGCCGTCACAAACACGCCGGGCGTACGGGGCAGTTCAATTCGCAATTCGCAATTCGCAATCCGCAATCAAATCCCCTCGGCTAATGTCTCTTCGACGCCCGCAAGCAATTGTCCCAGCACTTCGTCGTTCATCGCCGGCGCCGGCATCAGCACCAACGTATCGCCCAGCGGGCGAATGATAATTCCGCGATCGACGCAGCGTCGGCACACCGCCGCGCCCGTGCGAGCCAGCGGGTCCAACGCCGTCCCGTCGGCCGCGACCAGATCGATGCCGACCATCATCCCGCATTGACGGGTTCGCGCCACGTGCGGCAGTTCTCGCATCGCCGCCAGGCGCTCGGCGATACGATCGATCTTCGGACCTGTCGCCTCGACGATGCGTTCGGATTCGAACCGCTTCATGCTCGCGACGGCTACGGCGCAGGCGAGGGCGTTGCCGGTGTAGGTGTGCCCGTGGTAAAAGGTCTTGCCGTCGGCGACCGGGGCGCAGAAGGCGCTAAAAATCTCCTCGGTGGCCAGCGTGGCCGCCAGGGGCAGGTAGCCTCCGGTGAGGCCCTTGGCTACGCACATCAGGTCGGGGGTGACGTTCTCGCGGTGGCAGGCGAACATCGCCCCGGTCCTTCCGAACCCGGTGGCCACCTCGTCGGCGATCAGCAGCACGTCGTGTTCGGCGGTCAGCTTTCGCAATTCGGCCAGGAACCCCGCCGGGTGGGTGAGGATGCCGCCGGCGCCCTGGACGAGCGGCTCGATCGTTACGGCGCAGATCTCGCCGGAATGATGATCCAGCGCCGCGTCGATCTGCGTCAGCACCGCCTCGGCCTCGGCCGGGCCTTTGGCGTGGATATCGGGGCAGGGCGAGTCGACGAAGATCGTATTGAATAGCAGCGGCCGGTACACCCGGTGGAACAGGTCGATCCCCCCGAGGCTGACCGCCCCGACGGTGTCGCCGTGGTAGCCTTGGCGAAAGGCGAGGAACCGCCGGCGACGCGACTGGCCGCGATTCTGCCAGTACTGATAGGCGATTTTCGCGGCGATCTCGACGGCCTCGCTCCCGGAGTCGCTGTAAAACACTCTCGAAAGGGCGCCGTCGGGGCTGGCCGCGGCCGTGAGCCTTTCGGCCAGTTCGATGCTCGGAGGCGACGCCAGCCCCAGCAGCGTGGTGTGAGCGATCTTGTCGAGTTGGTCGCGAATCGCCGCGTCCAGTTCGGCCACGCAATGGCCGTGAACGTTGCACCACAGGCTGGAGACGCCGTCGATGTAACGCCGGCCGTCGGTATCGATCAGGTAGAAGCCCTCGCCCCGTTCGATGACGATGGGCTCGTCCTTCATCCACAGTTGCATCGGCGTAAACGGATGCCACACGTGCGTCCGGTCGGCCTGCCGGAGCCGCTGCGTGCGAGCGGCCCGTTCGTCGGTGGGTTGGGTCGGCGTACTCATGGCCACAAGGTACTCGTTTCGGGTCCGATTGTCACGTTGGCGCGACCGGCGGCGCGTCTATCCTGACTCCTGACGGCCCCCAGCCGATCGGTGAGGGCCGCCCCCCGCCCCCCCCCCGTAGCGTCCGGGAGGCCGGCGGCGGAATTTGGAATCAGTTCATATCGGCCGCGAGGATGCGGTACAGCTTGCCGCGGAGGCGGATCAGGAGTTCTTCGCCGGGCTGCTGGGTGGCGAAGACGAGATTCTCATCGCGTGAGTTGCTCGCGGCCAGCTTGAAGTAGGCCTCGTCGAACTGTGTGATCGTCGTCACCTCTTTGTTGATTACGTCGAGTTCGGCGTCGGCCAGATCGGGCGTCGACCATTGCCTGCCGCGACGATAGAGCGTGATGTTGTTCACCTGCCGGACGGTGACGAGGGCTTCGGTCTCGCCGGCTTCGTAGGCGTCCTTGCCGGCGGCTCCGTACAGAAATGCGCCGGCGGACGTTCCTTCTCCGCCCCTGCCGCGAACTGCGGGCACCGACTGGGGCCGGGCCGGGGCGTTGATTGCGACCGACAGGCTTCTGCGAAGTCTGGCGTTCTGTTGGGCTCCCCAGCCGGAGCTTTCCCGCATGCCGCGGGCCATGTCATTGCGCTCGGAGGCCTTGCGAAGTTCGAACTTGTCGGCGAGGTTCGTATCCTCCTCGGCCAGGAATGACGTATACGGGGTCATAATTCCGTAATCGCGGCTGAGGGCGATCAACTCGTCGACGAGTTCGTCGTTTTCGCCATGCAGCGTAATCTGGTCCATCAGGAACCCGATCCGCCGCATCGCCCACACGCGCTGCAGATACGCGGCTCCGTTATCCTCGCTGAAGGCGTCCATCTCGATCGGATACACAAACGATCGCTGTTTGCCCCCGTAACGCCCCTTGACGATAAGGTTGTGCCGGCCGCCGGTTCGGTATCGGCCGACGACGACGATCTGCTGACCGTCGAACAGGTCGCCGAGTTCGCCGGGGTATACCTGCCGCAGATCGGCGCCGTCGATAGTGAGCGTAAGGTCGGTCATGACGGGGTTGCGAACCTTGGCGTACAGGTCGCTGATCTTCGCTTCCAGCGGTTCGTTGGGTTTGACGTACTCGCTGAAGCCGCGATTTCCCTTGCTCAGCAGATCCAGCAGGTGAGTGTTCACGTCGTAGCCGACCCCCAGGCACAGCAGCCGAGCCTTGGCGATATTGGCCGCCTCGGCGTTGGCGACGATCTCGTCGATGTCGGTGGTCTCGCCCACGGTGGGCTTGCCGTCGGTGATGAACAGCACGTATGCCGGGCGAGACGAATCATCCGGCAGCAGCGACATCGCCTTACGCATCGCCCCGTCGATATTGGTGCCGCCGGAGGCGTCTATGCGGTCGGTCAGATCGATGGCCTTGGCCACGTGGTCGGCGTCGGCTCTGACCAAGGGAGCGTTGAACATGGCCTCGACCCCGCCGGAGAAGCTGACCACGTTGAACCGGTCGCCTTCGTTGAGGTTGCCGAAGATCCACGTCAGCGACTCTTTCGCCTGGGCGATCTTCTTGCCCTGCATCGACCCGGACTGATCGATCACGAACACGATATCCTTCGGCTGGGGTTTGGCTCGGCCGGTTCGGGGGTTGGGGCTGACCAGGGCCATGAACCAGCCGTCTTTGTTCTTGGCGGGCTTGTGGGTGATGACCGTCGCCCCGATATCGCCGGAGCCGTCCTGATAGAGCAATTCGAAATCGGTCGACGGAATGGCGTTCGTCACATGATACGTGGCCACCACGTGATCGGCGGCCTTACGCCTGACCGTCAGATCGTGCGAAGGGCTGTACACCGGGCCGATCGGTCGGCGGTTCTTGATATCGACGACGACCTTGACGTCCTCGATCGCCTTGGCCGAGAATTTTTCCGTGTTCAGAGGATAGTGAACCTTCACCAGGCCGCGATCTTTGGGGCATTCGACCGTATAGCTGATCACCACGCGGCGTTCCTTCCCCGGCGGCAGGGGGAAGACGCTGGTCTTGTAGAGCCCGTAGCCGACGTACTCCAGCAGGGCGGGGTCTTTCTTGGTGCGGACGATCTGCTCGTAGATCCGGCGGGCGTCGTCGGCCTTGAGCAGTTTGGCCGGCAATTCCTTGCCGTCGGCCATAAGCGTCATCTTGCTGATGGCGGCGCCCGGGGGGACGGGGAAGAGGTACTCCACCTCGATGGTTGTGGACCCGATATTGGCAAAGGCTTGGTCGATCTGCACTTGGGCGACTTGATCGCGAACGGTCATCGTCACGTGATGATACTTCACCGCCCACGAACCCCTCACACGCAGGTCCGGCCGAACGGGAACCAGCATGCCGTCAGCGAAGGCCGATCCCGTCGCGGCCGTCAGAACTACCGAAAACACCGCCATGCGAATCACTCTGCTCGTCATCGTTGCCGCCTCCTGAAGGTTTCGGTGAGCGTACCAATAGGTCTGACGCGAAAGAGACGCTCCGGTTCCCGAAAAACTGAACTGAACTGAATTGTGGTTCATGACGGATGAGCGGGGAGTGGGTCGGATGCGTGCTTGCCGTTACTAGTACTCTGTCCCAGGGAT
>CBDVCA010000209.1:0-4850 GCA_965372365.1 uncultured bacterium
CCACCTGCGCCCAACAACACCGCTCCGCCTTCGAATTCCTCCTCGAAAGCATCACCGCTCAATGGGACGATCACCCCGCACCGTCACTCCTGCCAATAGACCTGTGAACGGTTACCAATCGACATTGAAGGCGCTGCGGGAACGTCATCGATCCAGCGACCCCCTGCACTGCAGGGGGCTAGTAACGGCAGACCCTTGGCCACGAGGATTCCCCGCTAATCCGTCATGAACCCAATCTTTCGCCCCTAACAGGGCTGGCCCGCCATGGCGTGAAACACGAGGCCAAGCAAACCACCATAATGGGAGGAGAACCGAAACAAACTGTGAACGGTTACCAATAAAACAACTGGAAATGCTACCAAACAACAGCCGCAGCATCAAGCACAATAGTCCTCGGTTTCGACCTTAGTGGTTGAGAAAGGGCCAGGAGCGAATAACACTGCCGTCTGTAACTGGTGAAGTCCTAAATTGTTACGGTTTCCGCCCTGTTTTGCATCGTTTGTCTTGTCAGTAGCATATGTCGCACAGAATGGCTGCGTTTTCGGCATCTCCACGCACCGAAGTATCGGTCATGCGATGGGCCTTGTACCGATGGGTCAAGAACGCAACTATTGAAGTATAAGCATCTTCTGACGGAAGTACCATTCGGGACAGGCTTCTTATTCAGGGGATCTACCAAAGTAGCCTGCGCAGGCAGATGGGGCGAATCGTGAGATCCGCCCCATTGTCGTGTGCCCCGGTCAGGGTCCATAGCCGGGTTCTGGTCGTGCGGCGAGCGTCTGCCGCGACCTACTCGCCCAGGACGAGGCTTGCGCAGTTGCGGACGTCGCTCCAGTACGCGAAGTTGGGCTGGTGGGGAACCAGCATCGCTTGTTTCCGGCTCCATCTTGCGTGATAGCGATTGGGCGTGTCGTCGTCGTCAGAGACATCCAGCAGGAAACCCATCCGGTCGCCGGGGGCCAGGCCGAGTTCGGCCAGCGGCGCCGAACCTTCAACGACATACCCGGTGGCCGTTCGGCGGCACGTGTAGGTGAATCCTTTGCCGCCCTTGCCGGTGACTTCGGGCTTGTCCTTCCCGGGCAGAGTAATCGACCATGTCAGGTCGCTCTTGCGACCTTTGCCGGTCCAGTCCAGATACGCCCCGTTGGTGCTCAGGCGGAAGCGGCATCCGTCGAGTTTGACAATCTTGTTATCGCGGATCTCCGCGGCCACATACAGTTTCGCGCCGTCATGGCCGAACCGCAGTCGCGCCGACAAGTCGTCGGGGCCGCTCCAACTGTTGGGGAAGTACAGGTGGCCGGCGAGGTATTCCCCCCCTTCGGCTCGAAGATCAGATGCGGCGGAGGGCCATGCGTCCAGGTCGCCGGTCATCGGCGGCGCTTCGGCAAGTCGCGGCGCGGTCAGCGTCGGCGGATTGATGATATCCTTGCGGAGTTGTAGCTCATGGATCAAACCGGCGCCTATGGTCAACTCGGCCGTACGGGGTTGATTCATCGTGAGCTGTTCGGCCGCGAGGTCGGCGGCCCTGCTGTAGGCGTCCGGGGCGGCTTCGGGGTCGAGCTTTCGCACCTGCTGGATCAGGCCCGTCAGGCGACGCACGCGCTCGCCGATCAGGGCTGCGTATGCGTCGGGGGCTTTGCCCGTCACAACGGGCTCGGCATCGCTGTTGTCGCAGAGAGCGACCAGTTCATAGGGGCCTAACGCGACGGGCGTACCGTCGATGGCGACCTCGCCGGCGACGGGGATCAGGCTCTGGAGCGATATGTAGCGTTTGCCGCCGTAGAGAAGCCAGCGGACCTTGACCGTGTCGAGCGGGACGTTTTTCACGTCGATCATCGGAACCGGGGGCAGCGATCGGAACGCTTTGGCGAAGCGGCGGATGGCCGCCTCATAGCCGAAGTACTTATTGTTCCACGAACCGGGCATGATGGCCAGCCGGTCCCGGTGGCCCATGATCCGGGCGAACGACGCCAGGGACAGCGGGTGAGGGGCGTTGAAATCGGGCGCCACCCACAGCTTCTGATACCAGAAGTTTATCTCCGGGTGCAGGCCGTACCAGCCTTCGTAGTGCGTGTTCCACATCGCCGCGTAGTGGCTGTCGACCAGATCGCTGCGGGCTTGGGAGTCGTCCAGATCGAAATACATCGCCTCTCGCGGCTGTTGGCTGTAGAGCCCGTAAATCCGGTAATCGTCCGGCTGATACTGCTCGTAGACCGTCAGGCCGGGGGTCTCTTTCATTTCGGCCGGATCCTGCTTCCACAGGCGCCAGCATTCGTTGGCCTTGGCGGCCAGCACGTCAGACCAGTCGGCGTCGCCGTCCTCGAACGCGGCGTAGACTGACTCGGCGCTAACGCCCTTGTCCTCGAAATATTGCCGGTGCAACGCCAAGCCGCCGGCGAAGACGATGACATCCAGGTCGGGGCGTCGAGCCTTGATGTGGGACACCACGTCGGCGGTGACGCCTACCTCTTGCAGTCGTTTGTAGAACCGAACGCTGTACTGGCTGCCCAAGCCGACGCCCTTTAGCGACTTATAGTCGCCGTACCGATCGATGAAATCGTCAAAGAGCTTGATGGTCGCCGCTCGCAACTCGTCGGCGGTCATTTCGAGGTAGTTCTTGCCGCTGTAGACGAACTTGTTGTTCTTTTCCGGGCCGATGCAGGCGATGAAGTCGAACCCGCCGCGTTTGTCCATCGCGGCCAGAACCTTATCGAGATGCGCACGGTCTCCGCCCGTGCAGGGCACCGAGGGGAGATCGGCAAAGAGGCCCCAGTTGTTGTTGGAGGTGATGCACCAGGCCAGTTGGTTCACACCAATGTACTCGGCGTAATCCAGCATGTGTTCGACCGCGTTGGGGCTTTTGGCTCCGAAGTAGTAGGATGTCGGCAGGAAGGCGAACGAGTTGAAGTGCGACAGCTGACGCTGGTTGGACGGGTCGGGGGCGTCGACCTCCAGTTTGGGCAGTCCGCCCTCGATGGCGAACACCCAGATCTTGGCGGCCGCGGCCGGGTGGCCGTAGCGGTGAAAATTGCCCACCAGGGCGGCCGGCCACTCATCCTGCGGCCACATGATGAACGTATGGTACTGCATTCGGTTCGACAGCGGGAACGGATCGCCGGTGTACACCCCGGTCTCCAACGACCAGTCGCTGTTCGACACGCCTGTGAGGACCGATTCGTGGGTGGAGAAGTTGATCGTCCGCTTGGCGTCGTCGGGGTACTCGAACACGATCAGAATCGGCTTGTCCTTGCCGGCCGAGCGGAATCGATACGCGAAGAACGCGTGCCGATGAGCGGCGGTGATTCGATACGTCCCCGCCGGGCCGGTCGTGATCGAGGATGTGCCTTGGTCGAGGAAATCATGCGGATCGTCCGGATTGGCGCAATCGATGTAATCGATCGGGCGCAGCTTCAGGCCCATCGCATCGGCCGCCGGGCACGGCGGGGCTGTTTTGAGCGACTCGGCCACCTGCCGGTCGGTGATCGATACGGGTTTCTCCGGAACGGCCTGTACGATCGTGGTCGTTGCGATAAGCAGAATCAACGCGGATGCGGTGCGAATTCTCATGGTAGGTCTCCTCGTTACTAGGTTTCTCTCTCCAATGTTCGCTGCCGCGGCCGCCAATGCAAGATATCTTTGCGGCGAATCGCCAGGGGTCGTATCAACGGACAGCAAAAAAGGGGGGGGGGGGGATAGACGGGGCGATTCCCGCGGATCCTGAAGTAGCCCCTGTTCAGGACGGCCTTCTTCGGGTATCATGGTTCCTCTCCCTGACGGAGGTCGGGGCATGACGTGATTGACGTGTCTTCCGTCGGGTCGCGGCCTGATCGACCGATGTCGATGCGGCGGCCATCCAATCGTAATTGCTTTGGAGCACTGACAATGTATCGCCCCTCAATCAAAGTGGTGGATTGCACCATTCGCGACGGCGGCTTGGTGAACGATTCGAAGTTCGAACTGGAGACCGTCCAGAAGGTGTATAAGGCCGTGTGTGAGTCCGGCGTCGATTACGTCGAACTGGGCTACCGCAACTCCAAGGAGATGTTCTCCCCGGACGAATACGGCAAGTGGCGTTTCTGCGACGAGGAGGATCTGCTCCGCGTGGTCGACGGGGTCGATCCCGGGACCACCAAACTGGCCGTCATGCAGGACGCCCACAAGGCGTCGGCCGAGGATGTGGTGGGCAAGGACGAGTCGGTGGTCGATATGATTCGCGTTGCCACGTACGTCAAGGATATTGACAAGGCGATCAAACTGGCCAACAACGCCCACGACAAGGGGTACGAATCAGCGATCAGCATCATGGCCATCAGCCATGAGGGCGGCCCGTTCCTCGACGAGGCGCTCCAGCAGATCAGCGAGGAGACGTCCGTCAAGGCCGTGTACGTCGTTGACAGCTTCGGGGCGCTGTACAGCGAAGAAGTGGCCTTCTATGTTCAGAAGTTCCAGAGCATTCTGTCGGGCATTGAAGTGGGCGTTCACTTCCACAACAACCAACAGTTGGCCTTCGCCAATACCATCGAAGGCATTATCCGCAACGCCAACTACGTCGACGGCACCATGTACGGCCTCGGCCGGGCGGCCGGCAACTGCCCGCTGGAGTTGCTGCTGGGGTTCCTCAAGAATCCCAAGTTCAAGATCGTTCCGATTCTCAAGGCGATCGGCGAGACCATCATTCCGCTTCGCCAAGAGATGGAATGGGGCTACAGCGTGCCCTATGCGATCACCGGACAGTTGAACCGCCATCCGCTCGATGCGATGCGATGGCTGGAAACCCCCGAGCGAGACGACTACGTGAAGTTCTACACCCACGCCGTCGAGGAAGTCGACGGCGAGTAGCAGAACGGCAG
>CBDVCA010000210.1:0-4820 GCA_965372365.1 uncultured bacterium
GGCGTCATAACACCACATTATCCCTGGGACAGAGTACTAGTAACGGCAGGCGCTCCTCAGGCCAACTCCCCGCTAATCCGTCATGAACCTTTGTTATGCGAAGACATCGGGGCGCCGGTGGGTCGCCTACTCGCCCTGCAGATGATCGATCGCATCGCCGGTTGCGCCGACGGCGGCCAGTCGTCGGGCGACCAGTGGAGGGACGAAGGCCGAGACGTCGCCGCCCATGGCCGCGATCTGTTTGATCAGCGTCGAGGAGGTGAACGCGAAGTCGCTTCGCGGCATGATGAACACCGTCTCCACGCCGGCCGCGGCTCGGTTGGTCAGGGCGAGTTGGAACTCGAATTGAAGATCCGTCGCGTCCCGAATGCCCCGCAGAATCGTCACCGCCCCCACGTCCTTGGCGTAGTTGACGGTCAGCCCGGTGAACGAACCCACCCGGACGTTGGGGATGTCGGCCACCAGTTCGGCGAGCATGTCGCACCGTTGCTTGTGGGTGAACAGCGACTTCTTGGCCGGATTGTCGCCGACGGCCACGATCAGTTCATCGAACAGTTTGCAGGCCCGTTCGATAATGTCGATATGGCCGCTGGTCGTCGGGTCGAACGCACCGGGGAACACCGCGATTCGTGGCTGTTTCGCTTCCATGCCACGATTATAGCCGCCCCGCTCCGCTCCGCGAAACACCAAATCATCCCCCCGAAGTCTTCAAGCACGCTTGACAGACCGACTTGCCGCCCGTAAAGTACCCCGTCTCACAACCGAATACCCATCGCCCGGGTGGCGGAACTGGCAGACGCGCCAGCTTGAGGGGCTGGTTCCTTTCGGGGAGTGGAGGTTCGAATCCTCTCCCGGGCATTGCATGAGGGCGTCCGAGCGTGGCTTGGGCGCCTTTTCCCATGGTATGCCGGGCATTGCATGAGGGCGTCCGAGCGTGGCTTGGGCGCCTTTTGTCATGGTGTGGCGGGCGTGGATGTGGGCGGGCGACGTGCGCCCGAAGGCGTTTTGGATGCTGATGTTGTGAGCTGGATTGTCCGAGAAACTCGAATGTCGGGGCGGCCGGCCCTGGTGGCGGGTGGGCAAGGCATTGTGGAAAAAGTTGTTAGGAAATATTTTGTGGCGCTTGACAAGAGGGGGCGTCGCCGTAAGAATGTTGAATGTCTTATGGGCTGGTGCGTAATTACGATGGAAACGTTTTCCGTACGCGTCGGCGAGCTTGGGTGGCAACCAGGCATGTTTGCAGTTTGAGCCAGGCAGTGTGTTGTTGTTGGTGAGTGTTCGGAATCGGTGTCGCAAGTCGGTTCGGTTTTCCTCATCCTCCCACACGCGGATACGGTATCCCTCGCCTGTCTGAACTAATGCAAATCCATAGCGCCAGTTCGAAGAAGAGAGTTGTGGTATGCCTACAGGCAAAGTGAAGTGGTTCAAAGACGAGAAGGGTTTTGGTTTCATCGAGGTTGATGGTGGCACGGATGCGTTCGTCCATCACAGCGACATTCTTGGCGAAGGCTTCAAGTCACTCTCCGAGGGTGAAGCGGTCGAGTTCGAGCTGACCGAAAGCGACAAGGGCCCCCGGGCAACCAACGTTCGCAAGGTTCAGTAGCGCCGATCAACGCCGGACGGATCGGATTCGATCCTGTCGGCAGCGTATCGGACCCATAGGTGGCTGTCGGATGAGACTGCGACCGACGAACTGAGAAGGTTCGGCGGTGGCGGGCAGGGTTGCTATTGCAGCCGCGGCGGAGCCGGTTGGGTAACGTGCCTTGTATCGGCCGCGACGTGAGTTGGGCTGGGTCGGGAACGTTATTGTTTCTGGCAGTGCCTGATTTGCGGACGGATAGCTATGCTGTCTGTCGGCGGCTTGATTCGCGTGGAGTACACATGCGCCGTCCTTTTATAAGGGCGGCGTTTCTCTATGGGCGTACTGGGCGGCGGAGCGGCAAGAATGTCGTTCGCCGCGGGTGATGAGGTGCGTTTTGATCGGCCTGCATCTTGACGAGCATTTGACGATGAATCGGACGGATATTCTGGATCGGCTTTGCGAGGTGATTCGACAGCGGAAGTCGGCGTCGTCGTACGTGGCCGGTCTGATGGCTGGCGGCGTCGATGCGATCGGCGCGAAGATCATCGAAGAGGCCCACGAAGTGTGCGACGCGTCCGCCGGCGACGATCGGGGGCGCCTTGTGAGCGAGTTGAGCGACCTGCTGTTTCACGCGTTGGTGTTGGCCGGGTATCGCGACGTGAGTCTCGATGAGATTCGCGCCGAGTTCGGTCGTCGGTTCGGGACCAGCGGGCTCACCGAGAAGGCTGGCCGCGATCGGAGATGATCGGCGGCGGGTTATTGTCGGAGACCGTGTGGAAATGGGAATTGTACTGGCGTTTTTCGAGATTTGTGGGATAATGAATCTACATTTCTTACCCCTGTTCAGGTGACGATACGATGGATGGAACTTACGTGTCGGATATGAAGTGCCTGGTGAAGAACGCCATGAATCTGGCGGAGCGTGCGGATACTCTGTGCGGGCAACTGAATCGAACGGATGATTTCGATGAGGAACAGCGTGCCGAGATGTACGCCATTCTCCAGGCCATTGGGCGTGACGCCGGAATTGAGGTCGCTACACTCAAGGGCATGATGGACGGAGAATTGGAGGCGGACGATGTTTGAGCGTGATCAGTTGCTCATCGAGTTCGACGAGATCGTTCGTCAGCGAACGCAATCGGCCGAGCACATCGGCCGCATTCTCGAACGGGTTTCCGACGATAGGCATCGCGAGCAGCTTCAGGAAATGCGAGATCACACCTCGCGTCACGTGGAGTTGACCGAGCGGTTGATGGAGATCGTCGGCTGAAACGCATGTGGGTATTCGGCGGTTTCTTCGATGGCTGCGGCTGCCATCGGCAACTCCTGGCGTGAGCGGGTCTCCTTTCTGGCATGCCCTTTGATCCGCTGTGTCACAATATTGAGTGTGATAGCTGTTGCTGTTAGCCCCAAGGGGCGACACAACAATCGTCCAGACTTGTTGTGTCGCCCCTTCGGGGCTTGGGGGTCAGTGGCGACTCACAGACCGGGGGCTTACGCCCCCGGCTAAATGCCTTCGCCCCTTCGGGGCTGCTCCGTCGACGTTGTGCAGTGGCCACATAATGTCGATGTCAGACGCGACCTGCGAGAAGGTGAGGTTATTCCCACCTCCTGACAATGTCTCCAAAGGCGTTCTTGGCGTCTGATCGGCTTGGTGTTAGAATTCCCGGTTCGTTTTCGATGGTCGCTACTGCGCGTTGATAGGAAGAGACATGGATCATTTTGAATACAAGTCGGGAACGTTGTATTGCGAGGATGTGGACCTTGCGGTCCTCGCGGCCGAAGTGGGCTCGCCGATGTACGTATACAGCGCCGCCACGCTTCGTCATCATTACACGGCGATGGCCGAGGCGTTTGCGCCGCTGGCCCCGACGATTTGCTTTGCGGTTAAGAGCCTGGCGAACCTCAGCGTTTTGCGACTGCTGGCGGAGTTGGGCTCCGGGTTCGACGTCGTCAGCGGGGGCGAGGTGTTCCGCGCCGCCGCGGCTGGGGGGGATATGTCGAAGGTGGTCTTCGCGGGCGTCGGGAAGACCGATCGTGAGATCACCGAGGCGATCGCCGCCGGCGTGGGCGTGTTCAATGTCGAAAGTGAGGCGGAGTTCGAGAACCTCGCCCGGCTCGCACGGAAGGCTGACCGTCAGGTGACGGCCGCGTTGAGGGTGAACCCGGACGTGGATCCCAAGACGCACACGTATACGACGACTGGCAAGAAGGAGACGAAGTTCGGCGTCGACATCGAGCGGGCCGAGCGGTTCTTCGAGGCCTATGGCGCCGACGCGTACGCCCGGCTGACCGGGATTCATCTGCACATCGGTTCTCCGGTGAACTCGACGGCCCCGTACATCGAGGCCATCAACAAAGCCCTTACGCTGATCGGGCGGCTGCGAGCGGCCGGGCGAACGGTCGACACGCTCGACATCGGCGGCGGCTTCGGCGCCGACTACGAAACCGACCAAGCCCCGGCGGCGGCGGCCTACGCGGCCGATATCGTTCCCCTGCTGGTCGACACGGGTTTGAAGATTATCATCGAGCCCGGCCGGCAGATCTCCTGCAACGCCGGCGTGTTGCTGACCGAGGTGCAATACGTCAAGGACGGCGGCGACAAGCATTTCGTCATCGTCGACGCGGCAATGACCGATCTGATCCGCCCGGCGCTGTATGGCGGGTGGCATTTCGTCCACCCGGTCGTGCTGGGCTCCGGCGCCGCGGCTCCGGTGCGAAGTAAGGAATACGCCCCCGAGGGCGGGATGATCGTCGACATCGTCGGCGGGGTCTGCGAGAGCAGCGACTTCCTCGCCAAGGACCGCCTGCTGCCGCCGGTTCAACGCGGCGACCTGCTGGCCGTCTTCAGCGCCGGCGCCTACTCGTTTACGATGGCGAGCCAGTACAACTCGCGTCCTCGTGTGCCCGAGGTCCTCGTCGACGGCGCCGACTACCGCATCGTGCGGCGGCGCGAGACGTACGATGATCTGATCGCCGGCGAGGAATAATCGGTGATGAGTTTCGATGTGTCGGAGCCATTTGCGGAATACCTGTCGCCGTCATGCTGGTTGCGGCGTCGATTATGCGGCTCTCATTCAGAAATGGTGACGGGTATGCGTTCGGCCATGATGCAAGAGCGTGCTTGGAATTGGGTCTGATCACTCAAGTGAATCTGCCGTTGAGGCCCACAGGGCCGACAGATTTGTAGCCCGGTCCGCAAGGGCCGGGTCAGTGTTCGCCCCATAGCGATCCAAGC
>CBDVCA010000211.1:0-4805 GCA_965372365.1 uncultured bacterium
CCCCTGCACTGCAGGGGGCTAGTAACGGCAGATCGCCGGCCGTGAGAACTCCCCGATGATCCGTCATGAACCTTCCCTTCTGGCGTGAGCCGCCGTTTCCGTGCCTGAAGCCTGTAGCCTGCCGTTCGCCGTTCTACCGGTCCCGTTGGCTCTTGTCTTCCATCTCTTGTCGGGCGCGACGTTTGGCGGCGCGGAGCCGATCGGCGAGGCTGCCTCCGGCGGCGGCGGGCGGGGCCTTGGGGGGCGTTTCGGCGGGCTTCTCCGCCGGCGCCGGTTCGGTCGATTCGACGATCTCGGGGGTGACGACCGAGGTGGCGCCCTCCGCACGCGGCTGCCTGGCGACGGCCACCGGCTTGGCGATGGCGGCCTTCACGCGGCGAAGTCGGTCGACGGTCGTTCCGTCGGTCTGACGCGGTCGGGCGGGGGTGAGCCAGCGAATGAGCATCTCCGGCAGTACGAACCGGCGTACGACGATATCGGCGAAGAACAGGAACGTGGCCGCGGCCAGGAGGAGCCCGACGATGGGGTGGTAAGTATACACCGGCCCGGCGGGGCGGACGAACAGGTCGGTCAGGCTGGCGAGGGCCCGGCCTCCGCTGGCTCGGGCGATCCGCGCCATGGCCCCACGGTTCGGATCCAGCCGGGCGAACTCGGGGGAGTAGCTCATCACCGCGGCGGTGGCGTCGAGCCCCTTGCCCTCGTCATTGACGATGCTGACGATATACGCCCCCACGTCCCGCGGCTGGAACCGCCCTTCGTACCGCCCCGGAGCCGTCTGATGCAGCTCGACGGTCTGAGTCGGCGTGTCAGGGTTGGCGCTGTCGACGACCGCCCGGAGCGTAAGGTTGGTGAGCGGCTCGCCGTCGTCGTCGATGGCGTCGGCGGCGATGACGCCCTGTCGGCCACGGACCGCGGCCCAGGCCGTTACGGGACTGTCGAGATTCTGATTGCGGGTCGCCCAGCGGACGACCTGCGACCAGAACTTGCCAAAGCCTTCCCACCCGACCCAATCGCCCGCCCACTTGCCTTGGGCGTCGGAGGTCCAGGCCACCGCTCGGCCGAGGCCGTATTGCCATTTGGCCAGCAGGGCGTCGTCGGTTTCGGGGCCGTGCATCAACAGCGTGGCCCGGCCTTTGAGGGTGGTGGCCACCTGCCCGCGGAGTTTGGGGGTCGAACGGACGCCGGTGAGAATCGCGTCGACCCCGGCGGCGCCGGCGCCGGGTAGCGTAACGATCGCCGGCTGGATGCCGCCTTCGGGTTCGATGAACGCGTTGCGCGACGCCATCGACACGTCGCGGATGAAGAACTGCGGCAACTTGCGGGCGTCGTCGGTAATGTAGAACCGACCCTTGCCCGTAGCGGCCAGTCTCTCGAGGAACCGTGCGTCCTTGTCGCTCCTGTCCCCCAGGCCCACGCAACTGACCGTAACGCCATGACTGGCGTTCGCTTTGCGGACCATTTGCTCGCAACCGCGCTGCTGCTCGCTGTCGGCGGCGTCGGCGAACAGCAGCACGTGCTTGCTCATCGCCGACGTCTCGGCCAGGGCGTTCAGGCTGGCTTTCAACGCCGTGTTGCAGTAGATGCCGCCGCCGCCGGGCTTGTTCGCCAGCACCTTCTGTCGTAGGTTGCGGCCGCCGCTGTGGGTCATCCGCTGCAGGCTCGGCTGGGTGATCCATTTGTATTGCGTGTCGACCATCACCACGCCGGCGAAATCGCGGTGGTCGAGCGTCCCGATCGCCTCGGCCGCGGCGTTGTTGGCCAGGTCCATCTTGGTTTCACTGCCGCCGACGGTCATGCCCATCGAGCCGGATTGGTCGATCGCGATCGCCAGGGCGAGACTGGCCCGTTCGATGTGGCGCTTGACGTCGCAACTGACCGGGGCGGCCTCTTCCAGGGGTGTTCCCGAATAGGCCCCCGGTCCGAAGCTGTTCACCCCGCCGACCCAGACGAATCCGCCTCCGGCCTGGATCCATCGCTGTGCGAGTTTCATCTGGGCGACATCCAGCGACGAGGCCGGCACATCCGAAAGCACCAGGCAGTCGTAATGGCTGAAGGCCATGGCCGAATCGGGGAACCCGGTCTCGTTGACTAGCACGGCTCTGATCTTCGCCTTTCGCAGCGCCGCCTGCAGGTTGGCGCCCTGACGGCCGTTGTCGCTGCCGTCGACGATCAGCACTCCCGGGGAGCCCATCACCCGGGTGACGCCGATGGCCCGGTTGTTGCCGGCGGTGGCGTCGCCGCCGACGGGCTCGACGTTGACCTCGTAGTCGTAGAACCCCCCGTCGGCGATTCGCTCTTCGATGACCGGCACGAGGTTGGCCCCGGGTTTCAGCGCGATGGTGATATAGTCCCGGTCGTCGGAGCCGGTCAGGTTCACCGGCCGCCCCCGCCGGCGAAGCGTCAGACGAGCGGTGCGGGCGACGTCGCTGTGAACGACGGCCTTGATCGCCAGGGGTTGATTGGCGTCGATCTGCGGATCCAGAATCAGCCGTTCGACCCGGATATCGCCCTTGACGGCTGCGCCCAGCGTGAACGTGTCGATAGGGGTATTCGCCTGGCGGGCGGTCGCGGCGGCGGCGATGGCCGAGGCGTCGGCGGTGTCATTGCCGTCGCTGAGCAGCACGATGCGATTGGCGGCGTCCTGGGGCGCCACCGAAATCGCCAGGCGGATGGCCCGGCCGATGTCGGTGAAGTCGCGTCGGAACTGGCCCCGGGAGACCGGGATGTCGCCGGCGGTGCTGGGCAACTGCTGAAGAACGCTCGCCCCGGCGAAGCCGATCACGGCGACCCGGTGTTCGGGCGCCATGCCCCGAAGTGAGGTTCGCGCCTCGGCCAACGCCGCGGCTCGGGTGTCGGGGTCGATGCTCTTGGATTGATCGACCAGGAAGGTCACGCAGAGCCGATCGCTCTTGCGAACCATTCTCGCCCCGGAGACCGCGCCGACCAGGGCGACGACGGCCACCGCCCGCAGGGCCGTTCCGGCGATCTCGCGTGAGCGGGACGATGCGGTCTTGGAGGTCCAGGCGAGGTAGATCGTGGGGACCAGCAGGGCCAGGCCCAATAGCCCCCACGGCCGCATCACATCGAGTGTAAACGGTATCATCGCCGCGACGGAATAAGCCGGAAGCACCCACATAACCGCCGGCCATTGTACAACGGCGGGCGGTAGGGCTGTCAATCACCGAAAGGAAATCGTCGCCGTCGATTCCCGCCGGCCCGGCCGCCGTGGGCGCACCGGTACCGACAGGTCGATGACCGTGGGTGATTCATGACGCCGCCGGCGACGGCTCGCTTTAGCTGCCTTTGGGCCGGCCGCGGCCGCGCGAGAGGTCCATGCCGAGGCGCTTCTCGATCCGGCGTATGAACGCCTTGGCGCCGGCGGGCTTGCCGGTCCGCATTCGCATGGCGAGGTATTCGACCCGCTCGGGCTCGAGGTCGTCGGCATGGAACTTCGCCCAGCTCTTGACCGCGCCGGTGATGGCGGGAAGGGTCGTGAGCAGGGCTTCCGCTTCGGTCGACGCGCCGGACCGAACCGCCGCCGAACTGAACGCGTAGTCGTCGGGCGATTTCGCCTGGCCTTCGGCCACGGGCCTGGATTCGACGAACTTGATCGCCTCCAGCGCCGTCGGGTTGTCCAGCGGACAACTGGCGAACCGACGTGGCGTGACCTCGCCTTTGAATCCGCCGGCGTGCAGGAAGCGAGCGAATCGCGTCTGCGCCACACGCATGAACGAACTCAAGGCCGCTGCGTTAGGGGGGACAATCACGAAGTATGCCTTCCGGCTCAACACCGACCAGGCCAAGATCTTGACTTGGTAAGTGTCGGCGCAGGCAGTAAGGATATCAGTGAAGGCTCTTCTGCGCTTGGCGGAGTTGAAAACGGCTCGGTCTCCGCCCTGGCAGACCAAATGTGCCTTGCGAGGCACTACTATACGTGCAATTCTAGCCATAGTGAGCAGAGAGTACAGATCGCGCTGCTTTCCGTCAAGGATCTTCCCCATTTTGCGTCCGGCGGCCGCGAAGCCCCGATTGTACTGCCTATTGCGTCAGTATCGCGACCCATTACATCCAGCCTTCTCCGGTGTCGGCGACACTTACACTGGTCACCTGGGGTGTGTTGTCTCTGCGGCCGACGGGAGCATGCTTGAGGTGTTGGAACTTAACCACGGCTTCCTGCGGACTGTGGGCCTCAATCTCCGCCATGTGCTGCTGCTGACGCTGTTCGTATCGGATTCGGTAACGCATGTGCTCTTGACCTCCTGCTTCGGCGGTACCTTACAATACAAATCGCAGGCCGGGCAAAAACGCATCCGCTTCAAATACAACAGTTACGCGTACCCCCCACGCCTGGGAGGCGTTGTGAGGGGGGCGTTGCTATGGCTGCTTCGGCGTCCTTGCCAACCTTGTCCTCACCGACGCCTGAGCACGACACCTTCTATGCAACGTGCTCCAAACTCCGAATTCTCCGGGTTTGGGTTCGTTTGATTTCTTGTCCTTCCGGCCGTATCTCCTCTCTACTGTCTCTCCTCTCCTTTCTATGCCGCAACGCGGCATACCCCCCCCCTCACTCTAATGGCGCGTTTCAGAGGTATCGCCGCTACGGCCGGTCGGATTCATTGGACCAAGCGGGCCAGCCCCGTCAGAGGTATCGCCGCTGCGGCCGGTCGGATTCATTGGACGAGTCGGGTCAGCCCCGTCAGGGGCGAAAGATTTGGTTCATGACGGATTAGCGGGGAGTTCTCACGGCCGGCGATCTGCCGTTACTAGTACTCTGTCCCAGGGATAATGTGGTGTTATGACGCCGC
>CBDVCA010000212.1:0-4786 GCA_965372365.1 uncultured bacterium
TGCCGGGCATTCGCGAACTCGGCAGCCGCGGGATGGAGATCAAGCGGTTCAAGGGCCTTGGCGAGATGAACGACGACGAGCTGTGGGAAACCACCATGGACCCGACCCGTCGCATATTGCTTCGAGTTCGCGCCGACGACGCCGAAGAGGCCGAACGCATGTTCACCATCCTGATGGGTTCCAACGTCGAGAAACGGCGCGCGTTCATCGAGGAACACGCCCTCGAGGTGAAGAACCTCGACATCTAGACGACCGGCGGATTCGTCTACCTGGCGGTCATAACGAACAGCGGGTATTTACCGAGGTGCCCCACGGTCTCGACGTCAAAGTGACGATTGGCCGCGTCGACGAAATGTTCGGTGGTGTACTGGGCGACCTTCGATCGGTGCTCATCCGGAATCCGGCAGGATGAGGACAGGTGGCTCATCTCCAGCCGCCCCGAGAGGATCAGCCGCCCCGAACAGAGCTTGCGGAGCGTGGCGAAGATCGCGTCGTGATCGAAGTAGGCGTGCGGGTTCAGGTCGCTGCCCCAGAACAAGTAGTGGTACGTACCCACCAGCAGGACCGAATCGAAGGGACCGCCGAAGCGATCGATGTTGTCGGCCACGTCGGAGATTGACGCATACTCGAACTGGGCGTTGTCGATCCCCAGATGCTCGCTCACCGCCCCGGCTGTCTCGACGAACGGCCGATGCAGGTCGATACCCATCGCCCGAACCTGTTCGCCTTGACACGCCGCCTGCACAACGTAGAACCCGCGGCAGCATCCGATATCCAGAAAGCTGCTCATCCCCGGCCCATACAGCGACTCGAACAGAACATGCCGCTCATGAAGCTTGAACGACGGCTTCACCCGCCTGTCGTGGATCGCGTAGTTATGGTTGCGAGGATAATCGATGAGCTTGGCGTTGAGCTGCTGCTCGGCGTCACACGTCGTCCCGCCCTTGCAGCCGTACCGCCTGCAGTAGTCCACGTAGGTCAAAGGCCGGCCTATCCAACGCCGCAGGCGCCACGCGTATTGCTTCAGTTTCGAACGATACATAGGTCCGTCTCCATTTCCACTTCGAAGCGACAGGCATTTCGATGGCGTCGTCGCAGACCCTACAGACCCGCCGCCAAGCCGATCCGAAGCGAAGCGACCGGCCCCGGAGCGTGTCACTGATCGAGGTACGCCTGGTCGAATTCATCGCCACGGAAGGTGTGGCCGAGATAGGTGCGTTTGACCAGATCGTCCTTGATCAGGTCGCGGGGCGAGCCCTCACGGAGCACTTCGCCGTTGTCCATAATGTAGCTGCGATCGGTCACCGTGAGCGTCTCACGAACGTTGTGATCGGTCAGCAGGATCGAGATTTTCTGGTCGCGGAGAGCGCGAATCTCGCGCTGAAGATCCTCGACGGCGATCGGATCGACGCCGCTGAAGGGCTCATCCAGCAGGATCATGGTGGGGTTGGTCACCAGGGCTCGTGCGATCTCCAATTTCCGCCGCTCGCCCCCCGACAGCGTTCGGGCTTGCTGGCCGGCGACGTGGGAGAGGCTGAACTGGCCCAGCAGGCCGTCGGCCTTGGCGACTCGCTGCTTACGAGTCATCGGCATCGTCTCGAGGATGGCGTAGAGGTTCTGGCGAACGGTAAGCCTTTGGAAGACACTGGGTTCCTGGCTGAGATAGCCCATCCCGTGTCGAGCTCGCTTGTACATCGGCATCTTGGTGACGTCGAGCCCTTCGAAGATCACCATCCCGCTGTTGGGGACAATCATGCCGATGGTCATGCGGAACGTGGTGGTCTTGCCGGCTCCGTTTCGGCCCAGCAGGCCGACGATCTCGCCTTGGCCGACGCAGAAGCCGACCTCCTTGACGACGGCTCGGCCACCGTATCGCTTCACAAGATTTCGGGTTTCCAGCAGGATCATCCCATCGATTCCATATCAACGGCGCCGGTCAGTGCATCTACTCGATTCGACGCATCTTACCGACGTTGGGGATCAGGGGCAAGCGTTTGAAGACCGGCAGGGCGCTGCCGGCGGGCCAGTAGACGAAGAACGCCTTGCCGATGAGATTGTATCGCGGCACGGTGCCGATGCGATACTGCGGCGCTCCGGATTCGTCATAGAGCCTCAACGTCGGAGACGCCTTCAGCCACCGTCGGGAGTCTTTGGAGGAAGGCGAATTGTCGCCGAGCATGTAGAACTCGTCATAGTCGGGCCTGTCGTCGAACTTGCGAAGGACGATCGGGTTGGCTCTGGCGCCCCAGCCCGGCTGGCCGGCTCCGGCGACCGGACCGGCGTCGGGATCGCTGAATTCGGCGTTGGCGTAGTCAAGTTCGGGAGTCACCTCCAGTTCGGGGCGTAGCCTGGCTTCGGTATAGAATACGTCTCGCATCACACGCGTGTGCCACAGTTGGAACCGCCCGCTGACGCCGGAGATCCCCACGCGAGGGGTCGGCACGTATCCGGGGCCGCTGGCTTCGATCAGCATCGCCAAGTCCGGCTGATAGAGCTGATCGGAGCTGACCAGAACCGGCTCGCCGTCCACCAGGACGGTCACTCGCCAGTCGGCGTGGGTCAGAGCGATGGTGCGGGCTCGATCGGGAGTAAACGCCTCGACGGACGTCGAACCCCATGTGTCGGCCTGCTCCCACGTTATGACCGGCTCGCCATTGGGCTTCAGGGCTCGTCGCAGCAGTCGCACCGTACCATCGAGATGGATCTCGCCGGCGAACTCCTGATCGAAGCTGCTCAGCGTCAGTCGCACAGCGCCCGAATCGCCGCCGCCCAGCACGGTGGTCTCCAGTTTCAGATCGCTGCACACTTCATTGTCGCCGACGCCTTCGGCGCTGGAGTTGTACGCATTGGTCGCTCGGAACAGCTCCCGACGACCCCGAGCAAAACGAAGGCTCTGGGGGTTGGAGCCATTGTACTCGAACACGCGCCCGTGCTGGCGGTCCAACGCCCAAGCGTCGGCGTCAGCGTCAACCGATTCCCACAGCGGCTTCCACGGCGTGCGTCGTCCCGGCTTGTCGGCCGGCTGGTAATCGTTATCGAACAGCAGTTGCCACATCGCTTCCTGACTGGCGTGCGGCTTACGGGCGACCACCCAGCCGGCGACGTCGGCCAACGGGATCTGCAGATCGTGCTCGTCCAGGGTCCGATCGTCGTTACGATCGACGATCGGTCGCGTGAAGACGTCGCCGTGGATGATCCGAAGACCCTCGCCCGGCAGACCGATCAGACGCTTGATGTAGTTCTGGATATTGTTTTGAGGATCTTTGAACACCACCACATCCCATCGCCGCAGCGGCCGCACCTGTCGCGGAAACTTCAGCACCAGGACGCGATCGCCGCCTTTGACGGTGTCGGCCTTGGTCGTTCGGACCGTGATCCGCGTGCGGCAATTGGGACACACCGCTTGGTTCCACCTCAGAACGTTGCGATACCCTCGGGGGAAGCGATACCGGCAATCGGGGCAATCGACCAGAAGGTGCCGGCCCATCAGGCGGGGCGCCATCGACCCGGTGGGGATGACAAACGCCTCCAGCACAAATGCGCGAAGGACAAACGCCAGGACGATCGCCACCCAGATGCTCTGGATCGTGTCGCGAATGCTGATCAACTCACTTCGTTTCATAACCTCTTGACCTTACGGATCGTGTCGCAAATGCTGATCAGCTCACTTCGTTTCATAACCTCTTGACCTTACCGTATGTCCATCGGCTCAAAGAAACCGATACGATAGCCTCTTTGCAGCCCTCCCCGCAAGCTGCGGTTGTATTTCCACACCTGATTCTGCCGCCCCGCCACCGGATCGAATCGGTAGAGCCCGTTGACCGGACGGGGCTTCTATGATACATCCTCAGCCGAAGGAGAATACCTATGACTATGACAGCCGAACAGCTAATCTCGCGGATCAAGGAAGTCGCCTACTTGGAAGGGGAGTTCACCCTCCGCAGCGGCGCCAAGAGTAACTACTATCTGGATAAGTACTTATTTGAAACCCAGCCGGATATCCTCGCCGAACTCGGTCGCCTGTTCGCCGAGCGGATCGGCGACGCCAATGTGATCGCCGGCCCCGAATTGGGCGCCGTCAGCCTCGCCGCCGCGACCAGTATGGCCAGCGGGATACCGTACGTGATCGTTCGCAACTCCAAAAAAGGCTACGGAACCGGCAACAAGATCGAAGGGGCGCTCCCCGAAGGGTCCAGAGTTTTTCTCGTCGAAGACATTATCACCTCCGGCGGCCAGATCATCGAAGCCGGCAAGGTCATCACCGAAGCCGGCAGTTCGGTCACCAAGATCGTCGGCACCATCGATCGACTGCAGGGCGGCCGCGAGAACATCGAGGCCGCCGGCTTCACGTTCGAATCACTGTTGACCCGAGAGGATCTCGGCATCGGGGGATAAGGCGCTATCGCTGACTGGAGGGTCAGTGGGGGGCCCAGCTGGACGGCGAAATTCGAAGCACGAAATACGAAATACGAAACAAATACGAATACGGCAAAACGGCAAATGACCCAAACGACTGTCGGCTGTTTCCGACACCTGCCGTCGTCGTTTTGAGCATTGGCCGTTTTGCCGTATTCGTATTTGTTTCGTATTTCGGGTTCTCATCCCATTTTCGTGGTCTGCCCGGTGGTGTGTTTGATGCCCTGAGGGGCCAGCCCCGTTAGGGGCGACAGATTTGTAGCCCGGTCCGTAAGGGCCGGGGACCATAATGCACCCCCCGATGCAAGCCCCGACAGGGGCGACACACAGACCGTATGGCCACGGGGTGTCGCCCCTATCGGGGCTTGGG
>CBDVCA010000213.1:0-4781 GCA_965372365.1 uncultured bacterium
CTCGCGCCCGAGGCTACTAACAAACGCCCCCTGCGGGGGCTACGGCGCTATCGCTCCCGGGCGACACCTTGCCGAATTCGCATCACGTTGCGGGGGCTCATCCTTGCCGGGACGTTCGCAATCCACGGGCTCGCGCCCGAGGCTACTAACAGTCGCCCCCTGCGGGGGCTTGGTTCGGCGGGGGGTGGTTTACGCTGGCGATGTAACGGCCGCGGCGGCGAGCTCGAATTGCTCGGTTTCGCGGCGGACTTGGTCGACGAAACTGTTGTCTTGGGGGTCGCCGAGGACGGCGTTGCGTTCGGCGTCGGTGGCGAAGGTGGTTTGGCGAAAAGTGTTGTCGTAGTCCTTCTTGCGGCTGGCGTAGGTCTGATCGCAGATGTAGTGTTGAATGTCGACGGCTTCGTCGACGGCGGCACGCCATAGGTCGGGGGTGAGGCGGTCGACGCCCAGCAGTTCGAGGAGCGTGGCCAGGGCGTGGCGCTGCTTGTCGAGGGGGTAGCGTTCCCAGAGATGATCGTAGCGGTTGTGGATGGCCGACCACGTCGGCAGGCCCCCGGCTTTGATGTCGCGAATGAGCCGGTCGACGTCTTTGGCGCGGATCAGTTGGCCTCCGAAGTTGACCCAGTCGCGATGCCGCCGGGTCGCGGCGAGCGTGTCGCACATTTCGGCCAGCGACGTGTCGGGCCGGTCGGTGAGGAAGGTCATGAGGTTGCGTACCGCATAGTAGTGCAGCATGCGGCCGTAGGCTTCGTAGGCGGGCCGGGGTTTGAGGATTACGACTTTACGGCGCGAGTTCTCCATGCGTTCGCCGAGAACCTCCAGCGAGTCGACCTTCTCGGGCGACTCGGCCATCAGCCGTCGCCCCATCGCGACGAGGTCGGCCTCTGCGGCCACGCGGCCATCGGCCCCAAGCTTGGCCCGGGCGGTCCATCGGGCGAGCAGATTGCGCGCGCCAAAGATCTCTTCGATGGTGTCGGGGGCGAGGGCGTCGAACTCGATGTGCTGGATCTTTCGCTGTCGCTTGTCGCGGGCGCGGAATTTCCAACTGTTGCGGGCGAGGGCGTACATGTTGTACATCCACCAGTACGCCGGCATCACGGTCAGCCGGTCGCGCGAGGGGTCGTCGCTGACGAGGGCGAACGGCAGGGGGATGTCCATTTCGGCCGGGTAGGCGCCTTTGGCCAGCAGCGTGAAGGAGGCGAATCGGCAGAAATGCTTGACCGACACGCACAGCCCCGGCCAGAAGCCGCGACCGGCTTCGAGCTCGCCGTCGTTGGAGCGGCTGTTGTGATTGGAGCCGAGCGTCGCGCACGCGGCCACGTTCGACTGACCCTTCACCAACGCGGCGGTCAGGAACGAATTGTTGTGATGCTGCTCATGCGACGGGAAGATCAGATCGTGAAGCACCTCGCAGCAGGAGATGGTCGAGTTGTCGCCTAAGTACGAGTGGATCAGCCGGGCGCCGTACTTGAGGTTGCTGCAATCGCCGAGTACGAAGCGGACGGCCTTGCAGCCGTAGAAGATGTGGCAGCCGCGACCGATAATGCCGTTGACCAGTTCGACGCCTTCGCCGATCTGCGAGGATTCGTCGGCGGTGGAGTGGATGGTGAGGTTCTTGAGCTTGTTGGCGCCCTTGACGTACGCGTAGTCGCCGATCTTGACGTCTTTGATGATGCGGCAGTTCTTGATGACCGAGCCGTCGCCGACGGTTCCGTAGAAGCCGCGGCGTGAATCGAACTGCTCCTGGGTAATCTGGCCGAGTCGGTCGATGAGTTTCGCGTCGCCGCGGTACTTGGCCCAGAGGAACGCATCGCCGGCGGTCATGCCGTCGAAGGGCATTACCGCGCGGCCGCCGGCTTCGTTGATCAGATCCATCCAGACCCGCACATCCTCGCTCTCGCCGTCCTTGACGATGCCGTTGCCGAACTTGGCGTAGTTGGTGGTGTGCATCTCGTCTATGTTCAGCAGGATAGCGTTGTTACCGATGATGTAGTGGGCGAGATACCGCACGTTGTGGACGGCCACGTCGTCGCCGAAATCGCACTCTATAATGCGGCTGTTGGTCAGCCCCACCGGCGCCGTCAGATCGTGATACTCCAGACACACCCGTTCCAGCCGGCCGATACGGACCAGACCGTAGAACTCGCAATTCTTCACCGAATGCGGCGTAAACTGCTCGGTAACCAGGAGGTTATCCCAATTATCGGAGGTGTTCCCGTTGCGAACCATCGCCTCGATCTGCTCGGCAGTGAGCTTTCGCCACTGATCCAGCGGACGCGGAGATTGGGCGTTCCGCAGGGCGTATTCGTCGCGTCCGTCTGTTAAGTACTCTTCAGGTACAAAGTTACGCCCGATCGCGTCGGCCGGCAGTATATTCATTTCACTCATCGGTCTACCTCCAAACCGGCGCTCGTGGCCCCGCGGCCGACTGTTGCGCCTTCAGACTCTATCGGCCTGTTCACCGGATCGGCTGAACCGGCGCTATCGAAGCGTTGCTGGGGCGGGGAAATTCTGGGCGAATGACGGTAGGCATATGACAGATCTCTGGTATACTTGGGTTTATGATGGCGCCGCACGGGCGCTGGCTCATTAGTTCATACCGCCGGACGGAGGAAGTTGCATGCACCGAGTGATTACTGTTGCTTTGCTTATCGCGATTACGGCCATGGCCGCCCCGGCCGCGACCTTTTACGTCGACCCCGTCAACGGCAGCGCCGCCGGGGACGGCTCGGCCGGCGACCCATGGCGAACGTTCCAGGAAGTATTGAGCCACGGCCTGATCGAGACCCGCGGCTCCGGCGGCGTTCCCAAGAACGTCGGCGCCCCCGTGCAACCCGGCGATACGATCCTGCTTCGCTCGGGGTATCACGGTGATATCAATTACTACTGGGCGTACAACGACGATTACATCACCGTCGAAGCTCAAGAGGGGCACACGCCCATGTTGCGCCGCCTACGGCTGAATTCGATGGCCAAGTGGATCTTCCGAGGACTTACCATCACCCCCTCGGCGGCTCCGACGTACAGCCGCGATACGCATATCTCATGCGAAGGATCCTGCGAAGATATTCTGATCGAGGATTGCTTCCTGTACTCGCAACTGGATAGTTCGTCCTGGACGGCCCAGCAATGGAACGACCGGGCGTGCAAGGGGTTCAACACGCACCCGAGCAGCCGGCGGATCACCCTGAGGAACAACCGGATGCTCAACGTGAGCTTTGGCATTGACGCCGCGGCCGAGGATTCGGTCTACGAGTACAATAAGATTACCAACTTCAGCGGCGATGGCATCCGGGTTCTCTACCACGGGCAACTCATCCAGTACAACACCATTAAGAACTGCTATAACGTCAGCGACAACCACGACGACGGCATCCAGGGCTTTCTGTACAACCGCGGCCTTGGCCTAGTTCGCGACGTGACGCTCCGAGGCAACCTGATTATCAACCGGGAAGACCCCAACCAGCTTCATCAGGGCGGGCTGCAGGGTATCGGCTGCTTCGCCGGGCCGTACACCAACTGGGTCGTTGAGAACAACGTCATTCAGGTCGACCAATGGAACGGAATCGTACTGTATCTCGCCAGCGGCTGCCGCATTGTCAATAATACGGTGTTCAATAAGCGGTACAATGACGACCAGTCCTCCAGGTACAGTTGGATCGGCATGACCACCGCCAGCGGCGCCGCCAACATCATCCGCAACAATATCGCCCAGTCCTACAATTTCACCACCGGTCCCAGGATCATCGCAGATCACAACCGGACCATCCCCTTCGGGGTCGACGAGAACGTTTGGTTCGTCGACGCCGCGAACTTCGACTTGCACCTGGCGCCGGGGTCGCCGGCTATCGATTACGGGAGTCGCGACGAAGCGCCTCTGATCGATTTCGACGAATTCTACCGTCCCGCCGGGGCCGCATGGGACGCCGGAGCCTTCGAGTACGGCGCTACCGACGATCCGGCGACCGCTGACGCCGGCCCCGATCAGACGATCGTTGACGCCGACGGCGACGGTTTCGAGTTGGTCTTTCTCAACGGCGGCGGCTCGACGGCCGCTGGGACGATCACCACCTACGTGTGGACGAATCAGGGCGAGTACCTCGCCGATGGGCTGACAGGCGTCTGTGGGTTGCTGGTCGGCAAGCACACCATTACGCTGAGGATCATCACCAGCCAGGGCTGGCAGGACTCTGATGACGTCGTCATCACTGTCGCGGCCGCACAAAGCCTCACCCCCGGCGACGCCAACGGCGACGGGGACGTGGACATCGAGGATTTCGTGATCCTCAAGACCCACTTCGGAGCCGCCGGCGCGACGTGGGCGCAGGGCGACTTCACCGGCGAGGGAACCGTCAACCTTGAGGACTTCGTGATCCTTAAGACAAACTTCGGTAGTTAGGAACCTGCGCATGCCGAGGCGCCTTACAACAGGAAAGACTCCCATGAAAACGATTGAACGATTGAGCCGTTGCCTGTTCATCGCCGCGGCGATGATGATCCTCTGCACCTCCGCCTCAGCGGCGACGTATTACGTCGACTACGCCTCCGGCAGCGACGCCAACGCCGGCACGTCTACTTCTATTCCCTGGAAGCACTGCCCCGGCGATACAAACGCCGCCGGTCTGGCCGCCTCGGCCAATCTCGGCGCCGCCGACACCATCTACTTTCGCACCGGCACAACGTACGTGATGTCTTCCAGCGGGATCACGCTGGCGTCCGGGGCCTCCGGCCAACCGATCACGTATGACGGGTCCACGTGGGGCGGCGGCGACCGATGCATC
>CBDVCA010000214.1:0-4714 GCA_965372365.1 uncultured bacterium
GCCTTAGCATTGCCGAGTATTTCTGACGCAGACGCACAGGCAATTGAGCCGATCGCAGCAGGAACAGCTTTTTCAACGGGCTGGTAGAGGCCATTCGCTCATGGCCGATCATGGACGGATTAGTCCAAGGGGGCCTCATAATCGGCCGATACCCTTACAAATGAGGCCGTCATCGCGGCGGCATCGTTGCTTGTATGGTAGGTTTTCTGTGCACGACGACGCGAATACCCATCGCCATGCGAATTTGTAATGTGACTATCCGATGCGGACTCCAGTTCAAGGTCGCCGTGATCTTGGTGGCCGTTGTGACCGCCGCCGCGACCTTAGGTGGGATTGCGTCGCATTATCTGCTGACCAACTGGATGACCCAGACCCAGGTCGATGAGGCCGGGCGCCTGGCCAACACGCTGCGCATGATGGTTGCCGACGCTTTGGCCGATGGCGACATCGCCGCGATGCAGCGAGGGGCCAATGAATTCCTCCACCACGAGAGCGTCCTATCGGCGTCGGTTCTGGACGCCGATGGCCGGCGGCTCGCATTCGCCGGTCGCCACCAGAACGACACGGCCGAGGCCGCCGCCGACGAACCGTCGCTGGCGATGGCGTACACCCGGCCCCTGGCAGGCAACCGCCTGCTGGCCGGCCGGCCCGTTGTGGCCGACGACGATGACGACGGCGGCCGCATCGTCGGAGCCGTGCGAATCGCCCTGAACATCGAGGCCGCGGCCGGCCGGCTGCACAGGGCTCAGATCTTCACCGGCCTTCTGATTTGTGCGTTCGCGCTGTGCTTTTTGCCGCTGAGCCACCTGCTGGTTTCCCGCGTGCTCATCCGACCGATTCAGACGCTCGCCCGGATCACCGGACAATTGGCCGAAGGCGATTACACCGCCAGGGCCCGGGCGACCGCCGGCGACGAGATCGGATTTCTGGCCGGCGGCTTCAATACGATGGCCGCCAAGATCGACGCTCAGCACCGGTTGCTGCTGGGGGCCAACGAGCGGTTGGAGGTGAAGGTTCGCCAGCGAACCGCCGAACTGGACGCCGCCAACGCCCGCCTTCGAGCCGATATGGCCGAGCGGGAGGAATTCCTCCGAGCGGTCAGCCACGACCTGAACGCTCCCCTGCGAAACATCGCCGGCATGGCCGCGATGACGCTGATGAAATGGCGCGACCAACTGCCCGAACCGGTGATCCTTCGTCTCCAGCGTATCGAGGCCAACGTTGAAGCCGAGACCGGCCTGATCAACGAACTGCTCGAACTGTCTCGGATCGGCACGCGTCCGACCAGCCCCGAACGCGTCGACGTCGCCGAACTGCTCATCGGCGTGGAGGCCAGCTTCGAGTTCGAGTTGCACCAGGGGAAAATCGATCTGCGAATCGGACCCGACATGCCCGTTCTGCACATCGAGCGCAACCACATCCGCCAGGTGTTCATGAACCTCGTCGACAACGCCATCAAGTACATGGGCGACCGCGACGACGGCCGCATCGAGATCCGTTGTCGAGAGGCCGACGGCCAGTACGTCTTCAGCGTCGCCGACAACGGCGTCGGAATTGATCCGCAAGATCATCAGCGGATCTTCACCATCTTCGGCAGGGCTCGGGAGACGCCCATCGGCGCGCCGGGCAAGGGGGTGGGGCTGGCCTCGGTCAGCGCCATCGCCGCCAAGTGCGGCGGCCGCGCCTGGGTCGACAGCGAGCCCGGCGCCGGCGCGACGTTCCACGTATCGTTCGACCGGGCGCGATGTGAGGCCCCCGACCCCGAGGACACCGACACTGACGATGACATCCACAACGAACCCAACCAAGCCGCTTGCAGTCTTGTTGGTTGACGACGACCCCGACATCCGCATGGTTGTCCGGGATGCGTTGGAGTACTACCACTGCGCCGACACCGTGTGCGAAGTCGGCTCCGGGGAAGAGGCGATCGAATTCCTCTACCATCGAGGCCCCTTCGCCGACGCGCCGCGACCGGGGCTGATCTACATGGACATCCAGATGCCCGGTATGGGCGGACAGGCCGCCCTCGAACTGATCCGCCGCGACAACGACCTCGCCGATATCCCCGTGGTGATGATGACCGGCCTGAACGACGACGAACAGAAACGCATGGCCGCGGCCAACGGGGCCAACAGCTACACCATCAAACCCAACGACGCGATCGAACTGGCCGACAGCGTTCGCGCCGCCACCGACTACTGGGCCGGGATTCACCGCCGACCGGAAGTGGAGACACCCCATGAGTAACAACACCCCGCCCGCCGAGCCTCAAACGTCCCTATGCAAGCCTGAAACGTCGCCACGCGAGCCTGAAACGTCGCCATGCCCGCGAATTCTGCTGGTGGAAGACGACCCCGACCAGCAGATGCTGGTCACCGATGCGTTGGGCGCCTTCTACACCGACGCCACCGACGATCGCATCGTGGCCGTCGGCAGCGCCGCGGAATTCGAC
Source organism: uncultured bacterium (assembly GCA_965372365.1). Lineage (GTDB taxonomy): Bacteria > Planctomycetota > Phycisphaerae > SM23-33 > FEN-1343 > CBDVCA01. The sequence goes on from CBDVCA010000214.1 coordinate 2,453, forward strand.
GCCGTCCACTGCAACGATTTCGACGTGATCCTGCTGGACTACAATCTCCCCGACGCCACCGGCCTCGATGTGCTCGGTCGAATCACCGACAACACCGACGTTCCGGTCATCTTCGTCACCGGCGAGAACGTCATCGACACCGCCAACGAGGCCATCCGCCGCGGCGCCCAGGACTACATTATCAAACTGGGCGACTACCTGTTCGCCATCCCCCTGATCGTGCAGAAGAACATCCGTCAGCACAAGGTCAGGCGTGAGAACCTTCGCCTTCAGCAGGAACTGGAAGCCACGCTCGAGCAGGTTCGCGTGAAGAATATCCAGTTGAAGGAATCGATGGGCAAGCTCCAGCGCGCCGCCGCCACCGACTACCTGACCGGCCTGGCCAATCGCCGACGCTTCGCCGATCTGCTCGAACGCACCTTCAGCGAGGCCCGCCGGTACGACTTCGATCTGACGTGCATCATGATCGATCTGGACCATTACAAGACCTTCAACGACACCCTCGGCCACCAGATGGGCGACCGGATCCTCGTAGCCACCGCTCAGGCCATCCGGGCTACGCTGCGGGCCAGCGACGTCGCCGCTCGCTACGGAGGCGACGAGTTCGTCCTCCTGCTGCCCCACACCTCCGTCGAACTGGGGCTCACCGTCGCCGAGCGTATCTGCCAAGAAATGGCCGCCACGCGAGAGCAGTACACCGCCCTCGGCAAAACTCTCACCATGAGCATGGGGCTGGCCAACCTCCACATCGACAAACCCCCCAGCGCCGACGCCCTAGTCTCCATGGCCGACCAAGCCCTCTTCGCCGCCAAAGACGCCGGCAAGAACCGACTGATCACTCATCAGCAGATGGTGCAAACGGCGTAGAACGGCGGAACGACAGCGAGTATCCAACACGGAACTCTGCCTGTTGAAGTAACGGCGAACACCAAGGTCAACACCAAGGGGACTGGCTCGGAAGTCTCGGCGTTCCGAGACGAACGTGCCTGTACCCGGTCAACGGAGGACGCACCTTCGCTGCGGCCGCGACGACGCCGGGGGGGTTGCGATGGCTGGTGGCCGCAGGAACGCTTCGGGTACAGGCACGTTCGCTTCGGGCTTCGCCCTACGCTGCCGAGCCAGTCCCCTACGCTGCGGAATTGCTATCACAAACGTCATTATCGTTACAGACCCCCGGCTCGCAAGGGCCGGTCGCTCGACAGAGCAAGTCATTTTCACCCGCCCAGTTGCGCTCGGGCATTTGTAGGCGCTGGCGCGGAGATTTGTTGAACCAACCCAGATGTCCACCGTATAATCGATCAACTAGATAGGTATTCCACAAGGAGATACGCCATGAGCGTCAAAACACTGAAACGAGTACTGCTGATCGTCGCCGCGGGCCTTCTGACCACGCTGGCCACCACCACACTGATGGCCCAAGACGGCAAACGCGCCGGCGGATGCGGCGGATGCGGCGGCGGGCCCAAGGCCACGCCCGAGTTGACACTTGCAGCGACCGGCGAGGCGACCGCCTGCAAGGGCGAAGCGACCAAGGGCAAGGCCCGTGCCGGCGAGTGCAAAGGCCGTCGGGATGGGTTGAAGAGGATCCAGGTCGTCAACGCCGCACTCGACGCGGCCGTTCAGGCCGTCGAGGCCGGCGACAAAGAGGTCGCCCTGGCCGAACTGACCAAGGCCAGAACGCTGCTGGCCGCACTGTGCAAAGGCCCCGGGGCCGGTTGCGGAGGGTGCGCCGACAAAGCCGCGGCCAAGCAATGCGGCAAATGCCCCGCCGGCAAGCCGTGCGTGTGCCCGGAGGAAACGGCCAAGTTCCTCAACACCAAGTGCCCCATCATGGGTTCGCCGATCGATGAAGCGAAGGTTCCCGCCCGCCTCACCCGCGAGCACAACGGCGGCAAGGTAGCCTTCTGCTGCGGCGGCTGCCCCGGTGCGTGGGACAAGCTGAGCGACGACCAGAAGGCCGCGAAATTGCTCCAGGTGGCCGCGAAGTAGTACGGCTATCCGACGGACGTATTCAATGGGCGCCATGCTCACGCACACATGGGCATGGCGCCCATTTTGGGGTTCAGTCTTAACGGGGAATTCTTCTGACAGGTGCTCGCCGTTACTAGTACTGTGTCACGCCAAAAACTGCTAAGTCCGCGCCGTGCCGGATGGTCAGATGCAAGGAAGAAACACGATGGCATATTCGAGGATATTCCGAGTTTTTCTGACGAAGCAGATGACCGTTCGCCACAAGCGGAGTTAGTAGGTTTTGGTGTGACG
>CBDVCA010000215.1:0-4707 GCA_965372365.1 uncultured bacterium
GCTCGGCAATTCCGCTCGATCTCGCGACGGAACCCATTTTTCAACGGACTGCTAAAGCTTCTCAGATCGTGGGTCGATGGTAAGCACAGACGGTCCCATCTCGGCGTCTGCTGATCGCTGATCGCCGTTGGAGTACAGTTCCTGCCCAGGACATTCTGCGACGTGAAAGGTTCTCCCTATGAGAGATGCACTTCTATCTGTGAGCGACCGGACGATGGCTCGCAAAGCCATGACTCCCAAGGCGTTCGCCCTCGTGGCGTTGGTTGTCTTGTCAGGCTTGGTTTGGGTTCTGCCCGGTTGCGGGTCCGACGACCCCGACCCCGAGCAGGTGGTCAAACCCGTTGCCCAGATTGTCGGCGAGGCCGATCCGGCATCCGATCGCAAGAAGGTTCTTCTGGTTCACAGCTATCACAAGGGCTACCCGTGGGTCGACGGAATCACCCGGGGTCTGCGAATGGCCTTGTCCGGCAGCAGCGTCGATCTGCAGGTCTTCTGCATGGACACCAAGCGGAATACCAGCGAAGCCTGGAAGGTCAAGGCCGGCCGGACCGCTCGGCAGATCGTGGCCGAATGGGAGCCCGATGTGGTGATTGCCGCCGACGACAACGCCCAGAAGTATTTCGTGGCTGGCTATATCGGGGCCACCCAAGGCCCCCAGTTCGTCTTCTGCGGCGTCAACGCCGACCCCGCCGAGTATGGATACCCGGCGCCGAACGTGACGGGGATTCTTGAACGCGCACATTTCGAGGCCAGTTTCGATATGTTGGCCGAGATCGTGCCGAAGCTGAAACGCATTGCGTTCATTACCGACAATTCGCCGACGTCCAAAGGTGTAATCGCTTATCTCAAGAGTCTCGACCTGGACTACGAGATTGTATCCATCAGCGCCCCCGACACCTTCGCCGGATGGAAGGAAGCCGTTCAGCGGCAGACCCGCATGGCCGATGCGCTGGCCGTCTACAACTATCACACGATCGAAGATGACCGGGATCGGTCGCGTCGGATGTCGCCCAGTGAGGTGATGAAGTGGACCGCCGATCACTGCGACATCCCCATTATCGGCTTCCTGGTGTTCACCGTCGATGACGGCGCCCTGTGCGGGTATCTCGAATCGTCCGTCGAACACGGCATGAAGGCCGGGAGCATGGCCCTGGAGATTCTTGGGGGCGTTCCGGCCGGCGAGATCCCGCTGGTCACGGCCCTGGAAGGTCAGTCCATGCTCAACCTGATTACCGCCCGGCGATTGGGTATTGACGTTCCCGATCAAATGATCGCCCAGTGCGATGTGACGATTGGTGAATAGGCGGCCCGCACTCAGTATGCATATCCGGCGAACGCATGACGGCGGTTGCAGCGGCAAACAACGGGCGGCCCTTATCGGGGCTGTCGCGTTGGGCGTCGTCGCCACCTGCGCGGTCGTCGGCTCGCTGATTCGCCTGGAGAAGCAGAGGGCCGAAGCTCAGTTCGTTCAGAAGGCGGCCGCCGCGGCCAACGTTCTTCGGGTGACTCTCCACGATAAGCAATACCTGCTGGAGATGATCCGGGGACTCTATTCCAGCTCCAGCGCAGTCACTCGCGACGAGTTCGCCACATTCGTGACGCCCATAATTGAACGGGCGCCCTCCATCGCCAGTATTCAATGGGCGCCGCAAGTGACCGCGGCCAAACGAGCCGAGTGCGAGATTGCCGCTCGCCGCGACGGTATGGAGCGATTCATCATCGCCGAATACGCCCCTGACGGGCGGAGAACCCCGGCCGCGGCCAGGGATGTGTACTATCCCGTCCACTACGTCGAACCCTACACCGGCAACGAGGCCTTGCTCGGGCTCGATCTGGATTCCATCGCGGTCATGCAACAGGCCATGGGCCAGGCGGTGACCCGGGGCCGGATGGTCGCGATGGTCGCCAACGAAGGCTACGCCAACAATCCTTCTCCGCGACGGGCGCTGTATATGATCATGCCGGTCTACAAACAGGGGACGGTGAACTTCACCGCCTCGGGCCGGAAGGCGAACGCCGCCGGCTGCATTGTTGTGGTCGTGGATGTCGACCCGATGATGCACGATGCGATGTCAGTTCTCGGTGACGGGGACGTGAGCGTCCAGGTGTTCGACCGGCGAACCGGTCAATTCGTTCGGGAGTTCGCGGCCGCACGGGACCGGCCGCACGACCGGCCAAGCGGAGCCGAGCACGCCGCGACGATGCGAAGGTTCAGCGATTCGGTGGACGTCGGCGATAAGACCTGGATCGTCACCTGTCAGACACGCATTCATATGGGCGATTGGTCCGGGACGGTCTGGGGCGCCTTCGCAGGCGGCTTGGCGATCACCTGTGTATCCGCCCTGTTGCTGAGAGATCTGTTCCGACGGTCCGCGATGATCCAGAATCTGGTCGATGAACGCACCGCCGAACTCACCCAGGAGATCGCCGAGCGGGAACAGGCCGAGACGGCGCTCATCTCGTCCAAAGAGGAGACCGATCGGGTCAATAAGGATCTGGAGAAGGCCATTACGCTGGCCAACGAAATGACCGAACGGGCCGAGGCGGCCAACAAGGCCAAGAGCGAGTTCCTGGCCAATATGAGCCACGAGATTCGCACCCCCCTCAACGGCGTCATCGGCATGACCCACCTGATGCTGGACACGACCTTGACCGGGGAGCAACGTGAGTATCTGGAGATGACCCTGACCTCGGGCGACACGCTGCTGCGAGTCATCAACGATATCCTGGATTTCTCCAAGATCGAGGCCGGCAAACTCGACCTCAACAGCGAACCGTTCTCGCTCTATCGCTGCATCGAGGAAACCTTGATGCCTCTGGCGATGAACAGCGACCGGAAGGGTCTTGAGTTGGTGAGTGAGATCCTCCCCGACGTCCCCGATCTACTGGTCGGCGATCCCATCCGCTTCGGTCAGATCCTGATCAACCTGATCAACAACGCCACCAAGTTCACCCCCGAGGGCGAGATCCTTCTGAAGATCCAACGGGCGCCCGCCCGGGGCGAGCAGGTGGTGCTGGAGGTGTCGGTGTCGGATACGGGGGTTGGAGTGCCGCCGGAGAAGCAACAGAGCATCTTCGATGCGTTCGTGCAGGTCGATGGCTCGTCTACTCGTCAGTTCGGCGGCACCGGCCTTGGTTTGGCGATTACCGCCCGCCTGGTCGCCATGATGGGCGGCAAGATTTGGATCGACAGCGAACCGGGCGCCGGTACGACCGTTCACCTGACGGCTGCGTTTGGTTCCCAGAGCGTCCGGGACGCCCGGAGTCCGGAGTCCGACGGCGAGGTCGCCGGTCTCAACGTGCTGGTCGCTGACGACAACGCCACGAGCCGACGCGTTCTGCAACAGGCTCTGGCGGCCATGGGGACAACGACGACCGTCGTCGCCGACGGTTCGGCGGCCGTTGAGCGGGCTCGAACGATGCGCGACGCCGGTACGCCGTTCGACCTGATCCTTCTGGACGCTCACATGCCCGGGCTTGACGGCTTCGGGGTCGTTGAGAAGCTGCGTAACGAGTACGGCATCGACACGCCCACGATTATGACGCTGGCCTCGGCCGCACGCACCGGCGAAGTGGGGCGATGCAGGCAAATGGGACTGGCCGCGTGCCTGAGCAAGCCGATCACCCAACCCACTCTTCGAAAAGGTATGGTGCAGGCGCTTCGTGGCGCCGATCTGAGCCCCGACGTTCCTGCGAGAGATCCGCGAGCCGACAACGGCAGGCGGCCGGTGGCGTTACGCATCCTCGTGGCCGAGGACAACCCGGTCAATCAGAAGCTGGCCGTGAGGATGCTGGAGAAAATGGGGCACGACGTCAGCCTCGTCAGCAACGGTCGCGAGGCCGTCGAGGCCGTTGAATCGTCCGAGTTCGACGTGGTCCTGATGGACATCCAGATGCCCGGCATGGACGGTTTGCAGGCGACGGCGGCGATCCGTCAGCGCCAGGCCGACGCCGGCGTCGACGAGCCTATCCCCATCATTGCCTTGACCGCCCATGCCATGACCGGTGATCGAGATCGATGCCTGGACGCCGGCATGGACGGTTACGTCACCAAGCCTATCGACTCCAAACAGCTTGTCCTGGCCATCGAGGGCGTGCTCCCGACGGCCCGGTTGGACGCACGGCCGGCGCTCGCAGCCAAGCCCGTCGCCAAGCCCGTCGCCACGGGCGATTCCCGGCTCGCGTTCGATATCGCCGCGGCGTTGATGCGATGCGACGAGGACCCGTCATTGCTGGCCGAGGTGGCCCGCATTTTCATCGATACCGCCCCCCCCCTGATCGATCAGATCGCCGGCGGCCTTGCCGATGCCGACCTCGAAGAAGTGGGCGCAGCAGCCCACAGCCTCAAGGGCGCCGCGGCGAGCATTTCAGCCAAGCCCGTCTTTGAATCGGCGATGAACCTGGAAGCTTCGGCCGCCGGCGGGCTCCCCGAAGCCTGCAGCGAACTGCTGGCGGCCCTCGACCCCCAGATGTCGCACCTCCTCGGCGATCTGCATCGCTTCGTCATCCAGAATGCTCCGGCGGCATCGCCCCCCCCGGCCTGATCCGCCAGAAGGAAGGCAACCACGCCAGCCAGGACCCACCTCGGCGCCACAGGCGCCACAGGCGGAAGATCCGCCACGATCTTCTTGGGGAGGGCCTTGATACCCGCGAGGGCCGCCGGTTACACTCTGTCATCGCCGGCGGCCTGTCCGTGTGGCGAAGAAC
>CBDVCA010000216.1:0-4641 GCA_965372365.1 uncultured bacterium
GCCACCGGTTCGGGATGAGAGCCCGATTATTGAAAAGAAACTGTGAACGGTTACCGGCAGGGCAGGCCGGTTGTTGTTCCTGAAGCGTGCTGTCTGTGGAAACTCCTGGCTTGACGGCCGCGGTCTTCGGGGCATAATGGAGTCCAATGGCCGTTCATATTTCACGTTTCGGGGCGCAACAGGAGTACATGTCATGAGCGATGATCAGAACGTCGAAGCTGAGGAAGATCGCGAGTTGCCGGAAATCGACCCGGCCAGCCTGGATCTCGATGGTGACGAGGACGGCGCAGATGAGTTGGAGCCGATCGTTATCGAAAATGAGCGGGTTGCGCTCGTCGAAGATGTCGGCACGAAGCCGGGCGAATCCAAGATTCAGGCCCTCGGTCAGGGCACCCTTCACGCTGAGGCCACCGATTTCAAGCGGGAAGTCAACATCACCGGCGACGGCGCGACGCGTTGCAAACTTTTTCACTCCAAGATATCGGCCGTTCCGCTGGAGTATATGGAGAAGCAGGTCAACGAATGGCTCGACCAACGCGACGTGGAAGTAAAATTCGTCAGCAAGGTCGTCGGCGTGATGGAAGGCAAGCGTCCGGAGCCGAATGTCATTCTGACGATCTGGTACTGATCCCTCCGGGGTGAGCCGGTAGCTATACGCCTGCGGTTTCGCCGGCGGCGGGCCTTGGCATTTCCATCGGCAGCCGCAGCGTAAACGTGGCGCCTTCGCCGGTTTCGCTGGTCAGGCTCAGTTCGCCCCCCAGCAATTCGGCCAGGTCGCGTGCGATGGCCAGCCCCAGCCCCGCGCCGCCGTGGGAGCGGGTGGTCGATCCGTCGGCTTGGTAGAACTTCTCGAAGATGTGCGTCCGGTCGGCCTCGCTGATACCGGGGCCGGTGTCGATGATGTGGATCAACGCGGCGTCATCTTCAGCATCGTACACGGCGGCCAGGGTTACCGATCCGCCGGCGGGGGTGAACTTGATGGCGTTATCGAGCAGGTTGTACAGAATCTGCTGAAGCTTGCCGGCGTCGGTTTCGATCACCGGCACGCCGTCGGCGACCGAAAGCGACAGATCGAGATTCTTCTTCTGGGCCTGGGGGGTCACCAGCGAGACGAGGGTCTCGCAGATATCGGCCACCGACGCCTGCGTGAGGGTCACCTTCACGCGACCGGCCTCGATGCGTGCGAGGTCCAGCAGATCGTTGATGATCCGCAGCAGCATTCTCGCCGGGGTGAGAATGTTCTTGCTGTACCGCTTGGTTCGGTCCTCGTCCATTTCGCTGAGCAGTTCGGCGAACCCGATAATGCTGTTCAGCGGCGTTCGCAGTTCGTGCGAAACGTTGGCCAGGAACTCGCTTTTCAGCCGGTTGGCCTCGTACAGGGCCACGTTCGATTCGGCCAGATCGTTGAGTTTCAGATCCAGCGCCCGATTGGCCGTTCGCAACTGCGTCTGGGTCTTGGTGACCGCCTCGAGCATCTCGTCGAAGCTGTGCCCCAGCCGCTCGAACTCATCGCCGGTGTCGATCTCGCTACGGACCGTCAAGTCGCCTTCGGCGGCTTTGTCGGCCACGCCGGTAAGCTCTTGCACTGGTGAGAGGATGAGTTTTTGGGTGATGAAGTAGAACGCCGCCGAGCCCATCATCAGAGCCAGCACGCCGGCGGCGACGATGACCAATCGGCGGATGAGCAGTTCTCCGGCCGACGAAAGCGCCGGCAGATCGGCCGCGACCATGCCCACCAACTGGTTCCGGCGCCATTGGCGCATCGGGTTGTCGGGGTCGCCGTGGCAGTTGGCGGTCATGCACGAGGTTTGCGCCCGAACGGCGCGATACACCTTGTAGACCTTCGCCCCCCGGTCGGCGGTGGGCGCCTGCACGATGGTGGCCTTGGGGTTACGCCGGAAGGTTCGAACGGCCCGGCGGGCGGCGATATCGGGCAGTTTGTGATCGTCGCCGACCAGAAGGAAGTGGGGGCCGCGTCGGTTGTTGACAAGGGGAGCCGCGTCCTGGTCGCCGACGGGCGAATCCGACCGAACGAACAGGTCGCTGACCGTATCGGCCGGGGTGTTCTGGTGGTGTTTGTCCGACCATTCATGGAAGTAGAGGCGCGTGATCTCGTCGCCGGCCCTGAGGACCCGCTGCTTGGCCATCGTCTCCATGTAGATCCACGGCACCACCAGCGCCGCGGCGATGATCGCGATTGTCGCGACCCCGAACAGCAGCCTGCACTTGGCGGCCAGCTTGATCTTGACGAAACGTTTGGCCATAGAGGGCTATCTTACCGATCCGACCGGCGGCGGGCAAACCTCACGCCTGACATTTCGGGCAATACACGGTGGTCCGTCCGCCCAGCGTGATGCGTGTGAGCGTGCGGCCGCAGGCCAGGCAAGTGGCGATGGTTCTCGCTTTGGGGAGTTTGGGCATGGGCGGGGCCTACTGGGGCTCGGCCGGAGTGGCCGGGGCGTTGTCGGTCGGTTCGGCCCCTTCGACGGTCAGTCGCAGTCGGTCGCCGGGCTTGAGCTTGAGCATTTGAGAGAGCGTGGGGTTCAGTTGGCCGGCGCTTCGCCGAAGTTGCTGAACCTCCGCTTCGGCCAGAGTCGCCCGACGGTGCATACGCAGGGCCAACCCGGTCAGGGCGGCGATGATGACCAGCATGAGCAGCCCGATGGTCTTGAGGAACCACATCGGCGGCCCCGGGTCGGGATGATTCCCGGTCCCGGCGGGTCCGGCGTCGGCGGCTGTGTTTTCGTCGGTCATTTGCGTAGCCATTTCCTTTCGGTTGACGGCCGCGAGGGGGCTGGCCGCCGTCGATCATTCCACCATCGTACCCAAAGCCGGGCGGGCGTGTCCACCGGTACGTACGATTGGTGCGTGACCCGTTCTCCTGGCTTGTCGCAACGATCCTCGCGTACGACAATAGGTGCTGAAGCCGTTGCTGTCAGCCCCAACGGGGCGGCGGCATTTGGCCGGGGGCGTGAGCCCCCGGGAACCGGCTCACTCGAGTTTCAAAGCCCCAGCGGGGCGACACTGTTGTAGAAAGGCTGGATGCTTTCCGGCCGATCGATGTGTCGCCCCTCTGGGGCTTTGAGATTTGCCTACGACGTCTACCGGGGGCTTACGCCCCCGGCTAAATGCCGCCGCCCCTCCAGGGCTTCTCCTGTGACGCCGTGCAATGGCCCTTCCGATTCAGAATCAGACGCTCATTGCCAAAGAACCCAGTCAGATGCGTACGATTGGCCCGTTCGGCGGGCGGACTCGCAATTCGGCCCTCGAACGGGTACAAGACATCTTCAGGTTATGTTTGATGATACGCCGGTGTGAGGATGGACAGGGATGAGCGTGCAAGCGGCGGTGATTACGATTGGCAATGAGTTGACCAGCGGTCTGGTCACCGACACCAACAGTGCGTACTTGAGCCGGCGACTGGCCGAGATCGGGATCGTCTGCGTGTATCACGAGACCGCCGACGACCACCAGGGCCGGATCGCGTCGGCGATTTCCCGAGCGGCCGGGACCGTAGACGTTGTGGTCGTGGCGGGGGGGCTTGGCCCCACCGAAGACGACGTCACGCGCGGCGCCCTGGCCGAGGCGATGGGGGCGCCGTTGGAACTGCATGCCGAGAGCCTGCGTGAGATCGAGGCGTTTTTCCGCCGTCGGCGATATCCGATGAGCGAGTCGAACCGCGCCCAGGCGATGTGTCCGGCCGGCGCGGAGCCATTGGCCAACCCGGTCGGTACGGCGCCGGGGATTTACGCACGGGTCGGCGGCGCCCGGGTGTTTGTTGTGCCGGGCGTTCCGGCCGAGATGCGGCATTTGACCGACTTGCACCTTCTGCCGCGGCTGGCCGATATCGCCGGCGACGGCAAGGTCGTTTTTCGATCGGTTCACGCCCTCGGAGCCGGAGAGGGCGCCGTCGGCGCTGAACTGGCCGACCTGATGGGCCGCGACGGCAATCCCTTGGTCGGCACGACCGTCACCGGCAGCATCGTCACTATTCGCGTAACGGCGCGGGGCGCCGACGAGTCGGAGGCTATGGCGATGGCCGACCGGACCGTCGCGGAGGTTCAGCGGCGTTTGGGCCAGTGGGTATACGGGGTTGACGAGCAGACCCTCGCGTCGATCGTCGGCGATGAACTCGCCTCTGGCGGGGCCACCCTCAGCGTCGCCGAGAGCTGCACCGGCGGCTTGCTCGGCAAGTTGATTACCGACGTCGGCGGCTGCAGCCGGTACTTCCTCGGCGGGGTCATCAGCTACGCCAACCGCATCAAGCACGACCGCTTGGGGGTGGCGAGCGAGATTCTCGACGCCCACGGCGCCGTCAGCGAGCCGACCGCCGCGGCGATGGCCGAGGGCGTTCGCGAGCGATTCCAAACCACCTACGGGCTGGCCGTCACCGGGATCGCCGGGCCGACCGGGGGCTCCGATGACAAGCCCGTCGGATTGGTCTACATCGCGTTGGCGGGCCCCGAAGGGGTGATCGAGGTGAAGCGGAACCTGTTCAGCGGTCATCGCGACATGATCCGCACCCAGTCGGCGTTGACGGCGCTGAACATGCTGCGGCTCAGCGTGTGCGACCGCCGATAGCCTACCAGCCCGTTGAAAAAGCTGTTCCTGCTGCGATCGGCTTAATCGCCTGCGCGTCTG
>CBDVCA010000217.1:0-4601 GCA_965372365.1 uncultured bacterium
CATTATCCCTGGGACAGAGTACTAGCAGCCCGTTGAAAAAGCTGTTCCTGCTACGCTCGGCTCAATTGTCTGTGCGTCAGCGTCAGAAATACTCGACAATGCAACGGCATTGCCTGTGTTTTCTTCCTTGATGCTCGCCAATTCAGCTCGATCTCGCGACGGAACCCATTTTTCAACGGACTGCTAGACCTTCTCCGGCTTCACCGTACAGGTCGGGCACGCAGGCTTCACTTGATCCCGGCGAGCGTTGTACAAGTCCATGGCCTTGACCAGCGTGCAGTCGGCTTGACCAACCTTGCCGTGGCGACGCAGCTTCTTTCGGTCGAGTATCTTCCCGAGCGCATTGGCTGGCATGGGGCAGAACGTCTCGCGGTACGCCAATGACGGCACGGGCCGCACCTCTCCGTCGGCGCCGACGGCGTTCACGTGGGTGGCGAACTGGTCAATCGACGTGCACGACATCGACACTTCGGCGACGTGGTAGGCTGTGGAGTAGACCTGACTGACGCCGAGGGAGAGGATGTACCCCCCAGTGTGGATGAGCCGGCCGATCGGGCTGTCGTCCGACCATACCCCCGCGGCGGCATGGTCGCGGCAGAGTTCGTCGGCGCGCCGCCCGAGGGCGACCAGCGGGTGGGTCGGGTTGTCGCTGCGGACCGCGTCGGGACGTTTGAGCATCGCTTGGGGAATCGCCCCGGTCATGGCCGGCGTGGTCGCCGGGTTGAACACGCTGACGTCGCCGAAATTGAACGACGGCGCCATCAGCACGCCTCGCTTGCCGATGACCGAGCAGATCGCGTCGATCACGGCGTCGGCGCCGCCGATGACATGGCCGATGGCCGACAGCGAACTGTGGCAGATCACGTCCATTCCCGATCGCACGCCGAGCCGCTTCAGGTCGGCGACGATAGCCGTCTTGGAAATCATGTCCTTCGGTTCGGCGATCTCCACGTACCCGAGTTCACGGTGGGCGTCGAAGAACGCGTCGACCTGCTTGACGGTCACGTCGGTCCCGAGGTCGCAACGGGCGGCGTCGGTGATCTCGGCGATTGTCCGTCGGCCGTCGGCCCACATCAGCGTCCAGTCCGCCAGCTTCGATTCCCGAATCACCTTGGCGATCGGCTCCGGCGTGTTCTGCAACTGGGGGGTCAGCACCGCTGTCCGTCGCGGCACGCGCCTCCCGGCCGCCGCGCGCCGTCGGGGCTTGGCGAACGTCGCGGCCACGCCGACGGTTTCCTCGTGCCCGCTCAACGCGCGCAGAATCGACGACCGATCTCCGCCCCAACTCCATCGCGCCAGCCGGTCCATCGAGGTGTGATGCTGCTCTCGCAGGAATGTCGCCTTCGCCGCCGCGTCCGGGGGGGTCTTCCGCTTGGCCAAGGCCGCCAGTTTTCGAACGGTGCGGCGCGTTTCGGTTCGGGCCATCTCCAGCAGCTCGGGGTTGCCGGCGTCGGCGAGGTAGTACAGGTATCCCGCCATCGACGCGGCCGCCATCGCCAGCCCCTCGGCGCTGAGAAGGTCCAGCGTGTCGCCGGAACTGTGATAGGCGTCGAACGCCTGCTTCTTCGACTGGAAGTGCGTGGTGAACCATGGGCAAGGGAACCCGTATTTCGGATCGCCGATCAGCGTGTCGCAGGTGGATACGAACGGCTGCTCATGCAGCGTGTACCCGGGATTGTTCAGCCCCAGCGTCGCGCGGATGATAGCGGCGCCCACGCGATCGACGAAACCGGCCGACGAGGCGATCGTGCCGTGCAGGTGGATCCGGCCGTTGCACACGCGAGGGCGAGAGCCGACCGAATCGATACATATCCCCGCTAGCGGCGTCTGGCGACGACGGCCGTGTTCGAGGTAGTGAAAGAAACTGTAGCACTCGTACCCGCTGAGAACTCGAATCGTGCGGCGCGGGCGCGGGAGTTTCTCGCGGCGGATCAAGTCTTCCAGCATCCGAGCGATCTCGACGCACACCGCCACGCCCGAGGAGTTGTCGATCGCCCCCGGCTCGGCGCTGTGAGAGATCGCCCATACCTCCGAATCAGGGTCGGCGGCGCCGGGCACAATCCCGCTGATCAGGTCCTGGGAGCCCACGTAGTGGCGGATGTCGACCCGGGTGCGAACGGTGAGGGGGCCGTGGGCGGCGATGAGCCCTCGAAGGTGATCGCCGGCCTTCTCCGAAAGAACCAACCCCACCATGCGGTACAAGGCGTCTTGGGAGGCGAGGCCGCCCCAACTGAACTTGGCCCATTTCGTGGCGTTCGGCAGGTTCGGCACGGGGCGGTCGACCACCACGCCGACGGCGCCGGTCCGGGCGAACGCGGCGATGCGGCCGTACAGGTCCACACGCGTCAGAATCATCGCACCGGTCAGGCTCCCCGGGCGCACCGCCTCCAACTCCTTGATCGTATCGATAACGACCAACTTGCCGGTCACGCCGCCGCGGCGGGTCGATGCGCTCCACTGGACCACGTGCCAGGGGTTTTCGCGATAGTCCAGCACCCGATGCCGCACCGGAGCCACCACGTCCATCGTCGCCGAGCCGATATCCGCCGCTTCGGTGATCGTCCATCGGCCGGTGTTCATCGCCCCGCCGGTCTGGATGGCGTACACTTCGTTGGCCACACCGCCGGCGTCGTACAGCGACGTCAGCGCGCTGGTGGTGTCGTGGAACCGGTCGAAGGAATTCCACCGCTCTGTATCCATCAATTGACCCACGTCGCGCAGCGTGCGCTGTCCGTCGGCCGCGGCTGTCATTGTCGGTATCGTCTTGCGGCAGAACGTCTTCAGCGGGTTCGTTCCGGATGAGGCCATGGCGAGGGGCTCCCAAAAAAGAATCTCTGTTACGTGTGGTCGCCGGCTGCCTGCCAGCACAATTTCAGGAGTGTACGCCACAGTCCCCTCCGTCACAAGTACCTTGGTCCTGTCTGAATGATCCCAATACGTGTGAGCTCAAATCGAGCACTTCGGCACAGGCAACCGGCTCCGGGATTGCCTTGTCGTCTGATCGATATGATGCGAATTGCGATCTTTTCAAACGCAGTCCGTTGATATGACGAATTCGTTCGTTAATATGACGAAAGAATTCGTCAATGTGGCCCCGTACAAGGAGCAGCGACACCCATGGCAAGGAACGCAAGCAAGACGCCGACTGAAGGCCAACTGGAGATTTTGCGGGTTCTGTGGGATCGCGGCCCCTCGACGGTTCGGCAAGTGAACCAGACGCTGAGTTCGACCAAGCCGACCGGGTACACCACTACGCTGAAGCTGATGCAGATTATGCTGGAGAAGGGATTGCTGACTCGCGATACGTCGTGCCGGCCGCAAGTGTACGCCGCGGCGGTCAGCAGGGATTGCGCCCAGCGGCAGATGGTGGGCGACCTGTTGGAGCGGGTTTTCGACGGGTCGGCCAGCCGACTGGTGATGCAGGTCCTGTCTTCCAAGGAAGCCACGGCCGCCGAGAAGGCCGAGATCCGCCGCATCCTTCGCGAATACGAGGAGGGCGGCCAATGACTCTCTTCTCCACTTGTGCCGACTCGCCCATCGTTCGCCAATGCGGATGGGCTCTCATCCACTCGCTCTGGCAAGGTTTCCTCCTCATGGGCCTTCTGGCCGCGGCGTTGCGGCTGTTGCGGGGCCGCTCGGCCAACGTGCGGTATGTGCTCGCTTGCGTCGGATTGGTCGCCTTGGTGGGCGTACCGGTGGTCACGACCCGATGCCTGCCGATGACCGCCTTCGGCGCCGAAACGGAGGTTCATCCCATTTCCGCGGCCACCGAACCGATCGGCCCGATCGCCGCCTCCGCCAGCGTGACCCGTCTGGACTCGGTCCCGACGACCCGGGCGGATTCGACGGAGTTCTCGACAGTCCCGCGTCGATGGGACCATCGCCTCGCCGCCGCCTTGCAACCTGTTCTGCCCGTTGCGACCGGCCTGTGGTTGAGCGGCGTTCTCCTCTTGTCGCTATTGCGAGCCGGCGGGTTCGGTCGCCTGAGGAGGCTGCGCCGCACGGCCGTGGAGTTGTCTGACCCGGCCTTGACCGAGACTCTGGCGGCGTTGGTCCGATCGCTGGGCCTATCGCGGCCTGTCCAATTGCTGCGTTCGACCCTGCTGTCGGTTCCGGTCACCATCGGATGGCTTCGGCCGGTGATTCTCATGCCCGCGACGGCGATGACGGGCCTCAACGAGATCCAGCTTCGCGCCATTGTGGCTCATGAACTGGCCCACATCCGTCGTTACGATTACCTGCTCTCCGCCCGGTCGACCGCGGCCACGAACAAAGCTCAGAGCCTCACGCCGGTTCTCATAGAAACCAGTACAGAGTGTGAGTCCCGGGTGGATCTTCGCCCCAGGCGACAGGTCGTGATCTTTCGAATCCCCGTGCGGCGATACCGTCTGAAGTGGGTCGGGCCGCCCCTAGTACCCTGTCCCAGCAATACTGTGGTGTTCTGACTTGCGGCGATGATGCGTCTGCTGCGTCAGAAAAGCTCGGCATATCAACCAATATGCCGTCACTTTTCTTCCTTACATCCACATCACCGGCGCGGCGTCATAACACCACATTATCCCTGGGACAGAGTACTAGTACTCCGTCACACCAAAACCTAC
>CBDVCA010000218.1:0-4565 GCA_965372365.1 uncultured bacterium
GCTGTTCCTGCTACGATCGGCTCAATTGTCTGTGCGTCAGCGTCAGAAATACTCGACAATGCAACGGCATTGCCTGTGTTTTCTTCCTTGATGCTCGCCAATTCAGCTCGATCTCGCGACGGAACCCATTTTTCAACGGACTGCTAGGGGGCGGACCCTATCTCGCCGCGGCGAGCTACAAATCTGTCGACCCTGCGGGCCTCAACGGCAGATTCACTTGAGTGATCGAACCCTATTCCAAGCACGCTCTTGCATCATGCCGAACGAATACCCGCCACCATTTCGGGATGAGAGCCCGATTATTGAAAAACACCTGTGAACGGTTAAGCAGATTCTATCACCGTCTCTGGACCGGACATTTCTATCTGGCTACTACCGGACATTACTATTCTGTTACGACATCCGGTAAGGCCAAAGCTGTCAATGGCGTCTGCCGATAACTATACTATATGTTTATGCGTGAGGTTCGCACCGGCCGCCGTCGATTGCGTTGGCATACCCCAGGCCGCGGGCGAGGGTTCCCTCCGCCCAACTGAGGTATCGCGACATGGCAGAGCTTGAGTTCCACGGTGCGGCTCAGACCGTAACCGGATCGTTCCACTTGCTTCACCTCCCCAGCGGCCCGGTCGCACTCGATTGCGGACTGTTCCAAGGCAAGCGAAGCGTCGCGCGAGAGCGGAACCGGTCGTTCCCCCTGCCGGCTGCGGATTTGAAGGCGGTCCTGCTGTCGCACGCCCACATCGACCACAGCGGCAAACTGCCCCGGCTGTACCGAGACGGGTTCACCGGCCCGACATACGCCACGCTGGCCACCTGCAGCCTGCTGAACGTGATGCTGGCCGACTCGGCCCATATTCAAGAGGAAGACGCCCGGTTCTGGAACGAGCGACGCGCCAGCGGCCCCGAAGAGTATATCGAGCCGCTCTACACCGCCGAAGACGCCCTGGAGGCGATGAAGCACTTCATGGGCGTGCCGTACAATCAGCGGTTGCCGTTCGGCGATAACGCCTCGGTCACGTTCCTGGAGGCCGGCCACATCCTCGGCTCGGCCAGCCTGCTGATCGAACTGGACGACGCGTCCAAGACGCGAATCCTCTACACCGGCGACCTCGGCCGGTTCACCATGCCCATTCTCCGCGATCCGACGTTCCCGCTACCGGATGCCGATTACCTCATCACCGAATCAACCTACTCCAACCGCCGCCATTCCGACGGCTCGGCGATGAAGACCAAACTGACCGATATCGTCAACGAGACCCGCAAAGCCGGCGGCAAGGTGATTATCCCGGCGTTCAGTCTGGGCCGGACCCAGCACGTGGTGTACGCGTTGACCCAGGCGATTGTCGAAGGGACGCTGGAACCGCTGCCGATCTTCGTCGACAGCCCCCTGAGCGTGAACGTTACGCAGGTGTTCCGCGAGCATCCCGAGTGCTACGACGAAAAGGCGCAAGATTTCTGGCGAAGCGAGGGCGGGGTCTTCGGCCGCGATCTGATCCGGTACATTACTCGGGTGGATGAATCGAAGGCCCTCAACCACATGGACGAGTCGTGCGTGATTATCGCCTCCTCGGGCATGTGCGAGTTCGGGCGGATCCTTCACCATCTCAAGAACAACATCGAAGACGAGAAGAACACCGTCGTCATCGTCGGCTTCCAGGCCGAAAACACGCTCGGTCGGCGAATTGTCGAACGGAACGAGCGTCTGAAGATCTACGGCCGTATGTACGACCTGCTCGCCCGTGTGGAAGTGCTCAACGGCTTCTCCGCCCACGCCGACGTCGACGATTTCAAGCGGATGTTCAAGCCCCTCGCGCCGAAATTGAAGGCCGCCTTCGTCGTCCACGGCGAACCGGCCCAGGTGACGGCGATGAAGGAAGTGCTCACGCAAGTCGGCTGCCGGCGGGTCGAGATCCCCGCAGCAGGCGACAGGTTCGAACTGTAGTCGTCGGTCCGAACGAGAACGTCGGGAAATGGAATAACTCGAATACCGATCTCCGGCTCTCATCCCGAAATGGCGGCGGGTATTCGTTCGGCCATGATGCAAGAGCGTGCTTGGATTTGGATTCGATCGCTCAAGTGAATCTGCCGTTGAGGCCCGCAGGGCCGAAGCCCTGTCGTTACTAGCCCCCCGCAGTGCGGGGGGTCGCTGGGCGGCAATGCGCTCGTTGTAGACTTGATGTCGTTGGGCGGGGCGGACCCGTTGTGGATCCGATGTCGATCGGCCGGGTGCGGCGGTTCGATCCATAGAGTGTGGGGTCGCACGCCTTCGGACCCCCCGCACTGCGGGGGGCTAGTAACGGCGAGCACTCATCTGAAGGACTTCCCGCTATTCGCAGATGAACCAAATCTTTCGCCCCTAACGGGGCTGGCCCGCCATGGTGGGAAACACGCCGCCAGGCAAACCGCCCTAATGGAAGGAAGACCGGAAATACGAAACAAATCCGAATTACCGCAAGCGCTGAATGACCGAAATGATGTGTGGCGGGGTTTCGGGCATTCGGTGGTTTGCCGTATTCGGGCTTGTTTCGTATTTCGTATTTCGATATTCTCGTTTGCGTCCTGTGAAACCGGCGTTCAACGTTGTACGCGCCGCCACACGGGCGGCACAGGGGGTCAGACGCCTCAGCCAAAGCCCGTGCCGGGCATTTGGAACTTGATCGTCTTGGCCTCAGGCCTGGCCGGCCCCATCGCCGCGGCCAGATCAGCCCAGAGGGCCTTGCCGTTGTACAGAACCGCCCCCTCGCCGTCGACGTAAACGACCGTCGGCACCGATTGAACGCCCCACGTGAGTTTGGTGGACGTGGTGACGTCGAAGACGACGGGGACGCCAAGGTCGCGAGTTTTGTAGAATTCCCGCACTTCGCTCTCGACGTCGTCGAGGTTCACCGCCACCAGGGGGACGTCGCGTTCGGCGAGCGTCTTGGCCACCGAGGGGATATCGTTCATCGCTTCGCTGCTGAACGGGCAGGCGGTGTCGATGAAGACGAGTACGACGCCGTCAGGGCCGGCGTAGTCGGCCAGGGGCTTGATTGGGCCTTTCAGTTCGGGCAGTCGGGTCGCGGCCAGCAGCCTGGCGCCGTCCAATTTCGTTACGCCGAACAGGGCCGCCTTCGGCCCCGGATCGGCCGTCTCGGCGGCCATCGCCTCGACCCATTCGTCCAGCGTCTCGGCGGGGAACTTGCCGCGGTACCGAATATTCCCGAATCGGTCGACCAGAACGAACGTGGGCGCCGCGGTCGCAGCGAAAGCGACGGCCATGGCCTTGTCGGGATCGGCCGCCACCACAAACGGCGCGTCGGCCCCGTCGCGATACGCCTCGGCCGTCGCGGCGTCGGAGCCGACCACGACGCGTGCGAACGCCAGGTCGGCGATATCGCCGGCCCGGGCCATGCGGACCATCTCGGCGAAGCCGCCCTCGCTCAGTTCACAGCCGATCACGCCGAATTCGATCAGAGCCATGCGTCCGCTCACCCCGAGTTTGGCCAAAACCTCCGCCGGCGCCCCACCGCCGACGGCGGTCGGCGTGGGGGCCACCGACTCACACCCCCCGACGAAACCGACGATCAGCAGACCCATACAGACAATTCGGATGCCGGCGCCATTCATCATTATCAATCAATCCCTATCGTTAGGTATTGCCCACGCAGCAACCTGCGCAGCCCATCTCCACATGGAGTATACGTCGCAATCCGCCGCCCGGCAAGACACACCCGGGGTGGCCGGGGAGTCTTGCGGGCCTTGACCTTGACCTTCAACTGTGCATAGGATGAATACGTTGAAGCGAGTGGGGGCAAGTTTCCCGACCGTAGACATCTGGATACGAGATGGAATCATGCGGGGCGTTGTCATCGTAGCACATCCGGACGACGAGGTCATCTGGTGTGGCGGCCTGATCCTACAGCGGCCCCACTGGGACTGGACCGTCCTGAGCCTGTGCCGCGGCGATGACAGCGATCGCGGTCGGAGATTCCATCGGGTCTGTGAGTACATGAGCGTCCGCGGCGTCATCTGCGACCTCAACGACGGCAGCCCCTTGACGACGATCGACCCTTCCAAAGACATCGGCGGAAGAATCCGTCAGCATGTCTGCAACCGGCCCTGGGATCTGTGCCTTACCCACGGCGCCGACGGCGAGTACGGCCACCGGCGACATCGCCAAGTCCATGGCGAGGTTCTGCGACTGGCCGCGGCCGGGGTTCTGCAGTGCGATGCGTTGTGGACCTTCGCCTATCTGAGCGACCCTGCCTCCGGGTGCACCGAAGCCGGCTGCGACGCCGATGTCCGGATTGTCCTGACCGACGAGCAGTTGGCCCGCAAGAAGCACATCGTTGAGAAACTCTACGGCTACGGACAGACCTCCTTCGAGGCCACCGCCTGCGTCTCCCCCGAAGGTTTTCGTCGGCGAGAGGCGCCCAGGGCTCCGTAGAACCGGCGCCGGGGCCTGCGGGGGAACGGCGAACCGCAGAATATCCAACACGGAATTTCCAATGTCCAAGTAACGGAGAACGGAGAACGGCGAACCGCAGAATATCCAACACGGAATTTCCAATGTCCAAGTAACAACA
>CBDVCA010000219.1:0-4521 GCA_965372365.1 uncultured bacterium
GCCGCTTTGGCTGCGGCGGGAGGAGCCAAAGCGGCGTCGTGGCCGCCGCACTCCATAAGACGGCCGGATGGCGGCAGAGTCCTTTGCCACACGCTCTGGACGAACGGCGCGAACGTTCGCTATACTACAAATCTTTCGCCCCTGACGGGGCTGACCGGACTGGTCCATTAGATCCGTATGGCTGAACCGGCCATATCGCTGCCGGGCTGACCCCGGGCGAGCCGACGGGCGATCAGCCGATGGCCGCGGCTACGGCGGCGAGGATGGCGGCGGCGGCTTGGTCGAGGGGGCCGGCGTGTCGGAAGCCGGCGGCGCGAGCGTGGCCGCCGCCGCCGAGTTGACCGGCGACGGCGGCGACGTCGATAGCGGAGCTGGGCTTGCTGCGGAGGCTGCCGCGGATGACGTCGCCGTGGGCGGCCAGGAGGATCGAGACGTCGACCGAGCCGATACGCATGGGCTCGTTGATGAGGTTCTCGGTCTCGGCGGACGTCGCGTCGGCGGCGGCGAAATCGTCGGCCGACAGCGTCATCACCGCCACGCGGCCGTCGGCGTGCAGTTGCATGCCGGCCAGGGCGCGGCCCAGCAGGGCGAGGCGCTCGGGGCGGTCGTTCTGGTAGAGCTGACGATACAGGGCGTCGGGGCAGACCCCGGCGTCAATGCAGCGACCCACCACGGCCAAGGCCCGGCTGTCGGTATTGGAGAATCGCAGCCAGCCGGTATCCGAGCACACGGCCGTCATCAGGGCTCGGGCGACGTCGACCGTCAGCGGCCAGCCGAGATCGGCCAGCAACTCGGCGGCCATCACCCCGGCGGCCGCGGCTGTGGGGTCGAGCCAGCGGATCGGGGCGATGTCGTGACTGGTGCGGTGGTGGTCCATCACCATCAGCTTGGGCCACTGGGAGGCGATCGTATCGCGAACTTCGGTGAGCTGACCGAGCGTGCAGGTATCGACGATCAGCAGCCGGTCGCACCGCTCGGCCGCGGCCGGGGCGTCGGCGGGGGCGACGAGGTCTTCGCCGTCGACGAGGAACCGGTAATGCCGGGGCACATCGCCGCAGACGACGCGTGCGGTTTTGCCTGCGGCGCGAGCGGCCAGCGCCACGGCCATCATCGCGCCGAGGGCGTCGCCGTCGGGGCGGTCGTGGGCGACCAGCAGGATCGAACCGCTTTGGCGCAGGCGGGCGGAGATTCGCCGGGGATAGGTCATCGGTTCAGCGGAGTTGGTCTCGGACACGTTGGACGTCCTCGTCTATTTGTAGCCGCAGGTGGTCGGGCGAATCGAATGTGATCTGCTCGCGAATATACCCGACGAACTCCAGCGTCATCGGGCAATGGTACACGTCGCCGGGGTCGGCCAGCAGGTGGGCCTCCACGGCCCGGTCCAGGTCGCCGAAGGTCGGCCGCGTGCCGATACTGACGGCCGCCGAATACGTGCGGCCTTCGCAGACGGCGCGCGCCGCGTAGACGCCGTCGGCGGGGATGAGCTGGCGGCCGCAGTCGAGATTGGCCGTGTGATAATCGAGCCGCCGGCCGAGCCCGCGGCCGCGGACCACTTCGCCGGAAAGCCTGTAGGGCCGGCCCAGGCATCGGGCGGCGTCGGCGACGCGGCCGTCGGTGAGCAGCCGGCGAGTGAGCGAACTGGAGACCGTCACGTGCGTCGCGTCGGCCAGGTCGACGGTGACGGCCTCGACGACATGGACGCCGAAGCCGAGCAGTTCGCCGAACGCCGCGAGCGTTTCGACGCTGCCGGCGCGATTGTGACCGAAGAAGAAATTGCCCCCTTCCACCACGTGGCGGGCGCCGAGTCGATCGACGAGAATCTCACGCACGAAGGCCTCGGGGGTCATCGCCAGCAGTTCGACCGAGGTATGCAGCAGCAGGACGATATCGGCGCCGGCGTCGGTGAGGGCGTCGCACCGCTGCGAGATCTGCATCAGCGCCTCGGGCGCCTTATCGGGGGCGAGCAGTTGCACCGGCGACGGCTGAAAGCTGACCGCCACCACCGGCCCGCCGACGTCGTCAGCCAGCCGTCGCGCGGTCGAGAGAATCCGCTGGTGGCCCCGGTGGACGCCGTCGAAATTGCCGATCGTCACCACGCAGCCGGTCGGCCGCTGGGACAATTCGGCCAAACCATGTATTACGTTGATCGTCATGGAAACCTGAAATCCCTGCCGTTCGGGGTCGATCGTATCCAAAGCCCAGAGTGTACCGCCGACAAGCCCCCCGGACAAGCGCCGGCGAACGGCAGAACGGCAGGCTACAGGCTTCAGACCTCAGGCTTCAGGTACGGCAACGGCGGCTCGCGCCAGATAAGGAAGGTTCATGACGGATTATCGGGGCGTTCTCACGGCCGGCGATCTGCCGTTACTAGCCCCCTGCAGTGCAGGGGGTCGCTGGACCGATGGTGCTCCCGCTGTATACTCGATGTCCATCGGAGGGAAAGGGAAGCTCTATCTACATGTGATGGCTTCACACGTCTCTTGACCCCCCGCACTGCGGGGGGCTAGTAACGGCAGGCGCTCGTCAAACCAACTCCCCACTAATTCGTCATGAACCTTCCTTATCTGGCGCGAGCCGCCGTTGCTGTACCTGAAGCCTGAGGCCTGTAGCCTGCCGTTCGCCGTTCGCCGTTCGTTCACGCCTCCTCGGCCACCACCATCGGTACGTTGAGCCCGGCGTCGACGAGGCGGACGGGTACGTCGTAGACGGCGGAGAGGATCTGGGCGTTGACCACTTCGGCGGGCGCCCCGGCGGCGGCGACCGCGCCGTCGCGGAGCAGCACAAGCCGGTCGGCGAAGCGGGCCGCGAGGTTCACGTCGTGGCTGACGCACACGACCGCCATGCCCCACTCGCCGGCGAGTTTGGCCATGAGGCGGTAGATATCGAGCTGGTGCTTGACGTCCAGCGAACTGGTCGGCTCATCGAGCAGCATCACTTTGGGCTGCTGGGCGAGGGCCCGGGTAATCATCACGGTCTGGCGCTCGCCGCCGCTGAGAGAGTCGAACGGGCGATCGGCGAATCCGGTCACGCCGGTCATCTCCATGGCCGCGGCCGTGACGCGACGGTCCAAATCGCCCGGCAGGCCCAGCCGGCCCATGTGCGGCGTGCGGCCCATCATCACCAGTTGCTCGACGGTGTAGTCGAACGCCGGCAGCGTCGTCTGGGCCACGTAACCGATCATGCGGGCCAGGGCCGTCGCGCCGTGACGACGCAGATCGACTCCGTCGCCGACGACAGCGCCGCCGGAAGGACGCAGCAGGCCGAGCAGGCATTTGAGCAAGGTGGTCTTGCCGGAACCGTTGGGTCCGAGGATGCACAGCAGTTGGCCGGCTCGGCATTGGAGGTCGACCCCGGCGAGGACGTCGCGGCCGCCGCCGTAGCTGAAGCGAACCGCCTCGGCGGTCAAGATGGCCCCGGGATCTTCGCTCATCGCGTTCGCTCCCCAAACCGCCGCCGCAGCAGGAACAGGAAGAACGGGCCTCCGCACAGCGCCGTGATAATACCGACGGGCAGTTCCAGGCCGAACTCCAGCACCGTGCATCGGCAGAAGGTGTCGGCGACGATCAGGAAGCTCGCCCCGACGAACCCGGCCGCGACGATCAGCCGTCGATGGTCGACCCCGACGATGAGCCGGCAGATGTGCGGGACGATCAGCCCCACAAAGCCCACCGGCCCGGCCAGCGCGACGGCCGCGGCGGTCATGATGCTGACGGTGGCGAACGTGAGCAGCCGCAGCCGGTGGACGTTGACGCCGGAACTGGTCGCCACGTCGTCGCCGAGGCTCTGGACGTTGAAGGCGTGCCCGTGGCCGAACAGCACGCCCCAGCCGACGCCGATCACGCCGGCGGTGACCGCCAGCAGGGCCGGGTCGGGCCACTCGGGAATCAGGCCCATCGCCCACGAAATGTAGTTGGTGACGACGAAGGGGCTCACGTACAGGTAGATGAACAGCATGATCGCCCCGTTGAACGCATTGACGATGACGCCGGTCAGCAGCAGCGAGTACGGGTCGAGCCGCCCGCGACGTTGGGCGACCATGTACACCGTCGCGACGGTGAGGATCGCCCCGGCCGCGGCCATCGTCGGCGCCCCCAGCCAGATCGACCCGGAGAACACGGTCATCCCGACCAGCACGCCCACACCGGCTCCGCTGCTGATGCCGAGGATGAAGGGGCTGGCCAACGGGTTACGCAACAGGCTCTGCAACGCCGCCCCGGCGACGGCCAACCCGGCCCCCACCACGCCGGCGGCCGATATCCGAAGCATCCGGCCCGTCCACGCCGACCCGACGCCCGGCAGGCTGAACCCCGACTGCGACACCATCCCGCACGCAAACGCGATCACCACCGTCGCAGCGCCAAGAGCCGCGGCCGTCTTGACCAGCGTCCGACCGGTGACCTCAGCCGGGGCGATCGGGGTGCTCGGTCGGTCAGCCATGACCGGCCTCATAAGCAACGATATCGCAACGCGAGCCGTTACTAGCCCCCTGCAGTGCAGGGGGTCGCCGGACCGAACGCGTTC
>CBDVCA010000220.1:0-4476 GCA_965372365.1 uncultured bacterium
TGCAGGGGGCTAGTAACGGCAGTCTCCGGCACAATCTGAACGTATGCACCCAGCGAACCCAACACGCCGTCCGGTTGCAATAACGTAGCCAATTCGCTAGGGTATTCTCTGACGCACATGCGTGCGCAATAGGTATAGGTAAAGGTAAAATGTTCTATCGACCGCACGAGGTGACCGCATGCCGCTGTGGGTGAAGATCTCGATGTATTTGCTCATCCCGCTGCTGTGGGGGCTGGGCGTTGAGTATGTATTCGAGCGGGCCCGCCGGCGCAAGCGACAGGCGACGCTGACCGACATCCCCCAGGAAGCCGACTGATGCTCGACCCAGCCCTCATCGCCGCTCTGCTTGGCCTGGGCGTGGGGCTGGGGGTCCTTACCGGCCTGTTCGGCGCCGGCGGGGGATTTCTCATCGTACCCCTGCTGACCATCGTATTCGGGTTCGAGTACTCGATGGCCAAGGGCTCGTCGCTGGCGTGCATCGTCGGAACGTGCGCGTCGGGGCTCATGCGCCACCTGCGGCTGGGGAACGTCGCACTCAAAACCATGCTCATCATCGCCGGCGGCGCCATGTGCGGAGCCATGCTCGGCGGAATGCTCAACGATTACCTCGAAAACACCCTCTGCGGTGGCGATCAGGAGAAGTTCACGCTGATCATGCACCCCATGTACATCCTCCTGCTGCTGGCCGCGGCCTGGTTCGTCTACCGAGGCCGCGACGATGGCGCCGAGGGGCTGACCCTCCTCCAGCGGCTACCGATCGGGCCGAAGATTCGGATCCGCCTGGCCGGCCAGGAAGGGGTGAGCCTGCCCGCCCTGGCCTACCTCGGGCTGCTGGTCGGACTGCTCACAGGACTGCTCGGCGTCGGCGGCGGCGTGCTCATGATGCCCCTGCTGCTGACCGTCGTCGGCCTGACGCCCAAGCACGCCGTCGGGACGAGCTTGGGGATCGTTCTGTTCGCAGCCGCGGCCGGGACCGTGAAATACGGCATGATCGACCGGGTCAATATATGGGTCGCGATGTCGCTGTTGGTCGGAAGTTCGCTGGGCGTCCAAATCGGCGCCTGGCTATGCGACATCCTGCACGCCGGCAAGATCCGCCGATACTTCGCCATCTTGGTGCTGGCCGTCGTGCTCATAGTCGCCGCCGACCTCGTCGCTAACCTGATGCACCGCTGGAACTAACCGACAACCGGAAAGGGGCTTCAAATGAAGCGTTTCGCATACGCCGTAGCGTTGTGCCTGTCATTCCTCCTGTGTGGGTGCTTCCCCCGTCAATTGGTCGTGTGGGCGCCGGACGGAAAGACCGCCGCGGTGATCATCGACGAGGAGCTTCGTTTCTGCGATGACAAAGGCGACTCATCAACCGTCGCGGCCAAGGGGGTGTTTCTCGTCAAATGGTTCGGCGACTCCAAACGACTGTGCCTGGTGCAGAAGCGAGAGTCGCCCAACTGGTTGGACGTGGAAGCGATCGTCGGCCCCGAGAAGGCCAAGACGCTGATCGGATACGCCGATCAACTTCGACCCCGATTGATGGCCGGAGAGGAGTGGGACGTCGCGACCGCTTCGCTCCGCCGCGACCACGATCTGACCGAGGGCGATGTTCTGGCTATCCGTCAGTACCTCCGCGAAACACACAGGGCCGAGTTGGGCGATCGCGTCCCCGGCGAGAACGTGCATCCCGTGAAACCTCACTGGCGCCGGGTGAGCGTGACCGAGTGGTCCGGCGGGACCCTGAGTGAACCGCGCCCGTTGCAGGAAGGGCTGGGCGACACCGAGGAAGTAGTGATCAGTCCCAATGGCCGCGCTATCGCCACGGTCGATTACGGCAGTCTCTACGTTCTGTCGGCGGACGAGGCTTTCCCCGCGACGCTCGTCCGGAAATGGGCCGCCCGATACCCGGACTGGACGCCGGACAGCCGCTCACTGGCGTATATAGGGGGCATCGACGCCCAGGAAGACATACGGAACAACGTCGGAATACTCGGCATCCTCACTCAACAGGTGTTGGACGATCGCGGCAAACCGCTGGCCGAACCGGCAGACTCGGTGGAACTCGCATGGGTCACACCAACCGAAAACATGCGGGTCAGATGCCTGGACG
Organism: uncultured bacterium; assembly: GCA_965372365.1. Taxonomy (GTDB): domain Bacteria; phylum Planctomycetota; class Phycisphaerae; order SM23-33; family FEN-1343; genus CBDVCA01. The sequence goes on from CBDVCA010000220.1 coordinate 2,102, forward strand.
ATGGCCGCATCCTGTTCTCAGCCCACGAGGTGCGATTGCCGGCCGGGCCGGAGGACGCCGTCGGCCCGATGCAACTCTACTCGATCGACCCGAACCGGGCCGGCACTGTCGCCCGAGTACTACCGCGAATGCAGGATCCGGCCGTCCTTGCCCGGGCGCAGTTCAACTACTTCGACATCAGCCCCGACGGCAAGCAAGCGTCGGTCCCACTCGATGATGGGCGGATCGCGATTGTCACGCTCATCACCGGCAATATCGAGGTCGTCCAGCCCAAAGCCGACCTCGACGAGGATCTTCGAATGCTTCCGGCGTGGCGATCGGCCGATGAACTCACGTTCCTCGTCCCGGCCAAGTCACGCGACCCGAAAAGCCCTCGGCCCGAAGTGGTCGTCTGGTCGCCCACGGGTATACGCACGCTCAGCAAGAGTTGGCCTGATGGAATGATGGACGCGTTCCGTCCGAAAGAGGATGAGCCGGGGAAAATCGGACAGCCAATGGTGAAACCCGATACGTTAGCCCCGTAGTGTTCGGCGGGTCCACCGCCGGCATTGCCGTGTACCACAATCAGTCTTTGATAAGCCGCTCCAACGCAATCGCCCGCCCCGTATCCGTGCGGAACACGGCCTCGATATGCCGCCGGAGTTGGTCAGCGGTATCGTTGGGCCGCTCGTTGGGGATATTGACCAGTTGGTCGGCGTCCCAAAGAATGCGGAACTCCAACGTGTCCATATTCCGCCCACTGTGATGGTCGGCCACAATGCCGCAGACGTGGTCGACCCTCGCTGCGTCGAGGCCGACCTCATCGAGAATCTTTTGCGCGATCGGCGGGCCTTCGATTTCCTGGTATTTCCCCGCTGCGGAATTGTACTTCCGCAACGACTCGGGAATCCCCACATCATGCAGCAACGCCGCCGCCGTCACCACATCCTCATCGCCCCCTTCGACCGCTCGCATCCGGTCGGCATACCCCAACACTTGTAGCGCATGGTCCACGAAGCGGGGATCGCCGGCGAAGAAGGCCTTCATGCGGTCGGTCAGTGTCTCGCGTAGACTTGCCATTAGGGGTTCTTCCTCGGAGTCTCGATTGGGTGTCGCAGTTTGGGGGCATTCCATTCTGTGCATGTATACGAGCTGTTCCCGGAAGAGACCAGGAAGAATGGTCACGATTGATGCGGTGACTCTGGAGGTTCTCAAACGTGCAGGGGACTGGCTCCGAGGGACCGGCTTGCCGGGACAGAGGTGCCTGTACCCGGATCATGTGGCGCACCAGCACTGATTGTCGCGGGAACAGGGCCGGGTACAGGCACCTCCACCTCGCTGAAGCGAGTCTCCGGAGCCAGTCCCCTGCGCGTGTCTACGATGCGCCTCTTCCTTCCGTCGGTGGTCTGCCGTATAATCCCGCCCTTCACAATTGATGACCAAGCCGAATTGGAAGGAAAAGGACTATGGCCACTGCCAGGAAGAAGTTGAGCATTATTGGCGCGGGAAACGTTGGGGCGACGTGTGCGGTGTGGGCGGCGAAGCGGGAGTTGGGGGATATTGTGCTGTTGGATATCGTTGACGGGCTGCCGCAGGGGAAGGGGTTGGATTTGTACGAGGCGAGCCCGGTGGAGTACTTCGACGCGAAGATTACCGGTACGACCGACTACGCCGACACCGCCGATAGCGACGTGGTGATTATCACGTCGGGGCTGCCGCGTAAGCCGGGGATGAGCCGCGACGACCTGATCGCGGCCAATACGAAAATCGTCGCCGAAGTGGCGCAGAAGGTGGCCGCCCAGTCCCCGAACGCCGTGCTGATCGTCGTGAGCAATCCGCTCGACGCGATGGTTTCGGTGGCGTCGAAGGCGTCGGGGCTGCCCAATAACCAGGTGCTGGGCCAGGCGGGCATCCTCGATACGGCCCGGTTCAGCGCGTTTCTGGCCGAGGCGATCGGCTGCTCGGTGAAGGATATTTCGGCGCTGCTGCTCGGCGGCCACGGCGATGATATGGTCCCGCTGCCGCGATACGCATCGGCCGGCGGGATTCCGATCAGCCAGTTGCTATCGGCCGATCAGATCGACGCGATCGTCAATCGCACACGCAAAGGCGGCGGCGAAATCGTCGGCCTGCTCAAGACCGGCAGCGCCTTTTACGCCCCGGCCGCGGCCAGCGTGCAAATGGCCGAGGCGATCCTCCGCGACCAGAAGCGAATCCTCCCCTGCGCCGCCTACTGCGATACCGAATACAACATCGGCGGCTACTTCGTCGGCGTCCCCGCCCTCCTCGGCGCCGGCGGCTGCGAACGAGTCATCGAAGTCGAACTGAACGAAGAAGAACAGGCGATGATGGACGCCTCCGTGCAGCACGTACGCCAGTTGGTCAAGCTGGTCGGC
>CBDVCA010000221.1:0-4450 GCA_965372365.1 uncultured bacterium
CCAGGGACAGTACTAGCAACGGAAGAGCCTCGGGCGGCTCGTCGTATCGACACGCATCGCCGATTCGCCAAGCCGCCGCAGCCGCTGGGTCAGGGCGTGTATCCCAGCTCGATGTGGCTGACGGCGCCCAGGACGCCGGCGCGATTGCGGATTCGCAACTCGATGCGGTTGACGCCTTGGCGAAGGGGCCAGACGAAGCTGTCGTCGACGGCGAGCCAGGGGCCGTCGTCGATACGGGCGAGGTACGTGTCGAAATCCGGCGTGACGGTCCCCAGTCGCAGCGTGATCTCTCCGGGGGCGTCGCCGGCGCCGGCGGCCCAGCGAACCTGGTTGATCGACCAGTCCAGATCGCTCTGGCGGCCGGTGTAGGTCGACCATTGCCAGTGCCGCGGCGTCAGGCCGTCGTCCCAATTCCAATAACCCGTCCAACTCCAGGCGGTGCGGCCTTGGGCCAGCGGCTCGGGGTAGCGATGGGCGTACATGTTGTTGCGGGGCATCCAGTGCATGCAACCCCATTTGACGTCCATTCGCGGCGGGTCGGCCTCGGGGGCGTCGGCGTCGCCCTTCCAAACCAGCAGGTCGGTCGAGGCTTTCAATTCGTCTATCTCCGTCGTCTTCGATGACGTCGCGGTCGTACAATTCCACACCCTCGCGCCCCATGCAGACGAACTGGGCGAGTTGGCCGGCTTCGAAGGCGACCCCGATGGCCCCGGCCTTCTCGACGGGATCGACCACCGGCGTGGTCGGCGCCCCGGGTTCGGCGTGGGCGTTCCGATGCGTATCGTGCGTGTGTGTTGGGTGGGCGACCATATTCGGCTCCAAGACCCGTTGGATGGCGATGGCGACAACGGCTGAGATCAAATCCGAACTCCTCTGGGCGAGAACGATTCCCTGTACAACACACGGCTGTCAGCGTCCGCCGCCTGCACGAGTCTCGTACGCCTCGACGACGATTCTATCGCGTTCCCGGCGATCGTCAAACAATTCCTCGCCTGCGACGAGCATGGGGAGGGATTGTCGATTGACGGTTGACGATTGAACGGAGGCTCTCGCCCACGCCCGCGGACTTGCCGCCGGCGCCTGTCGAGGGTAGACTCGTGGCGGCCAACGCGGCGGGGAGCGTCAATCGAAAGGGATCACGATGATTTACCCATACACCAAGTGCAATGCGATGCCGGAGAGCCTCCTATCCAACGCCGGGCAGGCGGGCAGAGGCCCTATCGGCATCGTCGCTATCCTTGTCGTCTTGGCGGCGATGGGTGGGTGTCGTCAGCCTGATGCCGCGAGACCGACAGGGCGGAATCCCACGTCATCTCACGTAGCCGCTCCTCCTGCCAAGCCGGTTTCGCCGACACCCAAAGCCAGAGCAGACACCCCTGCTGAGGCCCTGCGCAAGGCGGCCGAGCAGGGGGATGCCGATGCGATGCACAATCTGGGCTTGGCGTACGCCGCTGGCGTGGGTGTGCCCCAGGACGATCGTGAGGCGGTGAAGTGGTCTCGCAAGGCGGCTGAGCAGGGGGATGCCGATTCGATGCACAATCTGGGCTTGGCGTACGCCGCTGGCGGGGGTGTGCCCCAGGACGACCGTGAGGCGGTGAAGTGGTATCGTAAGGCGGCTGGGCAGGGACATGCAGCAGCCATGAACAATATGGGTGGGATGTACGCCACAGGCAAAGGCGTACGCCGGGACGACCGTGAGGCGGTGAAGTGGTTCCGCAAGGCGGCTGAGAAGGGGAATGCGCGGGCGATGCGTAATCTGGGCTCGGCGTACGCCATGGGCAAGGGCGTACGCCAGAACGACCGTGAGGCGGTGAAGTGGTCTCGCAAGGCGGCTGGGCTAGGGAATAGTAAGGCGATGCTCGGTCTGGGCTTCCTGTACGCCACTGGCAAGTGCGTACCCCAAGACCACCGTGAGGCGGGGAAATGGTATCGCAAGGCGGCTGAGCTTGGGAATAGCAAGGCGATGCTCGGTCTGGGCCTGATGTACGCCACTGGCAAGGGCGTACCCCAGGACGACGGTGAGGCGGTGAACTGGTACCGCAAGGCGGCTGAGCTTGGAGATACTATGGCGATGCTCGGTCTGGGCCGGATGTACGCCGCTGGCAAGGGCGTACCCCAGGACGACGGTGAGGCGGTGAACTGGTACCGCAAATCGGCTGAGCTTGGAGGTACGATAGCGATGCACGATCTGGGCTTGGCGTACGCCATGGGCAGGGGCGTGCCGGTGGACGGCGGTGAGGCGGTGAAGTGGTACCGCAAGGCGGCTGAGCTTGGACATGCCAAGGCGATGTTCAATCTGGGCACGATGTACGCTATTGGCATGGGCGTACCCCAGGACGACACAGAAGCCTATGTCTGGCTCTCCGTGTCGTCTGGCTTCGGCGGCCTAATGGCGCAGGAGCCCCGAGATCTCATAGCACAGGAGTTGACCGAGAGAGACTTGCTTCGGGCTCAGCAGCGATCAAAGCTCCTCGTCGAGCAGATATCTGCGAGAGTGGCGGAATAGCGTCCCGCGTTATCGCGGCGGATCGTTACTCGTGGCCGCGGGCTTTGAGCACGGTCGTTGCTCGGGGGATGATGTATTGTTTGCCGCCGCCGCTTCCGAGGCCGGCGTTCATGAAGGCGGTGGTTCGGCTGGCGAGGACCTGCACGGAGCATCGCAACGTGTAGGCTTGGTGGTAGCGGCCGCGTGTCGTCGGCGGCATGGACATCCGCTGGGGCGCTTCGCCTCCGACGGTGTAGAAGGTTCCGTGCAGGGGGCCGCCCCTCGGGCGCCACGCCACGACCTTCGCCCCGGCGCCCAGCCGGTCGACTCGCACCGGCGAGTGGAGGTCCATGGCCTTGAGGAAACTCAGCCGCGTCGCCCACGGCAGCATCGGCATGTGCCGGTCGAAGAACGCCAGGACCGTCTTGACGTTCTCTCGCGTCCGGGGGGCGTTGGTTACGCTCAGATTATCGAGAATCTTGTCCACGTCGTCTGTCGGCGTCCGAGATGCCATCGTCCGACCTCCGCTGCTCCGGTCCCATATCCGACCCAAGAGGGGAATACCCTTGTTTGAATACGGGATTACCCCGGATCGTCCTCGGCCGCCGACCGCCGCCGGCCTCTGCTGCGATTATACCGCCGATCGGCGGAGCCGCAAGCGAGGGTTCGGTCGCGGAGGGGGCCAAACGCAACCGGCGAGACTCGATCCGACCGTCGACGACAACGGCGGCCGGGGAAGGAGCAGGGGCGGGCCGATGGGTTGACGTGCATCGGCGCCGGGGCTATCTTGCCGGGTGGATGGGTCGGATGTCGCCAGGTCGCGCGCAGCTGAGTCGACTTGGCCCTGTCGACAGGACAAAGAGGATCGAGGTTGCCATGAACGAGTTCCCGTTGCGCCGGATGAGACGACTGCGATACAACGCCACGCTTCGACAGATGCTGCAGGAAGTTCGCCTCGACCGCCGAGATCTGATCGCTCCGCTGTTCGTACGCGAAGGTTCCGGCCAACAGCGACCGATCGCGTCGATGCCGGGGCAGTATCAGTTCTCGGTTGATACGGCCGTCGAGACGGCGAGGCGATGGTCCGACCTGGGGGTTCCGGCGGTGCTGCTGTTCGGTATTCCCGATACGAAGGACGCTGTCGGATCCGGGGCCTGGGATCCCGCCGGCGTTGTGCCCCGCGCGGCCGCACAGATCAAGCGAGAGATCCCCGACATGCTCGTGATCGCCGACGTGTGCCTGTGCGAGTACACCGACCACGGCCACTGCGGACCCATCGCCGCCGGTCCCGACGGGAGCAAGGACGTTGACAACGACGCCACGCTCGATTTGCTGGCCCGTACGGCCGTCGCCTACGCCCGCGCCGGCGCCGACGTGGTGGCGCCGTCGGACATGATGGACGGGCGCGTCGGCGTCATCCGAGCCGCGTTGGACGCCGAAGGGATGATCCGGACGCCCATTCTGTCCTATGCGGTGAAATTCGCCTCCAACTTGTACGGACCCTTCCGCGACGCCGCCGAAAGCCCGCCGACCTTCGGCGACCGCCGCGGCTACCAGATGGACCCCCTGACGCCGCGACAGGCGAGGCCGGAGGTCCAACTGGACTTGGCCGAAGGGGCCGATATGGTCATGGTCAAACCGGCCGGAGCCTACCTCGACGTGATCCAGACCGTGCGGGCCGCCTGCGACGCTCCGCTGGTGGCCTATCACGTCAGCGGGGAGTACAGCATGCTGTGCGCCGCCGTCGAACGCGGCTGGCTGGACGAACGCGGCGCCGTCCTGGAAGTACTCAGCGGAATCAAACGCGCCGGCGCCGACATGATCATCACCTACTTCGCCGAGAAAGCGGCCGCGTGGCTGAAGTGAGGTGTGCCAGGGGATAGTGGGGAGTTGCCCCGGTCAGATCCAAGGCGAAGTGGTACTCCGTTCGAGCAATACTGTTGGGTGGCACCTTCAAGAGAAACG
>CBDVCA010000222.1:0-4432 GCA_965372365.1 uncultured bacterium
AAAAACATGGCGCCGGATCTCTCCGACGCCACGCGAAGGTCGCTTCGATATAGTTCTCGACGAGAACCACTCTCGCCGACAAAAACGTTCCAAGGCGGAGGAGCTCCCCGCGCGGCCTTACGTGGTCCGCTTGGCGGGCAGAGGAGAGCCTTGGCTTCGTCCAGAGTCCGTTCACTGGGTCGGGGCTCTATCACCTCTCTCTGAGCGATTATTCGTTCCCGGGACGATCACGGCAACTCTCGATGACGCCTCTTGATGTGGTATCGACACAATCTACGTAACTGAATGTGGTTACAGGGAACTCCATGGGCGATACACTCCGATGAGGACATTCGGCCTGCGGGAATGTCTACTCGACGCGGCCTCGGTCAGGCCGTCGTTTCGACGTAAGCCTTCAGCGCCCGGGCGAGATCGGCCCCGAAGGCCCGAGCCGACCCTTGGGTTACGTGGCAGCCATGGGCGAGGGCGTAGGGCACTTCGAGGCTCGTCGCCTTACCCCCGTGAAGATCTGGGTAACCGTTCACAGTTTTTCTTCAATAATCGGGCTCTCATCCCGAAATGGTGGCGGGTATTTGTTCGGCCATGATGCAAGAACGTGCTTGGGATTGGGTTCGATCGCGCAAGTGAATCTGCCGTTCAGGCCCGCATGGCCGACAGATTTGTAGCTCGCCGCGGCGAGGTTGGGTCCGCCCCATAGCGCCCCAAGCCCCGATAGAGGCGACACCCCGTGGCCATACGGTATCCGTGTCGCCCCTGTTGGGGGCTTGTATCGGGGGGGATACATCACGGTTCTCGCCGCGGCGAGCTACAACTCTTTCGCCCCTAACGGCCCGTTGAAAAAGCTGTTCCTGCTGCGATCGGCTCAATCATCTGCGGCGAGCATGATCCTTTCAGTCCCTATCGCTCGCGATGCCGCATGCTTGTCTACAAACAGGCCGATCCGGAGGGGCGGACGTGGACTCAGCATGTGTTGGACGATCGCTTCGAGCATCACGACGGCGCGAGGATCATCGATCTTGGCGACGGCCGCGTGGGAATTCTCAGTCACGGCTGGAAAGACAGCCGGTACGTGCATCTGTGGGAGCCCCCGACGAGTTGAGTTTGTTCGGCCGCGGATGTTTGGCGCTGGCGGTCGACCCCGATGATTGGCGCACGAAAAAAGCCCCGCTCATGCAGGGCTTTTTTTTTCGTCCGAACGGAGCCGACGGGAATCGAACCCGCAACCACCGGATCGACAGTCCGGTACTCTAACCAATTGAGCTACAGCTCCAAACCGTATGCCGCCCGGAGACCTTATCGTCATGTCATCAAGGTCTTACCAGCAGGCAGATCGACCAATATAAGGGCTCGCTGAAGATTGTCAACGTGTTGTTTGCGGATTCGGCCGAAAAAATCCCCTTCGACGGCGTCGATGTTTCGAGGTCGCCGGGGGCGGCGGATGCGGGGGCGGCGGTATCCCTCGGTCAGATCTGATCGTTGCGATCGTGCTCCGATGCGGCCACCGTAATGCCTGAGGCGTCGGGGCCGGCTTCCAGTTCGTCATCGAACAGTGTCGGCTCTTCGACCTCGACCAGGTCGAAACGAATTTCCGGCTCGTCGATCGGAAAATCGCTTTGGCGGTTGTCCTGGACAGAACTTGCGCTGCTCGGGACGCTCTCGGCGGCTTTGAACGCGGGAACATTCTCGAAATACTTGGCGTATTGACCCTGCGTGGCGGTCAGTCGCGGCGTCTGGGCCAGTTGGAGATGTCTGAGATAAGCGTCCAGCTCGTCGCAGTTGAACTGGGCGAGAAACTGCGGCTTCGCGGTACGATTGAGCAGGATAATCTCATCTATGATCTGGCGTTTTGTCATCTGAACAGCCCTCGTTGACGGTATTCGTTTCACAAAGCGTATCGACTGTACAAGCGGCTTTTCTTTAGGATTCATCCGACAGGTGAACACCTTAGGGTGTTGTATTTACAGGAGTTATGGTCTTGGTGCCTTCGAAGCTTCTCAAGCATCGCGCGGGTAAACAACGTGACCGGCAGTGGTCCGGACGTGAATCGGTCGATATACTTACCTCCGGTGGTGATGGGGGACCCACATCGCCGGGAATGCGAGGTGAGCAGATGAATGAGTCTTTCGAACGGTTAGGCCCGTTGCGGGCGATGACCAAGCGTGCGATTATCGACCCATTGGCCAATTACTTGCCCGCTAAGTGGTTACGTGGCCTGTTGCGGTACGGTAAAAGTGAACTGGCCAGCGCGAATTGGGTCGATCCCGGCGGCTGGCGCAGCATGGTGATCAACTACGAAGGCGACCCCCCTCAACTGGCCGACAAGATCCTCGTCAGCGCCGGGAAGATGGGCATGGCCCTTCGAAACCGGCTGCGTTTGGGGTCGGGACTGATTCGCGATCTGATCAACAAGGGCGAGTCGCCGGTGCATGTGCTGTGCCTTGGCGCCGGGCCCGGTCACATCGTCATGCGAGCGATGGCCGACGCCGACACACTCAGCGAGGCTACGCTGGTCGACCTGAACGCCGATTCTTTCGAGTATGGACGGGAGCTGGCCGCCCAATACGGGCTCTCCGACCAGGTGCGGTTTGTCCATGGGGATGTCCGCGATGTTCGAAAGATGCTGGATAATCCGCCGGCAGTGGTGAAGATGATAGGAATCTGCGAGTACCTGACCGACGAGCAGATCGTTGACATCGCCTCCAGCGTCGCGGCGGTGATGCCGGCCGGGTCGTCGATCGTCTTCAACGACATCTCGCTCCGGCACGGAAACGATCGGTTCTTCAGGCGGGTGCTCGGGTTGAACATGATTCATCGCAGCGCCGCCGAACTGAGCGGGCTGATGGGCCAAGCCGGGTTCACCGACTTTGATGTCCACCGTGAGCCGCTGGGTGTGTATAACGTGATTGTCGGGTATCTGCCCGGCTGACTTATTGAGGTTTCATTTCTATGCCACAGTGCGCTGTTCCCTGGGGTGAAGGCGAGTTGCTTCTGGAGTTACCGGAGCACTGGTCGATTTCCCACGTGGCCGCTCCCAGCGTGCCGCCGGCGGCGCCCGATTGGTCCGACCGTATGGCCAAGTCGTTGACCCGCCCTGAAGGCGCCCCGGCGCTGCCGGAGTTGCTCAAGGGCCTGGGCCCCCAAGGGCGAATCTGCATTGTGGTGGAGGATCTCACGCGGCACAGTCCGCTGTGCGAGATTCTGCCGATTATCGGCCGCGAGATCACCCACGCCGGTATCGGCGACGATCGCGTGGAGGTGCTGTTGGCAACGGGGATGCACCCGGCGATGACGGCCGAGCAGGTCGCCGAGAAGATAGGCCCCTGGGCCGACCGTTTCGCCTGGCGATGCAACGACGCCTCCGACGCTGACGATCATGTGCGAATCGGCGATGTGCCCGAGCCCGAGGGGTCCGGGCGGGTTCCAATCTGCATTGACCGCCGGTGTATGGAGGCCGACCTTCGAATTGTCGTCACCTCGGTCAGCCCGCACCTGCAGGCCGGATTCGGCGGCGGGGCCAAGATGCTCGCCATCGGAATGGCGTCCCTGGAGACGATCTCGCGGCTTCACAACTCCGGCCTGCCCAAGCGAGCCGGTACGGTGATGGTCGGCCAGGACGGCGCGACCAACGTCATGCGTCGAATGATCGACGCGGCCGGCGAGTTAGTCGACGCCTGCGACGGGCGCACCTTCGCGGTGCAGTACGTGCTCGACGAGAACGATCTGCCGTCGGCGATGGCCGCCGGGGATCTCCGCTCCGGTCAGCAGATGCTGGCCAAGCAATGCGCCGCCGCCGCCGGGATCGTGGTGGACGCTCCGGCGGACATTCTGATCACCAACGCCTGGCCCCGCGACTACGACCTGTGGCAGTCCTTCAAGTGCATCCCCAACACCGCCTCCGCCGTCCGCCCCAACGGTGTGATTATCGTCCTGGCGCGTTGTCCGGCCGGTATGAACATGGATGAGATTCGCTGTCCCGTCTCCCCGACGTGGATCCGACGGATTCTCCGATGGATCGGCGTCAAGGGCGTTGTGTCGATGGCGCGACGGTTCATTCAGGGCGCTCACCCCGAGGCGCTGTTCTTCATTCAGATCGCCGCCGAAACATTGTATCGCAATCCGATTCTCATGGTCGCCCCCGAGATCCTCCGTCGCGGGCAGAAGTTCCCCGGCCTGCCGATGTACGCCGACGTCGCCGAAGCCATCGAGGCCGCCGAGCGATTGCTCGGTTCCGGAAGCCGCCGCGTCGCCATCTTCACCTCCGGCGGAGCCAGCTACCCGGTTCTACAGGCGTAACGGGCACGCTTCAGACCCTTTTTATTTCTATATTCCGGTTCACGACGGATGAGCGTGGGTTCTTCGTGGCCAAGAGTCTGCGGTGACTAGTACTCTGTCCCAGGGATAATGTGGTGTTATGACGCCGCGCCGGTGATGT
>CBDVCA010000223.1:0-4389 GCA_965372365.1 uncultured bacterium
AGCAACGGCGACAGCAACGGCGACAGCAACGGCGACAGCAACGGCGACAGCAACGGCGACAGCAACGACAACAGCAACGACAACAGCCATCGACCGTAGCAGGTCATCAGCCGTTGCTGTTTGTTGTTGCCGTTGCTGTCGCCGTTACTTGGACATTCGAAATTCCGTGTTGGCTATTCGATATTCGCCGTTCCCTACCGAGCGTACTCCACACAGCGCGTCTCGCGAATCAGCGTGACCTTGATCTCGCCGGGGTAGGTCATTTCTTCTTCGATCTTCTTGGCGATGTCTCGCGCCGCCTTGGTGGCCAAGCGGTCATCGACGCTCTGGGCGTCGACGATCACGCGAATCTCGCGACCGGCCTGAATGGCGTAGGCCTGCTTGACGCCTTCGAAGCCGGTGGCGATTTCCTCAAGCTTCTCCAGACGCTTGATGTACCGATCCAAGGTCTCGCGCCGGGCGCCGGGGCGAGAGGCCGAGATGGCGTCGGCCGCCGTGACGATGGCGGTATACAGATCGTGGTTCTCGCCTTCACCGTGATGGCCGGCGGCGGCGTTGACCACGACGGGATTCTCGTTGTACCGCTTGAGAAGATCGGCGCCGATCCGGGGATGCCCGCCCTCGACTTCGTGGTCGACGGCCTTTCCGATATCGTGCAGCAGTCCGGCCCGGCGGGCGAGTTCGCCGTCGAGGCCAAGGTCTTCGGCGATCATCTGGCTGAGATACGCAACTTCAATACTGTGACGCAGAACATTCTGCCCGTAGCTGGTGCGGAAATGCAGCCGGCCCAGCAGTTGGCTCAACTTGCCGTGCAGGCTGCGGATGTTGGTCTCGATGCAGGCCTTCTTACCCGCTTCAATGATCTGACGGCTGACCTCTTTCTCCGTTTCGGCGGCCACCTCTTCAATCCTGGCCGGGTGGATCCGCCCGTCCTGGATCAACCGTTCGAGACAGAGGCGAGCGATCTCGCGACGGACCGGATCGAAGGCGCTGACGATGACCACGCCGGGGGTGTCGTCGACGATAACGTCCACGCCGGTGGCCTTCTCGAACGCCCGGATATTGCGACCCTCGCGTCCGATGACTCGGCCCTTCATGTCGTCGCTGGGGATGTCGACCGCCGACACGGTCGACTCGCTGGTCATCGCCGCGGCGTACCGCTGAATGGCGGTGGTGACGATCTCGCGAGCCTCCTCCTCGGCCGTCTCCTTCGCCTCGTTCACCTTTCGCTCGATCAACAGGTTAGCGTCCTGCTCCACTTCGCCTTCGATCTGATCGAGCAGAACCGACCGAGCATCTTCCATGCTCATGCGAGAGATCTTGAGCAGTTCCTCTTTCTGCCGATCCATCAAATCGCCAAGTTGGCGATCCTTCTCCATCAGCCCACGTTCCTTCTCCGCCACGGCTCGCTCGGTGACTTCCACCGCACGCTCCTTGACCGTAATCGTTTCCATCTTCTGGTCGATCAGATCCTCGCGCTTAGCCAGTCGGCGTTCTTCGGCGTGCAGCTCTTTGCGGCTTTCGGCGGTGTCTCGATCGAAGGCCTCGCGTCGGCGCAGGTACTCGTCCTTCGCTTCAATCTCGGCTTGCCGGGTGATGTTGGCGGCCTCGGCCTTGGCGGCTGTGATAATCGCCTCCGCCTCGGTCTGGGCCTGGGCTCGACGGTGTTTCCTCTGAGCGAGAACGTATATCCCTGTGACAATGACGCCAACGACAAACGAAACCACCGCCGCTATACCTTCACCCGTGGAGATTGCCGCCAGTATGCTGGGTGTGAACATGGCGCATCCTTTCCGGGAGGACGCAGCCGGAGTGCGTGTACCGTCGCCAGACCACTGAGACACGCGCGTGCCGAAACCTTCGAGAACGTTGAGTCGAAATCAGTCGGAATGTAACTATATGACAATAAGACGCTTAAGGCCTATGCGCCGACAGAAGATATAAACCGACCCCTATGGGGCGCCTCTTATAGCCCCAAGCGGCCCGGAACAAATGCATAGCGTCAAACTTCATCATCGCCGTTACCGATTGACTGATTCGCTTCAACTATATGACCCGAAGGCCTCGCCCACACGGGCGATCAAACACCGTCCGGACCCACAACGCCCTTTCGCGTCTACATCCCAAAGGTTCCCCGCTATGCGGGGCGGCGCTGCCGATCCAGCCGCACCATCGCGGCCTAACGGCGCTAGTCTGGCGGCCGACACGCGATATCCGCCTGGGCCACCCATTCCAGACCGAACTACCAAGCCCTTGCCAATACACATCTTATATCGATGCAGAAGTCAAGGCCCGGCCATCGATCCTTCACGTTACGTATGCCCGGCCAAGCAGATACAACACTTCAGCCGAGCGTATCTATTGACACTCAATTTAACACTGGCGATACCGCCTTGCAAGATAATTGCCGAGTTCTCGCGAATTCCGCATCTGTCGCCGGCAGGTTCAGACAACAAGGCCACGATGGCCGACGTAAGAGTAGAGAAGAACCGAATGTCCGAGCCTATGATTCGGTACGAGGTTATGAACGTGGAGAACACCATGCGTTATGGATCGGTCCGTTCTGTTGTTCTGTCGATTGCGATCATCGCAGCCGTCGCGACGCCGGCGGCGAGCCAGAGCTTTTCGCTGGACATCCCGTTGGGCGCCGATTCACCCCTCGTCACCGTCTCGGCGGTCGCCTCCCATACAACGGTTGTCCCGGGCCAGACGTTCCATGTCGCCGTGAAAGCCAAGATCCGCGAAGGTGTGTGGCTGTACAGCCCGGCCCCCCGAGGCAAACTATCGACGCCGCGGCCGCTGGAGATCGTCGCCACCGCCGGCGAGTGGTCGGCAGGCCAGACGATGTACCCCCGTCCGCAGTGGCATACCATCGACATCGCAGGAATCGTAGACAGCAACCTCACCTACGACAATACTGTCGTCTTCTACGTCCCGATCACCGTTCCCGACAAGCCCGGCGCCGACTCCGGGGACATTCAGATCACACTGACCGGGCAAACCTGCGACACCGCCGGCTGCTATGACGCCGAGGAGCGGGTGGTGATCACGGTACAGGTGGGACCGACGCCGATTGCCGCCGACCCGGAGGCCTACCCGGCCAGACCGACCGGATTGAAGACCGCCGCCCAATGGCGCACGCAGGCGCCGAGCGAGCCGGGAACGAAGGCCGCGACCGTTTCGGCCGGCGCGCCGGGCGCTGATCTGACCACCTGGATGGCTCTGGCGCTGGCCCTGGCGGCCGGGGTGACGTTGAACGTGATGCCGTGCGTGCTGCCGGTGATCCCCATCAAGATCATGAGCCTGCTGCAACAGGCCCGTCAATCGCGACGGCGAAGCATCACGCTGGGAACCGCCTACGCGGCCGGTATACTGTCATTCTTCCTGCTCGGCGGCGCAATCAGCATGATCGCCCGGGTCACTTCCGGAAGCGTGTTCAACCTCAACGAACCGTTCAAGATCCCCGCCTTCATCATCGCGATGGCCCTGCTGCTGGTGGGATCGGCATTGTGGCTGTTCAATGTGTTCACCCTCGTTGTCGGCGGCTCCCTCGCCGGCGGAGCCCCGCGACAGGGGCATCTCGGATCGATCGGCATGGGTTTCGTCACGGCGGTTCTGGCCACCCCCTGCAGCGGGCCGGTGCTGGCGGCGGTGTTCGGATGGTCGCAGGGCAGGCCGGCCTGGGCGAGCGGAGCGGTGTTCGCGGCGTTAGGCGTTGGAATGGCGGCGCCGCACGCGATTCTGGCCGGCTTCCCGGGTTTGCTCAAACGTTTGCCCAAGCCCGGGATCTGGATGGAGCGCCTCAAGCAAGGGATGGCGTTCATCCTTCTACTGGTCGCCGTATGGCTGATCTCGACGCTGGGAAGCGTTGCGTGGGTCGGCTGGGTGACGGCCTACGCGGTGGTGTTCGGCGCGTGCCTGTGGATGGCCGGCACGTGGGTGAACTTCAATACCCCGGCCGTCAAACGTCGGACCGTGCGCGTCGTGGCGATGGTCATCGCCGTGGTCGCCGGCGCCTCGATGCTGCCGCGACCGGCGGCGTCGGCGATTCCGTGGCGACCGTTCGACGCCGCGGCTGTGGACGCAGCGGCCGCGACCGGAGAAGTGGTGCTGGTCAAGTTCACGGCCGACACCTGCACGATCTGCAAGATTCTGGACCTGAGAGTCTACAACCGCACGGCCACCGCCGCGGCCTTGGCCGAACGGGGCGTTGTGGCGTTCGTCGCCGACACCACACAGCGCGATTACCCGGCCAACATCGTGCTGGTCAAGCAATTGGGCGAGCCAGGCCCACCGGTAACGCTAATCTACGGCCCGGCCGTTGGCGAGCCGATCCGTCTGCGAGGCTTGTTCAGCCGCGACGAATTGCTCGCCGCCCTCGACCGCGCC
>CBDVCA010000224.1:0-4262 GCA_965372365.1 uncultured bacterium
TACGTCTGCTCGGCGACGATCCAGGCGACCAAGCCGAAGGCGTGAGCGTCGCCGGGCTTACTTGGCGTCGCCGTTTTCGTCACCGTGGGCTTCGGCCGACTGCTTGCCGTTACTAGCCCCCTGCAGTGCAGGGGGTTGGTGGACCGATGGTATCCCGTTGTGGATCTGATCCTGATCGGCCGAAACCGAGAGTTCGGTCGGAAGATTGCGAGTCCACACGCCTTTCGACCCCCCGCACTGCGGGGGGCTAGTCAGCAATCGGTCTCGTCGGAACACCCTCCCCGAAATGTGCAATTGAACCGTCTACTTCGCTTTGCCGCCTCCGTCACCGTAGGCTTCGGCCGACAGTTTCCTGGACTCTGCAAGCCTCGCGTCAAAGAGTTCGGGCTTGGCCAACTCTGCGTGACCGTCCAGGAACCCGGCGACGGTCCTGTCCATGTCATGGTTCTTGGCGTCTTCGTACACCACGATGAACCGCTCCGGCCGGGCCACCTCGCTCAGTTTGGGCGGGCGGATATAGACGTAAGATCTTCTGCCGGTGAGCGGGCTGGCCAGAGCCCTTGGCAGGATATAGATAGAAGTCTCCGTCCCCGCCGCCAGGAGTTCTTCAAGGTGTGGGGGCGTCTGATGCTTGTGATCATGGGCGTAGTTGAGAACACCGGTTACGATCGCTCGCATGTGGCCCTGCGCCACCTGAAGATGGGTCTCTTTCTGCGCGCGTTTCATCGCCGGGCTCGTCGCGAGTTCCATCATCCGAGATATTGTCGCCTGGTTCCACTCCACGACCAGTTGGTCGCCCCGGACGGTCGGCGTGATGAAAGCGGCGAGTTTCTCGGGATCCGGTACTCCTTCCGCGTGGGCTCTGGCGACCATCAGAGCAATGGCCGAATTGAACAGTTCGGCGAACGCATTGGCCGCTTCGGCATCGGCCGACTGAATGACCAAAGCCGCCGACGGGTCAGGCGGCTGAGTGACTCCCACGCTCGCCCAACGAACGCCCCGAGTCAGCACTGTCGCGGCGTCGGGTGGAAACGGCGTTGGTAATTGCGGCAACGTTTCGGCGATGATGCGGCGGTGTTCGTCGCTGGGAATCAGAACCAGTTGGATGGCCTTGCCGGCGATCTCGGCGAACGCCGCGGCCAGTTCCGGACGCGCCAGCGACTTGGCGGACGCAACTTGGCGATACCTTGATTCGTGCACAGCCGCGACGACGAACCGGCCTTCAATGCCGCTGACGCCGTGGGCGTAGGTCCCGTGCTCGACGCCGGGCTTGCCGTCGATCCGGGTGCGGATCGCTTTCAAGATCGCTTCGGCGTCGGCTCCGGCCGGAACGGGAACCACCAACGTGGGCAGGAAGCGCGGGAAGTCAGCGGGGCTCACCGGCAGGTAGACTTCCTTGGCTCCGCTGGCCAGGAGCCTGTCCTTCCACACTTCAAATTGCCCCACGCGAGTTGTCCAGAAGATGTCATTGGACGCCTCAAACCCTGTCAGGTGCTTGAACCATTCGGCGATTTGGGCGAACTGGATCTTCGCAATATCGATCCGAATGACCGCGAACGTCTGGTTGTCGAGCATCGGAGCGATCGTCTCGGCGATAGCCTTTCCTCTGGCCGCGTCGGTGGCGGTCTCCGCAGGCGTCGCGGCTGTCAGCAGGGCGATTGTGATGAACGTCATAGCGTACTGTCTCATGGGTATCGGCCTCCTTCGCCGGGGTCTATTGGGTCAGCGTGATCTCATAAAGCCGGCTGTCTCGTAGCTGATATCCTGCCGGCGCCGGGGCGTCGAGGCTGGCTTTGTCGCCATCGACGCGATAGCCGAACGGTTCACCGGTGACCGGATTCAGCGGAAGCGGGACGGCGCGGATGTCGCTGAGCTTCGCCGGCAACCGGCCCTCGTGGGCCGCGGCGTACATACGGATGGCCTCAATGCATTGCAGCGCGGCGATATGGCGACGCAGGCGAAAATCATGAAGAAACGCCCTGCCGATGTTATACAACAGGAGTCTGGGAAGCACCGCCGCCAGGGGGTCGCTCTTCAGGTTGCGTAACGCCTTGTCCGCTTCGCCGATGTACTCGTGAGCTTGCCAGTAGGGGAGGTACATCCACTTGAGCATCTCGTCGCGCCAATGATCGAATTCCTCAAACAGGTACAACCCCACCGCCTGCGCCACCGACATCGCTTCGATCTGCTCGGCCGTGCGACCGTGGTCGGCCAGGTACTCCTTGGCCGGCCCGTAGTATAGCAGGCACCACACGGTGAGCCCCAGCGGCCCCCCGGCGCTAGCCAGACCATCGATTTGGAGCTCAGCGCCTTGGAGCTCAGCGCCCAACTCGTGCAGGGACGCGGCGAACTTGCGCATTTCCTCGGTCCATTCTGCTCCGGTGAGCTTCTCCCGCTCGCCGGGACGCAGCCGGAGGGCGTGCGTGTAGAGGAACGCCCCCTCCCCCTGGAGCGCGTCGTGCCAGTCAATGAACGGTCGGGGCAACGCCGCCAGCGCCCAGTACATATTCGGCGAGCCGCCCATGGCGGCCATGTGCTGAACTTCCTCCAGCATGATCGACGCGATCGCCACGCCGACAAGCTTGCTGATCAGATGGGGCGACGCGGCCGCATGTCGGGCCATCGAGAACCCGGTTTGAAGGCTGTCGATCGCCGCGTCGAAATCGCCGGCCTCCGCAAGCATTCGGGCCTGAATCGCCGTCGCTTTGGCGAGGTTCCTCATGTGTCCCAAGGGGGGCAGTTGGGCGTATATGGCGTCCCTTCGGAAAAGCAAATTCCAATCGCATCGCTCCATACGAGACGCGCGGCGAAGCTCGGCCATGGGCAGAGCGGCCAGCATCGTGCGGACCTCATCGGCCGGTAATGGTTCGCCCGGCGCCTCCAGCCATTCGTTGATCGGGTCGAAGAACTCGGAATCGAGGCGCTTACCTTCGGTCGCCTTGAAGATCAACTTGTACGCATCGGCCGCATTGCCTTCGGTTTGTTCCAGCAGTAGATCCGGCTCCAGGCGGAACTGCAGAGCCGGATCGGGCTCGGGGGCCGGGCGGATGGTCATGATCGTGGTCTGGATCTCGTCGGTCTTCTGGCCTCCGGCCGCGTCGGCCGTTACGCTGGCCACGGCAATCACTGCCGCGGCCGCTATGATGATGAGTCGCTTCCTCATTGGTATCCTCAATTCTCAGTTAGCAGTTCCATGAAGAACAGAGTCACTGGCGACGACGGTTTCGTCCTCTCGCCTCGCCGGTAGTCGCGGCCTGCGCCCGAAGCCAACGCCTCGGCCGCATCGCCGCCATCGGCCAGAATACGCCTCGCGGCCAGGTAGCTCATGCCCCCGGTCGGCGACGCTTCCGGCTGTGTGGCCGCCGTCTCAACCGTCGGGGCGGGGGCCGGGGCCGAAACGTACACGATGTGCTCGACCTGCCGCGGCGGGGGACTGATCGCCAGCGAAAGCACCAGGCACGCCGCCAGCATCGCGGCGACCGCCGGCCAGACGTAGCGGCTCGGTCCTCGCGAATTCCGCCCGGCCAGGAACATCAACCGGTCGCGGCTCAGTTCGATCGCCGCCGGACGCAGACCCGCCAGGGCCAGTTCCAACTCCCGTTCAGATCGCGTCAGTCGTTGCTCGTTCGACATGATGACTCCAATCGTTTCCGTACAATCGCCAACCCTTGGCGATATCGCCTCATCACCGTCGCCGGCGACAGGTCGGTTACGTCGCCGATCTCCCGTAGTGACATCTGTCCCCAGATGCGCAGCATGATGATCTCACGAAGGGGCGCGTCGATCTCTTCGAGCATCTCTTGAGCCGCCCGGGCGTCGATCATGTCGTCGCTTCGCGGCTCGAACCATTCCACACGCGCCGCCGCCCGGTTTCGTTCGCGTCGACGGCGCCTCAGGTGCGATCGCAGCCCCGAGATCGCCGCGTTACGAACCGAGCGGAACAGCCAGGCTTTGACGTTGTCCGGAGCCGCGTCCTGCCGCATCAGCCGGATGAACACCTCCTGCACAACGTCCTCAGCCACCGCCGGCGCCAGCCACTGCCGCGCGTACAGCACCAGTCGCGGTGCATACGCTGTAAACCAACGGCTCAGTACTTCAGGGTCGATCGAATCCATAACGCTCGCGTTTCAAAAGCCAAGACGCCGCCAAGAAGCGATTGTATCAGGGAAAAGGGAGAATCCGAAAGGAAGTGTGAAGGGGGGGGGCATAGCTCGGCTGGGGAGACAGTCGCTATGGAGTGCGGCGGCCGCGACGCCGCTTTG
>CBDVCA010000225.1:0-4260 GCA_965372365.1 uncultured bacterium
ACCGGCGGCACCGCGTGGCCGACGGCCGCCTGGTTCGATCGCGGCTCCCTCGCCCAGGTCCGCACCCGCTGCTCATCGAGCCGCTTCAGTAGCTCGGGGATCGCCGCCGACGAAACGACCGCCGACGCGACCGACGACGATAAGACCGCAGCCGCCAAAATACTTGCTGACGAGGGCGTGCAGCTCCAGGATCTCAACGAGCGCCGCCTGATCGAAGCTTCCATGACGCTCGAATGGATCGCTCCCGAATACACCCTCGGCGCCCGCATCACGCGGATCGACGGTATCGACGTCGATCTCAGCAACAACGCCGGCCCGGCCAAGACGCACCCTCGTATCGTCCGCCGCATCTTCCGCCTGCGGCCGGAGGATTACCAGACCGACCTGATTTTGGATAGCGACCGCGAAGCGGCCGTCGTGTGAGGCGTATTTAGACGCTGGTAGGCGTTGTTAGGCAAAAAGAATGATCGTCGCTCAATCACAAGCCGAAGTATCCGTCGCCCAGCAGCAGACGCTGGTGGTGGGGAGTACGTACGATCTGTTCGGCGACGATCGCACCGGCGCCATCGATTACGCCTCGCCGATCAACCCCTCCCCGATCGCCGCCTGGCCCGACGGCGTCGGCAAAGTCGGCGACGGGCTGGCCGCCGACGGCGACGGCGTCGACGGGATCGGACTCGGCGGCGTCGGCGACGGCGGCGGCTCCGGCGGCCTCGGCCCCGACGGCATGGGCGTGGGGCTCTTGACGATCGTCACTCCGCCGCTACCGGACGGGCTGCATCTACTGGCCGTGGTCGGTTCCGACGTCGCCGGTAACCAGGCGCCCCCGGCCGCCGCGGCGATCGTCGCGGTCGAACTCGCCGGCGTCCCCGCACCCCCCGGCCCCCCTCGCCCGACGGCGTTCGACGGGCAGTACGTTACGTTTACCTGGACGTTAAGCCTCGATGACGAAGGACAATCCTAATGGCTGAATCGTACCCAACCGACTCCGCACTCGAAGCCCTCTCCGGCGGGACCGGAGATTCCGGCATCCCTCACATGACCATCGGCGAGTCGCCTCACTATCACAACAAGCTCCGGCGCTCCGACTGGCTCGATCGTATTCTGCTAACAACCGCCGCGGCGTTGCGTGTGTATAAAGACGACGCCGGCGCGTTGCTGTTCGGCGTCACCGCCGGCCGGTTCCAGGACGCTTCGAACGAACGCACCTTCGCCGCCGCCGGCGCCCAGGCGTTAACCGACGACGCGACCAACTACATCTACCTCGAGGCCGACGGCGACCTCATCGTCAATACCACCGGCTTCCCCAACCCGGCGACCACGGCCCACATCCCGTTAGCCGCCATCACCACCGCCGCCGGCGCCTACGACCTCGACGACATCGTCGATCATCGCGGCCGGGCGATCTTCAGCGTCTTGAGAGGATAGAAATGCGAGCCATCCTCAACTGCAACTTGGCCGCCGCCGAACCGCTTACGCCGCTGAACATTGACGAGGCGGTCCACTACATCGGCTGCAACCTCACCAACCGCTTGGTGCATCCAGGCTCCATGTGCGACCGCTGCCAACAGTCGCAGATGGTCTTCGATGGCGACGACGAACCGCGACGGGTCGGCAGGGGCGTTCGCGGTGAAATCGCAGCCGTGGCCGTCGCATCCGTCAAGGCCGAGGCCGTCGAGGCCAAGGCTATCGAGGCTATGCGGGCCAAGGCGGTCGAGGTTATTGAGTCCAAGGCCGCTGAGGATATCGCGGCGATCCGGGCCAGGGCCGCCGAGGATAAAGCCAAGATCATCGAGGCCATACGGGCCGAGTCGATCGAGGCTTTACGGGTCGAGGCTACCAAGACTACGGCCGTACCTGACGTGATCGAGGGCCTGGCATGACCGACTATTATGTGGAACTGGGGCTTGACTATGAAGGCAGGCACGCTAACGACGGCCTCTCGCGGGCCAACGCCTGGGGCGGGCCGGTCGGTGTTCAGCGGGCCATCGCCGCCGCGGGCGAAAACGACACGATCCTCGCTATCAACGCACCGGACCCCCCGACGAATGAGTACCTCGATACGCTCATTAAGATGGGCGTGGTTTCCACGACCAACATCGACCCCGGCGATCTGCTGGAGAACCAAACCCAAACCGGATCGATGCGAATCGCCGCCGTCGCTACTGACAATTACGTGATGGGCGAAATCGTTTCGGGCGCCTTCAGTTCCGGCGACACCGTCACTCCTGACGGGGGAACCACCACCACCACCACCGACACCTCGGCTGCCCCTTCCGGCCTGTTGATCAGCAGCGCCCTCGCCGCCAATAATATTACGCTCCAGGGTGTCGACTTTAACAACCGAGGCCCCGATCATGCGTACTTCTACTGCAACTCCAACTGCAACGGAATAATGATCAGCGGGGCTCACGACTGGACACTCGCCTATCTGCACTTCGTTACCCCCGCCTCTTATGGCGTCTACAAGGACACCGTCGTCGTGTATGACTGGCTGCTGGATCATATCAAAGTCACCAACGCCGGTCATTCCGGCTTTAACTGGGGCTATTACTTTCAATACGGTCGTATGCGTTTTTGCGAAGCAATCGGCGCCACAACCTACGGTTACCGCACAACGCCGCTCTTCGGCCTCGCCGAGTTCTGCATCGCCCGCGATTGTGGCCTCGGCGTCCATGAGCCTCGGGGGGTGTTGGATTCCTGGCTGATCGTAGATAACACAAATCAGGGCGTCAAAAACCCGTCCTCCCGCACGGTCCTGAAGGGTTGCACGATCGACGGGAACGGCGGCGATGGGATCGGCTTCACCACCACCCCTGACGGTATCACGCTGCTGCGAAACCGCATCACCAACAACGGCGGCTACGGCCTGTCGTTATTCGCCTACGGCGACAACTGGCTACTCGACGGCAACGTCTGGTACGGCAACACCTCGGGAACCTCCGACAACGTCGCCGTCGGCGAAACCGACCACGGCCCCGTCGGCGACCCCGCCATCCCCACCGCCGCCAACCGCGACGTGGCCGCCGACGGCTATGTCGATCAAGCCGCCGGCGACTACGCGCTACTGGCCTCGGCCGTCCATCGACGTATCGCCCATCCGGTCGGCTCCGACAACGCCGCGTACGTCACCAGCGGCCTGCCCGCCGGCGACCTCACCCCGGCCGATACCGCCGACGTTCGCAGCGGCGCCGTCTACGCCGACGGATCTCTTACCGGCGCCGCCGCGCCCGGACCTTTCGTATCTCCCTGGAGGAGTTGATATGCCGCTCACCACCTTAACGTCGCCCCAGAACGCCGACTATGATCTGACCTCGCCGGTCGCGGTGTTCACCTACACGCCCCCGGTCGCGTCGCTCTGTCGGCTGCTGCTGGAGATCGGCGACGGCGCCGACGATCTCGACGGCTCCGGCGGCGAGTTCGAGCTCGTCGTCAGCCTCGCCGGCCGAACGATCCAGCCGTCGCCTCAGCCGATCGCCTTCAGCGCCGTCGCCGCCGCCGCGGTATGGACCGGCGCGTTCTGCTCGCCCGCCGGCTCCCAGATCATCGTCTCGGTCAAGTCCCCCAACGCCGCCGACATCAACGTCGACGTTACCGCCACGCTGTTCGACGTTTCCCCCGGCGGCGGCGATATCGACTCCACCGGCTCCGAGTCCGTCACCCGCGACAAGGCCATCGAGGCGATGCTGGCGGTGTTGATGGGCATTTCGGCCGGGACCAGTAGCGAGGTCTTCATGGGCCGCAACGGCTCCACCGCAATCGTCGCCAACACGCTCACCGGCCCCGGCGTCCGCACCACATCGGAGATCGACCCGGCATGAGCAGCGGTCACTTCACAAGTTGGCGGTTCGGCGTGTGGCGATTCGGCGCGTGGCATTTCATCGCCGGCGCTCTGGCCGGCGGCTACGCCCTCTATCGCGGCCTCAACGCCCCCGAGGCGATCGATTGGGATACGCAGATCGCCTGGGCCTCAGCCGGCGAGACCGAGGCGGTATCCAGCCCCGGCGTCACGTGGACCGACGGCGTCACCTACTACGTCGGCTGCCGCGCCGTCTCGGCCGCCGGCGTCGTCGAGACCCACACCGATCGCATCTGCCGCGTACTCATCGTCGGCGGCCAACTCGCCGGCCCCGCCCCCAACCCGATCTTCACCACCGCCTGCCGCGTCGCACCCTGCGCCGGCGGCCGCGTCACCGTCACCATCGCCTACGACGGCCGCAACGCCGCCGGCCGCGCCTCGGGCGTCGAGATCGCACTCGT
>CBDVCA010000226.1:0-4233 GCA_965372365.1 uncultured bacterium
TGAACGAGTATCCGCCACCATTTCGCGATGAGAACCGTAGTTCGCTTTGATTCGTGCTATTCGTGGAAAGACGTTGCCGTAGTTCGCGGCTCATGCCGTTGTTTTACCGTTGTTCTCGCCGCCCCCCAATTTAATGTCGCACACAGGGTCCAACTTCGCGTCGGAAAGCCGTTGCAAACCCCGTTACAATCGTCACAATGTCTACTCTCGGCGTGAAATCAACCTTGCGTCGTGGACGTACAATCCGCTGAACGGCCGGTTCGTAGCGAAGATCCCTCCCGGTAGATGCCGATCGCAGTTGCAGGCGTTGAACGCCGGGGTCGGGACCGCTGGGATGACTGGTTACCATAGTGTATGTCGAGAGGGCTTCGGTTCGAATTCGAACGTCGAGGCCCGTTGACTCGCCCGACTGCGACAGGAGATGCTGATGGCCAAGAACAAAGTGATGATGGACGGCAACGAAGCCGCGGCGTATATCGCCCACAAGACCAACGAAGTGTGTGCGATCTATCCGATTACCCCCTCCAGCCCAATGGGCGAGTGGGCCGACATTTGGTCGGCCTCGGGCCTCAAGAACATCTGGGGCGCCATCCCGTCGGTGGTTGAACTGCAGAGCGAAGGCGGCGCCAGCGGCTCGGTCCACGGGGCGCTGCAGACCGGGGCGCTGACCACGACGTTCACGGCCAGCCAGGGCCTGTTGCTGATGATCCCGAATATGTACAAGATCGCCGGCGAGTTGACCTCGACGGTGTTCCACGTTTCGGCCCGTTCGCTGGCCTGCCAGGCGTTGAGTATTTTCGGCGACCACAGCGACGTGATGAGCATTCGCGGCACCGGCTTTGCGATGACGGCCAGTTGCTCGATCCAGGAGATCATGGACATGGCCTTGATCTCGCAGGCGGCCACGCTCCAAGCACGCGTTCCGTTCCTGCACTTCTTCGACGGGTTCCGCTCCAGCCACGAAATCAACAAGGTCGAGAAGGTCTCCGAAGAGGCCATCTGCGAAATGATCGACGACGATCTGGTCATCGCCCACCGCAAGCGTGCGATGTCGCCCGATCGGCCGATCATCCGCGGCACCGCCCAGAACCCCGACGTGTACTTCCAGGGTCGCGAAACGGTGAACCCGTTCTACGAGGCCGTACCGGGCATCGTGCAGAAGGCGATGGACAAGTTCGCCGCGTTGACCGGCCGCCAGTACAAGCTGTTCGATTACATCGGCGCTCCCGACGCCGATCGCGTCATCGTGCTGATGGGCTCCGGCGCCGAAGCGGCTGACGAGGCGGTCGAGTACATGGTCGCCCAAGGCGAGAAGGTCGGCGCCGTGAAGGTGCGACTGTACCGTCCGTTCAGCATCACAGACTTCCTCGCCGCTCTGCCCGAGACGGTCAAGACCCTCTGCGCCCTCGACCGGACCAAAGAGCCCGGTTCGCTGGGCGAGCCGCTGTATCAGGATCTCATCACCGCCGTGGTCGAAGCGGGCAAATCGTTCAAGATCATCGGCGGTCGCTACGGCCTGTCGTCCAAAGAGTTTACCCCCGGCATGGTCAAGGGCGTGTTCGACAACATGGCCGCGTCGGAGCCGAAGAACCACTTCACCGTGGGCATCAACGACGATGTGAGCCACACGAGCATCGACTACCCGACCGATATGATCACCGAACCCGAAGGCACCGTGCGGTGCATGTTCTACGGGCTCGGCTCGGACGGCACCGTCGGGGCGAACAAGAACTCGATCAAGATCATCGGCGGCGAGACCGACAACTACGCTCAGGGCTACTTCGTGTACGATTCGAAGAAGGCCGGGGCGATCACCGTCAGTCACCTGCGATTCGGCCCCAAGCCGATCCGCTCGACGTACTTGGTCAGCTCGGCCGACTTCATCGCCTGCCACCAGTCGTTCTTCCTTGAGAAGTATGACATGCTCTCCAACGCCGTCGACGGCGCCGTGTTCCTGCTGAACACCGAGGCCGGCCCCGACGACGTGTGGGATACGCTCCCCAAGCCCGTCCAGAAGCAGATCATCGACAAGGGTTTGAAGTTCTACGTGATCGACGCGTACGACGTGGCCGCCGACGCCGGCATGGGCCGCCGCGTGAACACGATCATGCAGACGTGCTTCTTCGCCATCAGCGGGATTCTCCCCAAGGACGAGGCGATCGCCAAGATCAAGGAAGCGATCAAGAAGACCTACGGCAAGAAGGGCGAGAAGATCGTCGAAATGAACAACGCCGCCGTCGACGCGGCCTTGGCCAACCTGTACGAAGTGACCGTGCCGGCCGAGGTGACCAGCACGATCGACATGCCCCCGGTCGTCCCCGCCGAAGCCCCCGAGTTCGTTCAGAACGTCACCGCCACGATCATGGCCGGCAACGGCGACGATCTGCCGGTTTCGGCGATGACCTGCGACGGCACGTGGCCGACCGCCACCACCCAGTGGGAGAAGCGGAACATCGCGCTGAAAATCCCCGTGTGGGATCCGGACGTCTGCATCCAGTGCGCCAAGTGCTCGCTGGCTTGTCCGCACGCCGCGATTCGCTGCAAGGTCTATGACGCCGACAAGCTCGAAGGCGCCCCCGAGACGTTCAAGAGCGCCGGCGCCAAGGGCAAGGATTTCGCCGACAAGAAGTGGACCATTCAGATCGCTCCCGAAGACTGCACCGGCTGTGGGCTGTGCGTTGAAGTATGCCCGGCCAAGAACAAGCAGCAGCCCGATCGCAAGGCCATCAACATGGCTCACCAGGCCGAGTTGCGTTTCGACGAGCGTGACAACTACAACTTCTTCCTGGGCCTGCCCGACTACGACCGCACGGCGTTGAATCTGCGGACGATCAAGGGCAGCCAGTTGTGTCAGCCGCTGTTCGAGTATTCCGGCGCCTGCGCCGGCTGCGGCGAGACCGCCTACGTCAAGCTGCTCAGCCAGTTGTTCGGCGACCGGGCTCTGATCGCCAACGCCACCGGCTGCTCGTCGATTTACGGCGGCAATCTGCCCACCACGCCGTGGGCGAAGGACCCCAACGGCCGCGGGCCGACCTGGTCCAATTCGTTGTTCGAGGACAATGCCGAATTCGGGTTTGGTTTCCGTCTGACCGTCGACGCGCACACCGAGCACGCTCGCGAGATGGTCGCCGAACTCAAAGAGACGATCGGCGCCGAGTTGGCCGACGGCCTGTTGGCCGCCGAGCAGAAGACCGAGGCCGACCTGGCCTCCCAGCGCGATCGCGTGGCCAAGCTCAAGGATATCCTCGGCGGCAAGGATTGCCCCCGTTGCAGGCTGTTGCTGAGCATCGCCGACATGCTGGTCGCCAAGAGCGTTTGGGTTCTCGGCGGCGACGGCTGGGCCTACGATATCGGCTACGGCGGCCTCGACCACGTATTGGCCTCGGGCCGCAACATTAACATTCTGGTCATGGACACCGAGGTGTACTCCAACACCGGCGGGCAGATGTCCAAGGCGACCCCGCGTGCGGCGGTGGCGAAGTTCGCCGCCGGCGGCAAGCCGACGCCCAAGAAGGACCTGGCGATGATCGCCATGACCTACGGCAACATCTACGTCGCCCGCGTGGCCATGGGCGCCAACGACGCCCAGACCGTCCGGGCCTTCCTGGAGGCCGAGGCCTACGACGGTCCCAGCCTGATTATCGCGTACAGCCACTGCATCGCTCACGGCATCGACATGACCAAGGGCATGCAGACCCAGAAGGACGCCGTGGCGTGTGGTCACTGGCCGCTGATCCGGTACAACCCCGAGGCCGGCGAGGGTGTGAACCCGCTGACGCTCGATTCCAAAGAGCCCACGATGGGTTTCAGGGACTACGCCTACCAGCAGACCCGTTACAAGATGCTCACCAAGAGCAAGCCCGAAGCCGCGGCCGAGTTGATGGAACTGGCCGAGGCCGATACGGCAAGTCGCTGGCACATGTACAAGCAGATGGCTGCGATGAAGTACGGAGTCGGCGAGGAGTAGTCGTCGGTCGACGTTGAGTATGAATCAATAGAAGCGGCCCGTCAGCGATGGCGGGCCGCTTCTGTAAGGTTCAGGGCTGATGATTCGCGGGGAGTTCTCATGGCCGAAACCCCGACGTGACTAGAACACAATCTAAGGGGACAGGCTACTTTTGCGCTGTCCGCCGCGAAATCAAAGGGGGCGGGCCATGGTTGGGCTCATGCCGGATTAACGGGGAGTGGGTCGGATGCGTGCTTGCCGTTACTAGCCCCCCGCAGTGCGGGGGG
>CBDVCA010000227.1:0-4229 GCA_965372365.1 uncultured bacterium
GAAACTCGAGTAAGTCCTGCATCTACAAACCCTCCATGAACTCCTTCCAATTCGACCGCCCCATTCACTATGTTACATAACATGTATTATCGGACGTTGCACATAAGGGCTGTTTTAGAAAGGGTTCACGATGGGAGCGTTGGAGTTTCCTGGGAAAACAACCCGAATTAGCGGGGTCTACGTCTCACCCTCACGGCGATACCTCTGGAATCAGTACTATATACGGAGGGCCACCTATATTGATACGCGGTGGCCGCGGCCTCAAACGCCGGTTGCGACTGCTTGGCGGCGACCGCCGTTCGCTTGGTGAAACACACGGGCTGAAACCCAATTGACGAAATGGCGAGGTTACCCTTGGGATATACATGGGTTACATGGATGAACCCAATTGACCAAACGAACCCAAAGCCGTAGAATTCGGGTTTCGGGGCTGGATAAGTCCGGTCACCGGTCTCGAATGGGCATAGTATTCGGGATTGCCGGCCTCGACCGGCCTGGGCGGATCCAATCCCGGAAAAATGGCACAGGCCGGCAATCTCGGGCCGGGCGCCGAAATCGACAGTCGAATCGGCGAGGTTGCTTGACATCAGCGGCGGCTGGCCGATACGGTGACCGACGGCGAGGCGCCGATTGCGAGGTGGCTATGGACGTGCGGATGGAACTGTCGCGGATCTTGATTACCGAGACCTCCGACCTTCAACTGATTGAACTGACCGAACGCGGCGGCTCGCGTTGCTTTCCGATCCGGATCGGCATCGCCGAGGCTCTGGCCATCGACCGGCGGCTGAAGGGCGTCCCGTTCGCCCGGCCGATGACGCACGACCTGCTGGCCAACACCATCGAATCGCTCGGCGGCGTGCTGGACAAGATCGTCGTCAATGATCTGCGCGACGTCCTGGTGGAAGACCAGCCGCGATCGACGTTCTTCGCCCGATTGCACATTCGGCAGGGCGATCGTACGATTGAAATCGACTCGCGCCCGTCGGACGCCATCGCTCTGGGGGTCGCCGGCAATACGCCGATCTACGTCGCCGACCATGTCCTCGACGCCGTGACCGGCCCGCTGGGCGACATGCCGTTCTGACGGGGCGATTATTGCAGGAACTGGAACGCCCCGAGGGGAATCACGACGCCGTCGGGGGTGTAGAATACGGCGGCGAAATGATCTTCGCTGATGGCGGTGAGAATCACGCCGCGGACGGAGAGGGATTTCAGACGGTCGAAATCGGCCTCGGTCGGTCCCAGATCGTTGCCGCGATAGGCGCGATCGAACCGGCAGTGGAACATCGTCACGCAATCGGCGGCCTCCTGGGCCATCCGTTCGTTGGGGCGGTACGCCTGGTCGTCGCCGGTGGCGCCGGGCAGGTAGAGCCGGCCCTGAGCGTGGCCGTCGAGGTAGACGATCAAGCCCCCCCATTGCGACGTGCGGTCGTCGCGATCGCGTCGGGCGGTGGTGCGAAGCAGTCGTCGCGTGTGGGGCGAACCGAACATTTCGCACAGCAGGTCGAGCCGGAGCAGGTCGGCCACCGAGAGTGAGGCGAGCACGGGAGTGGGATCCGCCCCCCCCGCCGGGCCGGCGACGCCGGCGGTCCAGCCGTAGGTCCGGCGGTTCAGCCGATCGGCCAGCGAGGCGAGCAGTTTCTCCCGCGGCCGGATCGATCGGTCCGGGTCGGAGCCGACGCGACTGAGCAGGTGAAGGTCGCCGACGTCGAACACGTAGCCGCTTTCGGCCCGCCATCGATCGGCCAGCGGAATCGCCTGCTCCAGCAGGTCGCGCCGATGGCGAAACGCCGTGACGGCCGCCAGCAGATCGCCGCGGGCCGGGATGTAGTCCAGCCGCCGGCAGTAGAATTGCAGGGCCTCGACGGCGACCGATTCGGGCTCGATCGCCAGCAGCCGACGGCGTAACTGCCTGCCGCTGAGCCGGTTGGCCAACAGGCCCAGCGCCGAACCCTTGGCCAGGAAGGACGGACGATTGAGCCCGTCGGTCAAGACATCCGACCACGTTCGCCCGGCGGTGATTTCGACGAGTCGGCGGTAGCGATTCTCGCCGGCCTCGTCGGTCGGATCGGCCGCGGCCCAAAGGCGAACGATGGCGGCCAACAGTTTGGGTTGCCGGTGACGGGTAAGCCAATCCAACAGCGCCTGCTGAAGCCGCCCGGGTTCGGTGGTCGGCAGCGCCATCGCCACATATGGGGCGAGGTCGGGGTAGTCTCGCTGGGCCAGAACGTGCAGCAGAACCTGCCGGACCACCGGCGAGCCGCCCGGGGAGGCGAGTATGTCGGCGAGCCGCGTCGAAACGATCGTTCGCCGCCCCCCCACCGTCAGCACCACCGACAAGCTGGCGATGCGGTCGCCGTCGGAGAGTCCGTCATCGGCGATGCGGCGGAGATTGTAATCGAGGGTTTCGGCGGGCGTGAACAACTCCGGGCGTCCCCCGCCCTCAGCGTGCAGTTCGTCCAGCGTCATCGGCGGTCGCGGCGGAGAAACCGCGCAACCGACGATTGCCGCCGCGAGCGTCGCGACGATTGCCGCTACGATCGACGGCAGGGCCGCCCCACCACTGCCGCCGAGTCGTCGGGGCGATCGTGGAGTCGAATTGTGATGTGCCGATGATCTCATCCGGGCCGTGATTGTACCGGGCCGGCGGCGGCGGCGTAAGGGGCTTCATTCGGTCCTCCGGCCGCTACAGGCTGGTGCAAGGCGCTCTTATTGGAGCGGGGAGCTTGTCAGGGTTGGCGCGTGCGTGTACACTCGCCGCACCATGAATATGACCATTGACGAACAAATCGTACTGCTTTCACGCGGCGCCGACGGGATCTTCAGCGTCGACGAACTCGCCGAACGCCTCAAGGCCGCCGCGGCCGACGGCCGTCAGCTTCGCGTGAAACTGGGCCTGGACCCCACCGCCCCGGATATCCACCTCGGCCATACGGTCGTACTGGGCAAGATGCGGAAGTTCCAGGACCTCGGGCACAAGGCCGTGCTGATTATCGGCGACTACACCGCTCGGGTGGGCGACCCCACCGGCCAGAACAGCACGCGGCCGATCCTGTCGCCGGAGGAGATCGAAGCCAACGCCGCCACGTACATCAGCCAGGCGGGCAAGGTGCTCGACACCGATCCGGCCAAGCTCGAAATCCGCAACAACAGCGAATGGCTGGAGAATCTCTCGTTCGCCGATGTGCTGCGACTGACCGCCCAGATGACCGTCGCACGAATGCTGGAGCGCGATACGTTCGAGCAGCGATACAAGGCCGGCGTCCCCATCGGCGTCCATGAATTCCTGTACCCGCTGATGCAGGCCTACGACAGCGTGTGCATCGAGGCGGACGTGGAGCTTGGCGGCACCGACCAGACGTTCAACAATCTCGCCGGCCGCCAGTTGCAGTCCAACGCCGGGCAGAAGCCGCAGATCGTGATGGTCATGCCGATCCTCGTCGGCCTCGACGGCGTCCAGAAAATGTCCAAGAGCAAGGGCAACTACATCGGCGTCACCGACGCCCCCAACGACATGTTCGGCAAGGTGATGAGCATCCCCGACGAGTTGATGGAAAACTACTTCACGCTGCTGACCGACCTACCCGTCGAGGCGATCCGCACGCTGGTCGACCCGGCCAAGACGCACCCTCGCCAGGCGAAGGCCGAGCTGGGGAAGATGATCGTCGCCCGTTTTCACGACGAAGCCGCCGGCGAAGCCGCCTCGGCCGAATTCGACCGGATCTTCGCCGAGAAGAAACTGCCCACCGACATGCCCGAGATCGCCGTAGCGACGGCGACGATCGGCATCGTCGGACTGATCACCACCGCCGGTTTCGCCAAGAGCAACGGCGAAGCCCGCCGCCTCATCAAGCAAAACGCCGTCAGCATCGACGACGTCAAGATCACCGACATCGAGGCGGAAGTAACCGTCAAAGACGGACAGGTGTTGAAGGTAGGCAAGCGTAGGTTCGGCAAGATCAAACGAACGTAAGGTTCATGACGAAGCGGTGGGGAGTTCTCACGGCCAACGATCTGCCGTTACTAGCCCCCTGCAGTGCAGGGGGTCGCTGGACCGATGGTGCTCCCGCTGTGTACTCGATGTCGATCGGAGGGAAGGGGAATCGCTTTCGATATGCGGTAACCGTTCACAGGTTTTTTTCAATAATCGGGCTCTCCTCCCGAACCGGCAGCCGGTATTCGTTCGGCCATGATGCTAGAGCGTGCTTGGAATTGGGTTCGATCACTCA
>CBDVCA010000228.1:0-4211 GCA_965372365.1 uncultured bacterium
GTTCGGCCATTCCCGACCATGTCAGATACCGTGCGAAACAGCCTGAGCAGAAGATAGTTAGCGGAATCACCCTTGACGCATTCGGGATTCCGGGGTATCGTAGGATGATGGTTGCCATAGGGTTGGAGGGTCGGGTCTCATCGCGACTTCTCATGTCCTTCGGGGTGTAACCTTTTGTGTCGACGGTCGTGCCGTGTCGCACCTGGGAACTCGGGTCCGGCCTGCTGTGTGGCAGGGTATCCGGAGAGTGTAAGGGTGAAGATGGGAAATGAGGAGGATGTATGATGAAAGTGATTGTGTGTAGTTTGGTTACGGCGGTGGTTCTATTGGCCGCCACGGCGGCGTGGGCCACGCCGGTTACGCTGGGGTGTACTGATGTGTTTGTGTATGTGGACTCGGCGCCGAACGGATATGGCTCGCCCGACTATCCCGGGTGGGAGGCCGACACGTTCGCTGCCGTGATTGACGGTACGTTCGTCAATATGTCAAATGGCGTCAATCCGGCCAATGTGGGGACGCATAATTTTGAGATTCAGGACGAAGTCGTCTACAGCTTCGGCGATTTGGGCAAGCGTCTGCACTGGATCTACTGGATTCCCGACACGACCATCGCCGACTTGACGAACAGATTCAAGGTCGCCCTGTACAACGACTGGGGCACGGATCCGACGCTGGATTTCTACCTCGACAGGTACGGCTCGACGTGGTTGGAGCCGACCAAGTGGATCGAGTCCGACGAAGGCGTCATCGGCACCGCCGGTATGGCTTGGTGGCCCGACGCTACCCAGGAAGCGGTTGACGCTGCTTACCTGGCGTGGGGCGCAGTCGACGAAACCTGGACGTTCAAGGTTCAGTTGGACGGCATCGCGTGCGACGGCTTCGTCAGCAGCCGTACTGCTGTTCCGGTGCCTGAGCCTGTTACGATGGTTGCATTGACCAGCGCCCTGATCGGCCTCGGCGGCTACGTCCGTCGTCGCACCGCGGCGTAGTAAGACGAATCGCCTTTCGTGCAATGTACACAGCCGCCTTGGCCCGCTCCGGCGGGTTGAGGCGGTTGTTCTGTGCGTATCGGCCCCGACCCCGGCCGACCCCCGCGTTACAGGGCGAGTTTAGCTAACCGTGCGGGAAGTTCATCGATGTGGAAGAGTTGGTTGTACTCCATCAGGCCCGAGAGGGCTCGCGACTGAACGCGGTGGCCGCGTTCTTCGAGGATGGCGATGGGGTTGAGGCCGCCGATGACGATGGCGCCGATGCGTCCTTCGCTGACGGGGATGTCGAGGACGGGTTGGCCGGGCATGCCGATCTCCATGAAGGCTCCCAGGCCGATGGCGTTGAGGCGTTCGGCGATATGGCACACCAGGTCCCGAGCGTCTGAGGGAATTTCCCGCAAGCTGGCGCCGATGCGCCCGTTTCCGTCGTCGATGGCGCCGTGGTAATCGGTCATCCCCGAGCGAATGAACACCTCCAGCGGGTCGATGCTGGTGCCGTCATAGTGGATCATCTCGACGAACCGGATGGCCCGGCCCCCACGAAGCTCCACCAGCCCGCCGAAGCGGCTTGTGGTGGGGATCCCGTGCTTGAGCAGGACGCCGTTGAGCGTAATGGAGCAGACGGTGCAAATGCCGATCTTCCCTTCGGGGACGACGGTGTCGCCGACCCGTTCGCCGGGTCCCAGCAGGCCGAGGCGATTTCCCATGGCGTAACCGGCGTGGAACACGCGGCTGATTCTCTCCATGGCGGCGGCGAAAACGTCCACCTCGACGATGGACGTGTTGACCACCACCTTTCCCGATCGCAGGGCCAGGTCGAAATCCATGCGGTAGGTCATCTGGTCGATCTTCGCCGACAGGTAGTTGGTTCGCTGGATGATTTGCGTCGTACGCAGTTCGTCACGCCCCCGGTCGGTAATCTGCCGGCCGCGTTTGCCGTGAGACTCGGTCAGCCCCTGTTCGTCCATCTCGCGAAGATACAGACGCACCGTACGCTCGCTGAAGTCAATACCCCCCATCTGCAGCAGCCGAGCCAGTTCGATAGAGCTGGTCGGTTCGGCCTGCCGGCCCAGCAGGTTGAGAATGGCAAGACGCTTACGCTGTTTTTTGTCGGTAATACTCATTCGGTCCTCGAATCTTCATGGTGGCAACCGCGCCGCAAGACGTTCAATCACGGCCGCGTCGGTGGCCGATCGATCGCTCCGATCGACGCAAATCCGCCCGCGCCCGACGCTTTGAGTTCTCGGCAACACCGAGCGTCCGCCTGCGACCGATGCGGCAATTCATGCGAGCATTCTACGGTGAATCGACATGTTACGCAAGCGAGATGCGGCAAAAGTGCCGCAAGAATTCTTTTCTTGACGAGGGCGTGGACGGGAGATAGGATCACTTA
This sequence comes from uncultured bacterium, assembly GCA_965372365.1. GTDB lineage: Bacteria > Planctomycetota > Phycisphaerae > SM23-33 > FEN-1343 > CBDVCA01. The sequence goes on from CBDVCA010000228.1 coordinate 2,383, forward strand.
TGCCAATATCACTATTGAATATGAGCGGTTGAGGCAGGGGGGCTGTCTTGCTGGATCGGCAAGCCGTTGCCGGATAGAACGCTGATCACTGCCGCACAGACGGCTGATGGCCTGGTGGCCGAGCGTGATCCGGTTCAGGCTTGCGTTCCTGGCCGTGGCGGGGGCGACTCGCCGGGGAAGGTAGATTTCGTAGCGTCCGGCCTTGTTGGCTGGGCCTTGTATATAGTCTGTGGTCGGGACGGGCGGGCCGGGTTTGGCCCTGCCGGTCGCCGCCGACAGTGACAAAGGAAGGCAAATATGTCCTACGCAGAAGATGTAATGAACCTCGTCGTCGAGCGGCACGCCGGTCAGCCTGAGTTCCGTCAGGCGGTCAAGGAAGTTCTCGAGACCCTCTCGCCGATGCTGGATCGTGATTCCAAGTACGAAGACAACGCGATTCTCGAACGCTTCGTCGAGCCCGAGCGCATCATCATGTTTCGCGTTCCCTGGCTGGCCGACAACGGCAAGGTCCAGGTCAACCGGGGCTACCGTGTTGAATTCAGCAGCGCCATCGGCCCTTACAAGGGCGGGCTGCGGTTCCACCCGACGGTCAACCTGAGCATCCTGAAATTCCTGGGCTTCGAGCAGATCCTCAAGAACTCCCTGACCACGCTGCCGATGGGCGGCGGCAAGGGCGGTTGCGATTTCGATCCCAAGGGCAAGACCGACAACGAAGTGATGCGATTCTGCCAGTCGTTCATGACCGAACTGTGCCGCCACATCGGCCCCGATACCGATGTACCCGCCGGTGACATCGGCGTCGGCGGACGCGAGATCGGCTTCATGTTCGGCCAGTACAAGCGTATCCGCAACGAGTTCTCCGGCATACTGACCGGCAAAGGTCTCAACTGGGGCGGGTCGCTCATTCGTGCCGAGGCCACCGGCTACGGCTGCGTCTACTTCGCCCGTGAAATGCTCGCCAAGGCCGGCGACAGCCTCAAGGGCAAGGTCTGCACCATCTCCGGCAGCGGCAATGTCGCCCAGTACACCATCGAGAAACTCAACGACCTCGGCGCCAAGTGCGTTTCGATCAGCGACTCCGGCGGCACGATCTACGACGCCGACGGCATCGATGCGGAGAAGCTTGCCTGGGTGATGGAGTTGAAAAACGTTCGTCGCGGCCGCGTGACCGAATACGCCGAGAAGTTCCCCGGTTCGGAGTATCACCAGGGCGTTCGCCCCTGGTCGATCAAGTGCGATTGCGCCTTCCCCTCGGCCACGCAGAATGAAATCAGCGGCGACGACGCCAAGACGCTGCTCGCCAACGGATGCACCGTGGTCTCCGAAGGCGCCAACATGCCCACCCAGCCGGCCGGTATCGACCTGTTCCTCGAAAAGAAGATCATGTACGGACCCGGCAAGGCCGCCAACGCCGGCGGCGTAGCTGTCTCGGGCCTGGAAATGTCGCAGAACTCCGAGCGCCTGTCCTGGACACGCGAGGAAGTCGATAGCCGCCTCAGCGGCATCATGAAGGCGATCCACACCGCCTGCTCCCAGACCGCCGAAGAGTACGGCTGCCCGACCAACAACGTCCTCGGCGCCAACATCGCCGGGTTCAAGAAGGTCGCCGATTCCATGCTCGACCAGGGCCTCGTGTAGGCCGCGTCGTTTGAAATGGAGTACAACGCCGGAGGCCCGCCGAGACGGGTCTTCGGCGTTTCCTATGGTTCATCCGCAGATAGTGGGGAGTTCTTGTGGCCGAAGCCCCGTTGTTACTAGTACTGCGTCACATCACAACATGCTAAGTCCGCGCCGTGCCGGATGGTCAGATGCAAGGAAGAAAGACGATG
>CBDVCA010000229.1:0-4195 GCA_965372365.1 uncultured bacterium
TTTGGCCATATCGTTAGATCTCCGACTCGTCTTCACGTAAGTACAGGGAAGCATGGTCTACGCCTTCGGCGGCCTGCAACTCGCTCAGCAGTTCACTGCTGCGGCTCGGATCGCGAAGCAGCAGGCGGTAGGACAGATCCAGTTCCCCTTCGCCCCCTCGCTGGCTCACCAACTGCGACCGGGCGGTGTGGCGTTTCAGCAGCGGCTTCAGCACGTTGGCGGCCGACCCGGCCCCGACCCACTGCAGCGACAGCATCACGTCGTATCGATGCCGCATGCCGAAGGCCGTCAGTCGCATGTAGATGAACACCACGCACAGGAACAGGCAGCCGACGATCGCATAGGAGATCATCCCCGTGCCCACGGCCATCCCCTCGACGATGGTCCACAGCACGAACGTGGTGTCCCGGGTGTCCTTCAGGACGTTTCGGAAACGGACGACGGCGAAGATGGCCAGCAGGCCGAAGGCGATCGTCAAGTTGTCGGTCATCAGCATCATCACGACCGAGACGATGACCGGCAGAACCAGTAGCGAACAGACGAAGGTTCGCGAATAGCTCAGCCCCGCGTGGGTGATCATGTACACCCCGGCGACCAGATGGCCGAGCACCAGCGACGTACTCAGCGTCAGCAAGGCGAAGGTCCAGTCGCCGTTGGCGCCGGCGTTGCCGTGGGTGATCATGTCAATCAACGTGCTCATGAGGCGACCTCGCGTGGATGCTTGATGATACCGGCCAGATGTGTAGAACGCAGCGCCTCGACGCAGACGACGTACTTGGCCATCGAGCCGCGGTCCAGATCGAATGCGCGAACCATTTCCCGCATCCATTTCGGGAACCGGTCGGTGAATTTCAATTCCAGCACGACGCCTCGCACACGCGGGGCCAGCGTATTGCGGTTGTCGGGGATTCGCAGCTTCCCGTAGAACGGAGCCGCCGTCAATCGCCGGTCGAACGTGAGCCGAACGGCGTTACTGTCGGGGGAGACGTACGCTTCGCGCCAGTAATTGACGAAGACCTGCCCGATGGCGCCGATGCGGTGGCTCAATTCGCAGAACCGTTCGAGGGCGCCGTATTGCTCGCCGTTGGGTTTGAGAAGATCGCTACGGCGAGGGATACGTCCTCGAATCAGCCGCGTCGCCGCATCGCGTCGCACCGCGGCCCGCTGCTTCAGGATCACGTTGGCGTCTCGTCGCTTGATCTCGAAGAAGACCGGCTCGCCGGGGTCGTTGTTGTACTGACGGATCCGCAGCTTCACGCGGTTCCGCAACCCTCTCTGCGTCGCCCGGGCCAACGTCAGGTCGTGGCTGTCGAGGTACAGGCTGCTGACGACGTAATCGCCGGTGGGGGTGTCGGGGGCGTGATCATCGCGCACAAGATAAGCCCGCGCGAAATCACGAATCGCCGCGGCGCGACGTTCGTCGATCACGTATTTCAGCTCGAACCGACTGCCCTGTAAGCGGTGGGAAAAAGACATAGCTCTGGCGTTATACGTTCAGTGGTGCAAACAAAGCGAACTCACTCGGCCGCCGGTCCACGACAGTACGGCGGTCCGCTCACGTATCCAATGAATCCACAACGGCGGGTTGCAACGCCGAGGTTGCATTGCGAAGGCGCAAGAAGATCAGCGAGTGTGCGCCAACGCCTGAATCCAATCGACGCACATCATGGCGCCATTCCGATCCAGTCTCGGGCCGGCTGAGCAACGCTGAGTCTCCTTGTCTACAGCCAACAAACCCTTCTTAGTACAGCTACCATAGTACCACAAGTCATTTATGGAGTCAAAGCAAAACTCGGCCGATCCCGCCTTTGGAGGAACCCCCCAATTCGTTACAAGCATACAAGTTCCAACGATTCGGAAGGCCGTGTTCAATTCCGAGTCCCAACCCCGTTGGCAACCCAAAGCCGAGGCCGTTGTGTGCCGATAGAGGCTGTGGAAGGCGGCCGATCCGCCAAGGGGGAATCAATGAAACGTTTCAGTCGCGGCTATCGTGGGCATTGCGTTGCACGCGATCTGGCGGTCATCGTTCTGTTCTCACTGCTTGGCGGCTGCGGCGTCCCCGGCCCCGACGGGGCGGCCGACAGCTTTGGCATCGATTTCTCCATGCCCGAGCAAACGCCCATCCAAGGGGCGATATGCTTCTTCGTCGACGGGGTCAACGGCAAGGTCTTCGCAGCCATGCTGGCCCAAGGCGAACTGCCGGCGATGCAGAAGTATTTCGTGGATCGTGGCTTGTATGTTCATCGAGCCGCGGCGTCCACGCCATCGGTCACCTTGGCCAATCAAACCAGCATCGTCACCGGCCGCTTCCCCGGTCATCACGGTGTGACCGGAATCAACTGGTTCGACCGAACGCAAGTTCTCTACAGGGATTACGAGACAATCGCCCAAAAGAACACACTCGATGGCGACTATCAGGCCGCGACGATCTATGAGCAGTTCCCCGACGCCACGACGTTTTCAATCTTTCTACAGGCCCATCGAGGCGCGACGAAATTCTTCGAGAATCGCAATTCCGCCGGTCCGGCGTATTTCTTCGGCAGGTATGGTCTTGTGGATCGCATCTCGCTACACCGCCTCGGCGAGGTAATGGATATCGCCCGCACCCAGGGGCGGTTCCCGGCCCTCACGATGGTCTACCTGCTATCGCCCGACTTCACGGCCTATAGAAGGGGCGTCGAATCGTGGCAGTATCGGCAGGCTCTTCGCGATACCGATCGGCAGATCGGACGCGTGCTCGGCGACCTCGAGCGGGCCGGTCGGCTGGATGACGTCGTCATCGGCCTGGTGAGCGATCATTCGCTCATGGAGGTGACTCGCCACTTCCCGCTATCGAAGCACCTGACCCAAGGAATCGGCATCCCCGTGGCGAAGGCCCGCCTGTGGGAGCGGACCGACCTCGCCAAGCGACTGGCCTACTACCGAAAGTATCCCGCCGTTCTCGCCGGCAGCGGCTGTCGATACTGGGCCTTGAGCCTTCGCAAACCCATCGACGCCGAAGGTGAGCCAATTACCTACGAGCCCTGGCCCGTCCGGCCCTCGGCGGCCGACCTGCAAGCGTATCCGACGCCCCGAGGTCGGGTGAACCTGCTCGACGCCCTGGTCGCACTCGACGCCGTCGACGTCGCGGCCTACGCCCCAGGCCCGAATCGCGCGCGTGTCCGCCGCGCATCCGGCGAGGTGGAGTTTCGTCAACCGGGCGGCCCCGGAACCCCGATCAGTCACCACCTCATCAGCGGCGCCGACCCCCTCGCCTGGGAAGGCCGCGTACCGGCGGCGATGCTCGACGGGACGGCCCACGACGGCCGCCAATGGCTCGACGCCACCGCCGATACCGACTACCCCGACCTCCCCGCCCAGATCGTCGCCTACTTCCGCGCCCGTCGCGCGGGCGACATCGCCGTATTCGCCGCCCCGGGCTGGGATTTCAGCCGTTCCCTTCGCGCCGGCCACGGCGGCCTCCGCCCCGGCGATATGTACAGCCCCATGCTCCTGGCCGGCCCCGGCGTTCCCCACCGAAGCCTCCCGGTCGCCCGCACCGTCGACCTCATGCCAACGCTGATGGGCCTGCTCGATCGCCCCATCCCCGACCATCTCGACGGCGAGGACCTACTGGCGGGGAGCCGCAAAACCCCCAACCCGGAATCGCCAATATCCAAGCAGGCTGCCGCCCCTCCAGACACGCCGTCGCCGTCTGCCGTCTGCCGGTAGCGATTACTCGGGCATTCGAGAGCTCGTGTCGAATATTTCGCGGCTCGCCCTTCAGTCCCCGCGTGCATCGGCAGCGAAAATCCTTGCAAACCACTTCCCATGAGGTATCGTCTGACCGCGAGAAACATGCACCCGTAGCTCAATTGGATAGAGCTTCGGTCTTCGGAACCGAAGGTTACAGGTTCGAGTCCTGTCGGGTGTAGTTTTGACTGTCGCGGCCACTTGCTGACCTACGTTGGCAAGTGGCCGCTTTTTCAACAGCGTTGTGTCGTCCCGCCCTCGGTCCCCTCTCCGGCCCCATCCAGACATGCAATGGCATACGTTAGCCCACCGGGGCGATGGCGTGCTGCAGTATGCGCTTCTGGATTGGCGGGACCGGCAGTCGATTTGTGGGCGCTATCGACGGCAGATTCCGTCTTGTCGATTCGGGTAACCGTTCACAGTTGTTTTCAATAATCGGAATAATCTGCTAGCGCCAGCCTCA
>CBDVCA010000230.1:0-4170 GCA_965372365.1 uncultured bacterium
CCGGCGCCGACCGCACCACCGCCAGCGGATTGGCCAGGGGCGTACCGGCGAGCAATTTCAGTAGCGTCTCGACCTGCATCCCCGGCGAGCCGATCTCCACGTACGCCAGCGTATCGGCCGGCATCAGCGACGCCGGGTCCGGCAGTGTTACCGGGTGAGCCGGAGCCGCGGCGTCGGGGTGTTCGCGATAGAACGCCGCCATCTGCGACTCGGCCTGTTCGATCAGGTCCGACCGCTCCGGATACAGCCCCGCCAGCCGCCCGTACGCGCCGGTCGCGGCCTGCGGGTCGCCCTGCTTCAGCCGGCACGAACCAAGCCGGTACAGCGCCTCGGAGACGTGACGCCGGTTGGCCGCGTCGTCAGCGATGATCCGCCGGTAGATCTGAATCGCTTCGTTCAGGTCGCCCTTGGTCTGCTCGGCGTAAATGCCTTCCTCCAGCATCGTCGCCGGCGACGCGGCCGCGATCGACGCAGCGAAGATCAGGACGATCGCTGCAACGCCCCCCAACCAAGTTAAATTCCAATCAGATCGCATAGGTCTATCCTTTCGCGTATGAGGGCCCGCCGCTGCGGACCGCGCCGGTGGATTGCCGGTCCTTGTGACCACCAGCATTCACGCGAATCATAGGATCGATGTGTTACGCCTTTGTCACCGGAAGTGGAAAATCGCGTCCTTTTTCAGACCCACCCCGCGACCCCGCGGCGAACAGGCTTCCTCCTCGCCCGGTTTCAGGGCGACACGCTCAGGCGCCGGAAGAGCTGGAGGCGCCTGGTTTCGGCGATGAGATTGTAGTGGTCGGGTGGGTAGGCGAGGTCGTTGCGGAGGAGGTAGGGGCAGGTTCTGTCGATCAGAATGTACTCGGCCTGGCGGACGGTGAGTGCGGGGAAGCGGTCGGCCGGCCAGGTGTATTGGGGGTAGACGCGGTAGTGGCGCCGGTCGTAGAAATGGCCGGCGAGGCTCTGCGAGACCGAAATCGAGGCGTCGGTGGGCAATTGGGCTCGCATTTCGGCCACTTCGTGTCGTTTGGGCTCCGGCGACAGGACGTAGCGATGGTAGATGAAGTTGTTCCAATGCACGTTGGCCGCGAGGAGGAACAGGCCCCATACCATAAGCACCCTGCGCAGTTGCTTGCCGCCGGTGAACCACGCCGGGTGGGTGCGTTTGAGGTGGCGCAGGCCGTCGAGAGCCGCGATGGTGATGATGGGCAGGGAGGTGAAGGGGTATTGCCAGCTCATGGTGTATTGCGTTACGCCGCTGGATAGCACGCCGGGGGCCAGAATCAGTCCGATCGCCAGCATTCCCCAAAAGCTTCGCAGCGGCGTCAGCGCCCAAGGCCCAATCAGGATCAGGGGCCAGAGGATCCGTCGAGGGTCGTCCAGCAGGTGTCCCACGACGGGCAAGGGGTTCAGCAGGACCGTTCTGGCGATCTGGCCGATGCTGGAGCCGAAATGACTGTAACGGGCCAGCGTGTCGGACGATTCGCCCAACCGGAAATGCGGCAGCACAACCGCCAGCATCACCAGGAACCCGGCGACGCCGGCCACCGACGCCCCGACGCCGGTCTTGCGATGGCGAAGGCAGCCGAAGATCAGAACCCCCACAGCCGCGGCGGTCAGGCAGCAGTCCTCGCGGGTGAGCATCACCAGGGCCAAACCAGCCCACCCCAAGGCCCATCGCTTCTGCTGGAAGTAGTAGAAACTCCCCAGAGCGAACAGCGGGCAGATGCTCATGGAATGGAAATCGTACCCCAACGCCCCTCCCGCGGCGGGTTGGGCGAGATACGTCGCCGCCGCGGCCAGGGCCAGGGGGACTGAGCCGTCCAGCCAGGTCATGGCGATTCCGTATACGAATACGGCGCCGAGGGCGTAACTGAGGGCCTGGGCGATGAGGATGGATTCGGCCGAGCCGAAGATGAAGTAGACGCCGGCGAAGATCAGATCGGTGAAGGCCGTGTGGTCGCCGAGGTAGTTCTGCACTTCATACGACGACTCGAACCATCGTCCCTGCGCCGTGTTCCACAGCACTTGCATTTCCAGACCGAAGTCGAGCCCTCGCGTCCACAGGTTGTAATGGCGAAGAATGCAAAACCCCCCGACCACCAGTGTAAACAAGCCTATCCCGGCCCAGACCGGCCATGGCGTTCGTTTGGGATCAACAGGAATCGTCATCGCGCTGGGGCCTTTCGCAACAGTGCTAACTCATACTACTGTTTCGGCCATGTCGGGCGGTTATCGCCAGACCGGCGAACTGAAGCGTGCAGGTTACGGGGTCGCCCACACGTAGTACTGCCCCCCGAGGGGTAGGGGGGATAGGAGCTTCTCGATCCAGATCAGCGGGGCGATTCGCAAGGGGGTCAGCAGCGTGTAGCGGAGTTTCTCGATGGCGAACCCGGCGCCGGTCAGTACGCGTCTCGCGTTGCGGGTCGTCAGCAGGACGGCGTCTTCGTCGAACGGGCAGGTGTTGACCAAGTGGCGGGTCACCGGATTGAAGGGGTTGTGCTCGAACATCAACACCCCGGTCGTGACGACTGTTCGTAACGCGGCCGCCCACGCAAATCGCTCCGCCGGCGGGATATGGTGAAATACGTTGCTGACGAACGCCATGTCGACGCGTTCGACCCGGCGGGGCAGTTCATCGGGCGTGGCGACCTGCATCACCTCGACGTCCGGATGCTCGCGGCGGGCGACGTCGATCGATTCGGCCGACGTGTCGCAGCCGAGCATGCGGCAGTCGGGGAAGAGCCGCCGCAGGGGAGAGAGATTCGTGCCGATCCCGCAGCCGAAATCCAGGATCGACCGCACCGATGCGCCGGCGACGGCGCGGGCGATATCGGCCTTATATTCGGCGAAGACGGCCATGTTGCGGCCGAGGAACCCCAGGTTCTTCCTGTGGATCGCGGCGTAGTCCGATGCGTACGGATCGAACGCCTGGGGGGAATCTGTCGAATCGCTATCGCTCACTTCGTCTCACTCTCACTCTCATCGTCATCGGCGGCGACCGCCGACTCGGTGCGGACAATCTGGCGAACCACGTACAGCGGCCTGCCTTTGGACTGCTCGTAGAGCCGGCCGACGTACTCGCCCAGAATTCCCAGTACGAGCAGTTGGATGGCCCCGATGAAGGTGATGACGGCCAGCAGACTGGTCCAGCCGCTGACGGTTCTGCCGAGCATCCATCCGACAACGGCGTAGGCGCCGGCCGCCATGGCCGCCAACGAGGCCAGCAATCCGACGAAGGTCGCAATGCGTAGCGGGACGACGGAGAAACTGGTGACCGCGTCGAGGGCCAGTCCGACCATCTTGCCGAGGGTGTAGTGGGTGGCGCCGGTTTCTCGGGCGGCGCGTTCGTACTGGAGGGGCTTTTGGGTGAACCCGATCCACGCGACCATGCCGCGGATGAACCGATGACGCTCGCCCATGGCCAGGAAGATATCCAGCGCCCGCCGGCTGATGAGTCGAAAGTCGCCGGTATCGACGGGGATTTTCACGTGGGTCAATCGGCTGAGGAGGCGGTAGAAGACCTTGGCGGTCCACCGCTTGAACCGCCCCTCCCCGAGCCGTCGCATGCGCTGGCCGTAGATGACGTCGGCGCCTTGGTCCATCAGGGCCATCATCTCGGGCAGCAGTTCGGGGGGGTCCTGGCCGTCGGCGTCGATAATGAGCACGCGTCGGCCGCGGCAGATCTGCAATCCGGCGGTCAGCGCCAATTGGTGCCCGTGATTTCGTGACAAATCCACGCCCACCACGGCGGGGTCGGCGTCGCTGATCTCGGTGATTCGCTCCCACGTCGCGTCGGTGGAGCCGTCGTTGACCAGTACGATCTCGTAGGAGAGCCCCAGCCCCTTGCACGCGGCCGACACGCGATCGTAGAACGCATCGATACCTTCGGCCTCGTTGTAGCAGGGCGCTACGACTGAAACGGCGACGGCGGACTCGATACTCACGATGAGACCCCGTATTCTTTTGGCCTCCCCGGCGCTCGCAGAAGCGTTCGCTCCACGGCCCGGGGCGACGGTTTATTCGTCGCTGGGAGCATAGGCGGACGGAGGGGCGGGTGTCAAGCACGCCGCGACCGTGAGATGTCGTTTGCGGGCGCCGGTCCTGGAACCCACCCGCTCGAATATGCCATCGTCTTTCTTCCTTGCATCTGACCATCCGGCACGGCGCGGA
>CBDVCA010000231.1:0-4137 GCA_965372365.1 uncultured bacterium
TCGCCGCAAGTCAGAACACCACAGTATTGCTGGGACAGGGTACTAGTACTGCGTCCCATCGATAATGTGGAATAGGGTGGCTCCGAGTCTGGGCGCCATGTTCACGGCCGCCGCAGGCGGAAGTGAGCATGCTCGCCCAGCCACACATGCTCACTTCCTCGCTGGCAAGCCAGCTCGGCCGTGAACATGGCGCCCAGAGTTGATACGGTCCCACGTTATTCCTGGGACAGAGTACGAGTCGCTTGTGTTCAGAATCGGGGTCGTCTGTGAGGTTCCGGCAATGATGTGGTTGTACCTGCTCTTGGGAGCGATGATTGCCGGCCCACTTTGGTTGCTGCTCGCCAGACGGTGGATGCGGCGAACGATTGATCGCACGCGGCGTATCGCCAGCAGTGCGCGCCAACAGGAGCATCTTGTGGAATTGGGGACCCTCACCGGGGGGCTGGCCCACGAGATCAGGAATCCGCTATCTACGATCAAGGTGAACCTGCAACTTCTCGGTGAAGAACTCGATACGCCCACGGCCACCGAGCAGCACAAACGGTGGTTACGCAGACTGCGAGCCGTTGAGACGGAAGTCTCGCGGATGCAGGAGACGCTGGAAGATTTCCTGCGTTTCGCCGGTAAGTACGAGTTAGATCCGGTCGACATCGATTTTCGCACGATTCTGAGCGACTTGGTGGATTTCTACGCGCCCCAAGCCCAAGCGGCCGGCGTGCAGATCCGCACGTCGGTGAATGACGCGCCGCTGCCGGTCCGCGTGGACGCCGATCTGATCAAGCAGGCTATGTTGAACCTGATGATTAACGCCCAGCAGGCCATGGGCTCCGGCGGGGATCTGATCATCAGGGCTCATCGCACCGCCGAGAAGGTCCACGTCGAGGTAATTGACACCGGCCCGGGGATGGAGCCGGAGGTGGCCAAGAGTATTTTTAAGGCCTATTTCACCACCAAACGCGGCGGCACCGGCCTGGGGTTGCCCACGGCGCATCGCATTATCCGCGCCCACGACGGGCAGATCACCGTCGATACCGCCCCGGGCAAGGGTACGCGATTCGTCATCGAGTTGCCGGCGCGCGTCGAGTGAGAGCACATGGCCCATTGCGATCCTCGGTCATTGGATGAGCAGATTCCAACTCTGTTACGACCGGACCCCGAGACCGGGGAGCCCGATCTGACGTCGATCCTCGCCGACCTCAGGTCGCGGCTTGACGGCGGCGGCAATCTGATGGTCGTCGTTAACGATCCTCAACGCCACACCGACACAGCGCGGGTCCTGCGAGTTCTCGCCGAACTTGACCGCCGGGCGGGCGCGCCTCGTCGATTCGGCGTTCTCGTCGCCTGCGGCACACACGGTTTCGGGCGGCAAAGGAGACTCATCTTCCAACGCGACCTGTCCGACGCGGCCGATATCGCTTCGATCGACTGGCACGATTGCCGCGACGCAGACCTGCAGACCCTCGACGGCGACCACCGATGGCGAGCGAACCCGTTGCTCACTGCCGGCGACGGGCCGGTCCTGGCGATCGGAAGCGTGGAGCCGCACTACTTCGCGGGGCTGACCGGCGCACACAAAACCCTCACCATCGGCTGTGCCGCTCACGCGGATATCGAAGCGAATCACGCCGGCGCCATGAGCGCCGAGGCCGCGCCGTTCGCCCTGGAGGGCAACCCCGTCTTCGAGGGCGTACGGGCCATGTTGGACGGCCTTCGTCGCCGACGGCCCGTGTGGGCGGTCAATCTGGTGCAGACCGGCCCGGAGATATTGGCCGCGGCCGCCGGGGATCCGCTGGCGACGCTCGATGAGTTGGCCCCCTGCGTTGAGAGGTTGTGCTGCCGCACGTTGGCGACGCCCGCCGCCGCCCTGGTGTTGGAGGTGGTCGGCCCGTTGGCCGGGAGTTTCTACCAGGCCGACAAGGCCATCAAGAACAGCGAAGCCGCCGTCGCCGACGGGGGGGTATTGGTCCTCGTCGCGGCCTGCCCCGATGGCGTCGGTCAGGACCATTTCCTCTCGCTGCTGCGGCAAGGCCCCACGCACGCCGCGGCCATGGGGGTGGTGGCCGACCGAGGGTACCGCCTTGGCGACCACAAAGCCGTCCGCCTCCGACGGCTGACCGACGGAGCCTGCCGCGGCGTCCGGGTCGTCGCGGTAAGCGACGGGCTTGACGAGACCGCTTGCGAGCTGTTGGGCATGACGAAGGCCGCGTCGGTGAGCGAGGCGCTTGCGAGTTGTGGGGTTGACCGGGGGAGCGACACCGTCTATCGCGTTCCCGACGCCGGCAATACGGTGGTTCGCGTCGATACGCGCCGGCGCGATTGACGCGGGGGCGGCTTGGCGGTAGGGTACGGGGCTATGAAGCAGTTAAAGGACATCAAGGCCGATATTCTGGTCGTCGATGATGAAGAGGCCCACGCTGAAGTCATCGCCGAAGGCCTCGGGCGCCTCGGGCATCGGACGGTGACGGTCAATAGCGGCGAGGCCGCGATTACGCGGATTCAGGCGCAGCACTTCGACGTGGTTGTCACCGATTTGTGCCTCGGCGGCGACAAGGACGGATTGGACGTGCTCGGATCCGCCCGAAGCGACTCTCCCGGGACCGAAGTGATTCTGATTACGGCCCATTCCTCCGTCGACACCTGCCGCACGGCGCTTCAGCAGGGCGCATTCGACTACGTCGAAAAGCCCATCGATATTGACGAACTGCGATCCGTGGTGCAAAGGGCCGCCGAGCGAACGGTCCAGGATCGCATCATCGGCGAACTGCGTCGTCAGTTGGACGACAAGTACGGTTTCGAGGAGATCATCGGACGCTCTTCGGCGATGATGAAGGTTCTCGACACCATTCGACGCGTGGCGCCCAGCGATCTGCCGGTGCTGATTCAGGGCGAAAGCGGCGTCGGCAAGGAACTGCTCGCCCAGGCGTTGCACAGCAACTCGCGCCGGAAAGAGAATCGCCTCGTCACCCTCAACTGCGCCGGGCTCAGCGAGAGCATTCTCGAAGACGAACTGTTCGGCCACGTCAAGGGCGCCTACACGGGCGCCGCCGGCGAGCGGAAGGGCCGGTTCGAGCACGCCGACGGCGGCGCCATCTTCCTCGACGAAGTGGGCGACATGCCCATGAGCATGCAGGCCAAGTTGCTCCGCGTGCTGGAGAATGGCGAGGTGGTCCGGCTGGGTTCGAACGAATCGATCCACGTCAACGTCCGGCTGATTTCGGCGACGAACAAGAATCTGGCCGAGAAGGTCGCGGCCAAGGAGTTTCGCGAGGATCTGTATTTTCGCATCAAAGGCGCGATGATCGAACTGCCGCCGCTGCGGGAGCGCCGAGAGGACATCCCGCCGCTGATCGACCATTTTCTGAAGCTGGCCACCGAGCGTCACGACAAGAAGATCGTCGGCCTGACCCCCGAGACGCATCGTGTGCTGGTCGGTTTCGACTGGCCCGGCAACGTGCGCCAATTGCGGAACACCCTGGAGAACATGGTCGTGCTGGCCGATGCGGACCTCTCGGACAAACTGACGTTGGAGGATCTGCCGCCGGAGATTCACGACGCCCCGGCCCCCGAAGTGAGCGGGGCGACCGGCCTGGTCGGCATGAGCATTCAGAACGCCGAGAAGGAATTGATTCGCAACACGCTCAACATGGTTGGCGGCAACCGCGAGCAGGCCGCGAACATCCTCGGTATCGGCGAGCGGACCCTATATCGCAAGATCAAAGAGTACGGTCTGAGGGAATGAACGGCGGAGAACGGCAGGCTTCAGGCTTCAGACCTCAGGCTTCAGGTACGGCGAACGGCTGACGGCTGACGGCTGACGGCTGACGGCTGACGGCTGACGGCGAACGGCTGACGGCTGACGGCGAACGGCGAACGGCTGACGGCGAACGGCCAAGGATCTTCCGGTGTCAGGTGATGATGGCGCCCCAGCCCCGTTAGGGGCGAAAGATTTGTAGCTCGCCGCGGCGAGGTAGGGGCGGCCCCATAGCGCCCCAAGCCCCGATCGGGGCGACACCCCGTGGCCATACGGTCTCTGTGTCGCCCCTGCTATGTAGCGCAGAGTCAACCATCTCGGACAAGATATTCTTCGAACGCTGATCACGTGCAGCCTGCTATTCGATCGTCCGCCGGAACAAGCCG
>CBDVCA010000232.1:0-4128 GCA_965372365.1 uncultured bacterium
CGGCTCAGGAGGTTCCACAGCAGAACGAACCTGCCGCCCAGGCTGAATCCGACGAAGCCGACGAGGCGAAATCTGACGAAGCGAAGCCCGCGGCTGAGGAAGTTCCGCAGCAGGACGAACCTGCCGCCCAGGCGGAATCCGACGACAACGCCCAGGCGAAATCCGACGAAGCGAAGCCCGCGGCTGAGGAAGTTCCACAGCAGGACGAACCTGCCGCCCAGGCTGAATCCGACGAAGCCGCCGGGACCCAGCCGGATACGGAGCCCGCGGCAGAACCGTCCTCTGGCGAGCAAGCTGAGGCCCGGACAGCCTCGACGTCGGACCCCAAGCCTTCGGCGACGAAGAAGAAGCCCGCCTCCAGATCCGCAGGCAAAGGCGTCGGCGGTCAGGAGCGCCGAGCCCAGCGAAAGATCCCCCCCAGGCGATCCGGGGCCGGCGTGCCGTGGGACGAACCCCTGGCCTTGGTGCGGTACGGGCGGATGTCGTACGTGGGCGTGTTCCGGCACAATCTCGACCCGCCGCCCAAGCGCGATACGCAGGTGGTGATTCGAACCGACCGCGGCGTCGAACTTGGGCTGGTGCTCTCGGCCGTGCTCGACGACACCCCCAAAAGCGACCCGCCGACCGACGACCCGGCGACCCCCGCCCCGGAGGCCCCCGACACGGAGGCCGCGACCCCGCAGGCCGACTGTGGCGGCTGTGGCGGCGGCGACTCGCCCGCTTCGGGGATGGTCGGATGCGACCGACTGAAGGCGTTGGGCGCCGAGGGGGCCTTCGAATACGGCTTCACGCGGCTGAATAAGATCCTCCGCCTCGCCAGCCCCCAAGACATGAACGACCAGGTCCACCTCGACCGAGCCGACCGTGAGAAGATGACATACTGCGGCCAGGGCGCCGCGGAGATGGGCCTGAAGATGAAGCTGGTCGCCGTCGAGCATCTCCTCGGGGGCGAGCGGGTGATCTTCTACTTCACCTCCGAAGCCCGGGTCGACTTCCGCGACCTGGTCCGCCGGCTGGCCGGTCAGTATCGAACGCGAATCGAGATGCGGCAGATCGGAGCCCGAGACGAGGCCCGCCTGGTGGGCGACTATGAACGCTGCGGCCAGCGATGCTGCTGCCAAGTCTTCCTCGGCACCCTCCAGCCGGTATCGATCCGCATGGCCAAGGTGCAGAAGGCCACGCTGGACCCGTCGAAGATCTCCGGCCGGTGCAATCGGCTGATGTGCTGCCTGCGATTCGAAGACGATACCTACGAATACCTTCGCAAGCTGCTGCCCAAGAAGAACATCTGGGTCCGCACCGAAGATCTCGTCGCCAAGGTGCTTTCGTCGCAGATTCTCACCCAGTTGATTCGGGTGATCGATGTCCACGGCGCGGTAAGCGTGATCGACAACGAAGCCATCCTCGAGCGCGACGTGGCGGCCCCCGACCCCAACGTTCCGGTGCGACCGGTCCGGCGCCGGGTCGAGACCCCCACCCCCAAGCGAGACCGCCGGCCCACACGCCCCGAACCCGACGCGGCCAAGACCGGCGACGACGCCCCAAAGACCCAGCAGGCCCCGGCGACCGGCGAAGGTCAACAGGCCAACGGCGAGAAACGACGACGGCGGAGACGACGCGGCAAAGGTCGACAGGAGGCCGCCGGCGGCGCTCAGGCCGCGACGAAGTCGGCCGGTGGCGAAGCGACCGCCGAAGGCGCCCCCAAGAAGCGGCGCCGACGTCGACGGCGTAAACCCAAGGGCGGCGGCGACGGAGCCGGGGGCGCCCCCCCGTCGTCCTGACGGCTTGCTTTTGCCGACGGCCACAGGTAGGCTTGACAGTCGCAACAGAAGTGCGGATACGAGGTTGAAGCGGATACCATGAGCAAGAGTTACTACGTCACAACGCCCATTTACTACGTCAACGACGTGCCGCACATTGGGCACAGTTACACCACGATCGCCGCCGACGTGCTGGCGAGGTTCCATCGCGCCGTCGGGCGCGACGTGCGGTTCCTTACCGGAACCGACGAACACGGCATCAAGATCGTCAAGGCCGCGGCCGAAAAGGGCGTAACCCCTAACGAGCTGGCCGATTCGGTGGTGACGCACTTCCAGGACCTGTGGGTCGAACTGAACATCACCCACGACGATTTCATCCGGACCAGCGAAGCCCGTCACGAGAAGCGCGTTCAGGCGATCGTGCAAATGCTGCTGGATCGCGACGAGATCTACCTCGACGGCTACGAGGGCTGGTATGACGAAGGGCAGGAGGAATTCGTCACCGAGTCGGCGGCGAGGGAAAACGAGTACAAGTCCGAGATCAGCGACAAGCCTCTGGTGCGGTACAAAGAGCCCGGCTACTTTTTTCGCCTGAGCAAATGGGTTCCGGCCCTGCTGGCGTACATCGAGGCGAACCCCGACTTCATTCAGCCTCGGAGCCGCCGCAACGAAGTGGTGAGCAAGCTGAAGATGGGCGTGGCGGACCTGAGCATCTCTCGCTTGGCCGACAAAGTGGGCGGCTGGGGCGTGCGGATGCCCAACGACAAGGATCACACGGTGTACGTGTGGATCGACGCGTTGAGCAACTACCTCACCGCCGGCGGCTGGCCCGACATCCAAGACGGTCGCGACGGGCAGGCCCATCAGTACTGGCCCGCCACGGTGCACCTGATCGGCAAAGACATTCTGTGGTTCCACGCCGTCTACTGGCCGTGCCTGCTGATGGCGCTGGACATGCCGCTGCCGGAGTGCGTTTTCGCCCATGGGTGGTGGACCAGCGAAGGTCGCAAGATGTCCAAATCGCTGGGCAACTTCATCAGCCGCGACGTGATCGAAGAGATCTGCACCGAGTACGGTCGCGACGCGTTCCGGTACTTCCTGCTTCGGGAGGTGCCGTTCGGATCCGACGGCGATTTCTCACGCGATTCGTTCAAAGCCCGCTACAACAGCGAGCTGGCCAACAACGTGGGCAACCTGCTAAGCCGGACGACGAACATGATCTCCCGCTACTTCGACGGCGTATTGCCGCCGGCCGGCGAGGTCGGTGAGATGGAGCAACCGGTGATCGACGCGGCCAAGGCGCTGCACGACGGCGCCGAGGAGATGATGTCGCACTGCAAGTTCCACGACTACCTCACCGGGATTCTGGCGGTGGCGCAGGCGACCAACAAGTACATCGAAGACACCGAACCGTTCAAGCTGGCCAAAGACCCCGACCAGACCGAACGGCTGGGAACGATCCTCAACACCTGCGCTCAAGCCGTGCGTGTGGTGCTGGAATTCCTCACGCCGTTCATGCCCGACGTGGCGCCGGACGGGTTGGCCATGCTGGGCGGCGGCGACGATAGCAAGAACCTGCTGGAGCGGACCGAATGGGGTTCGCTGCCGGCCGGGACGCCCATCACCAAGGGCGCCCCGCTAATCCCGCGGAAACAGTGACATGACCGACAGCGCTGACAACGACAGCGCCATGGGCCCCGAGGCCATGACGCAGTTGATCCTCACCGACGGCCGGTATCCGTTGGATGCCTTCGAGTTCCTTCACGAGGGGCTCGATTTGGCCTCCCGGTCGCAGTACGGAGAAGAGCCGGCCGAGCCGGGTCAGCGCCACGTCAGCGGCGCCCAACTGTGCCAGGCGCTTCGCGATCACGCCATCGGCCGCTGGGGACCCCTGGCCCCAACGGTGCTGAACCACTGGAACATCGGCGCGACGCTGGATTTCGGACACATGGTCTACCTGCTGGTCGACAACGGCTTCATGCAGAAGACCGCCGAAGATAATCTGGACGATTTCCGCGACGTGTTCGATTTCGCCCCGGCGTTCCAGGTCCAGGTCAAGTTCGAGTTGAAGGAATAGCCCCCATGGCGCCCCCTGAACAGCCCGACACCCCGACGCCCCCGACGCCGAAAGACGTCATCGACGGCATCGCCGACCGCAGCGCGAACCGCCCGTTGTGGAAGTATCTCCTGGTCGCCGCGGTGTTCGTGGCGTGGCTCGGCGTGCTGGTTACGCTGTTCCTGCTCGGACGCCGATAAGCCCAAACAGAAGGTTCATCCGCGATTCGTGGGGAGTTCTTGTGGCCGAATCCCTTCCGTTACTAGCCCCCCGCAGTGCGGGGGGTCGCTGGGCGACAATGCGCTCGTTGTA
>CBDVCA010000233.1:0-4100 GCA_965372365.1 uncultured bacterium
AGCTCCGCCCTCCCCGCAAGCCCCGACTTCCGAATCCGTCCCCTACGGGCCGATCAGCGTGGCACTTCGACAAAACTCGGCAGCAGGAAGCTATCGGTATCGCTGGCCGGACATTCGGTGCCGTCGTAGTTGAACACATTCTGGACCAGCCAGATGTTGTCGCCTTTGACGCCGACGTCGCTACGCTGGGTCCATTCGGCGTGCATGTCCAGGAACAAAACGGCCTGGCCGCGTTGATTGTGGTTCCGCGAGTTGCCGCAATCGAGTTCCATCGGATCGAATCGCCCGCTGACGAACACCGGCGTTCGGTCGGCCAGAATGGCCATCCGCCCGGCGGCCGCACCAAGACCGTCCATCTGTAACGGCTTGGCGTTGACGGAGTTGTGGTAGCTGTAGCTGATGTACTCGCGGCTGGGGAAGTCCGGCATCGTCGCCATCGCCGCCGCGTCGATCGAGCGACCGCCGCCGGCGGCGGGGCATTGGAACAGCATGGGCCGGGCGTAGCCGCCGTGGACGAGGCGCCACAGATTGCCGCTGTTGCTCCGGCGGACAGGGCTGGAAGCATCGGCCAGCCACGCGGCCTGCTGATCGGCCATCGCCGGCAGGAACCCGTTGTGATCGCCGGCGTACTGGCTCAACGCCGCTCCGATCGAACCGGTCTGGGCCACGCAAGCCCTTTCGCGAGAAAGCATCCCGGCGTGCTGGAACGCCGGGAACAGAATCGTAGCCACCAGAAACAGCAGCGCAGCCATCGCGCCAAGTTCCTTGAGACTGAACGTAGACCGCCCCGCCGGGCGGACGCGAAGGGCCTCGCGATCGAGCAGCGCCCCGGTCGTAGGCGTCGCGGCCACCGCCGCGAGGGTGCGACCGACGAGGTCTTCGTCGGGCTCGGGAGCCCCGCAATTGTGCATGAGGTCCATCAGGCCCGAAATCTTCCCGTGCCGGCGGGCGAATTCCGCATCCGAGGCCAGGCGGCGCCCGATTTCCCTGTTCTCAGCGGCCGAAGCCTGCCCCGCCAAGTAGTCAATCAGTATGGCGTCGTCCGAATGCATCGATGTTTTGTCAGTCATGGGTGAACCGCTTTCCAACCGATTCCCACCGCTGGGCAAAATGCTTCACAGCGGCGTGCAATCTGCTCTTTACCGTACCCAACGGAATTGACAGCACCTCGGCCACCTCTTTGTAAGGTAGCTGCTGAAAGTAACTTAGAAGAAGCACTTCGCGTAGATGCTCCGGCATCTCCTGCACTACCCTCTGTACGGTTTCCCGCAGTTCCTGGTTCTCCAAATCCTCGATCGGAAGCGGAATATCCGCCTGAAGCAAATCGACGTAAGAAGTGGAGTCATCGCCGCTCCCGCCCCCGATCTGGGCGTCGAGGGAGGCCGCTCGGCGTCGGGATCGGCTACGCATGGCGTCGCGAGCCTTGTTGGCCGCGATGGTGAAAAGCCACGGCTTCAAACGCCGGGTCGGGTCGAACCGGTCCGCCGCCAAGTGCACTTGCAGGAACGTGTCCTGGAAGACATCGTCGGCAAGCGCCCGATCGCCGAGAAATCGCACGAGAAATCGATACACTTCGCCCCCCCGACGTTGGACAAGCGCGTCAAATGCACCCTCCTGGCCTTCGCGATGGAGTCGCAAAAGATCTTCGTCGGTCACTTCAGGTGACGTTTTTTGCGTCGTATTCACTCGACCTATGCCCCGGGTCTCGGGCCGTACGCCGCCGGTCCAATCCGACGAACGCTTGATGGCCAACATCTTACGCGACCACCCGAGAAGCATCCACCCCTTTCTGGGGCGCGAGGCCGTCGGCTCCGAGCCGTCGGCCCAATGTTCGCTGCGCCTCTTGCGGCAAGCGTCGCGAACCCGTATGCTTCATTGTAGAGGCATTCCGCTCCGCTGGCGCAATGGGAGGCGCCCTTGTGAATCGTGGACTACTGGCGACGCGTGAGGACCTGGCTGATTTGCGAAGCCGCATCGGCCGACGGCCCTATGACACCATGTTCGATCTGCTCCAGAAGCGCTGCGCAATGGTGCTGGAGTCCAGACCGATCACCGAAACCGACTGGCGAGCCGGCCACGCCCAAGGACTATGGGGGGCGGCGTTAACGGCCGCACGCACGTGCCAGGGGCGCATTCTCGACCTGATTGTGTGCCACCATATCGACCCGAACCCCGCCTATCGCGACCGGGCGATCGAAGAGATGCGACTGCTGGCCGGCTGGAGCACCTGGTTGGACCCCTCCCACCAAACCCAAGACAAAGCCGACCTCTGCACCGCCGAATGCTGCGCGACGATGGCGCTGGCGCTGGACTGGCTCGACGAGGACCTCGCCGAAGTCGATCGCCTCAAGTGCCGGCGAGCCTTGCAGAAAAAGGGGCTCGCCCCCTACATCGCCGCCGTCGAACAGAACGACTGGTGGTACACCTGCTATCACAATTGGAACGCCGTCATCAACTCCGGCTGCGGGCTCGGCGCCCTGCTGCTGGCCGATGACGATCCCCAAGCCGCCGCCGCGGCCGCGATGGCCAAAGCCGGACTGGACCACTTCTTCGCCGCCCTCGGACGCGAAGGCGGATGGGACGAGGGCGTCGGCTATTGGGGCTATGCGCTTCGCTACTTGCTGATGTTCGGGACCGCGATGGATCGAGAGAACGACGACCGTTCGGTCTTCCACCATCGCGGCATGGAATCGACGTGCCAGTTCGGCATCTACTTCAGCCCCCGGGGCCACAGCACCAGTTTCGGCGATTCGCCGGCGGTGCCCCTGTACGGAGCCCTGTACGCCGCCGCCGGCCGGTACGGCAACCGTGAAGTCTGCTGGTGGCTCGACCGATGGGCCAACCACCGCGACGTGACCACCACCGGATGGTCCGATATCGGCCTGGGGCTGCTGCTGCGACCGACCAGTATGGACGTGGAGCCGACGCCGTCGCTATCGACGCTGAAGGTGTTCAACGAGATCGGATGGGCGGCGATGGCCGACCACTGGCCGGAGCCGAACCTGTACGTCTCGGTGAAGACCGGCGACCTGTCGGCCCATCACAGCCACCTGGACATGAACACCCTCCAGTTGCAGATCGACGGCGAAACGCTCCTGGCCGACCTGGGAAACCCGCCGATGACATGGGCGTATTGCTTCACGCCCAAGCGATTCGATTTCTACCAAGCCCAGGCCGCCGCCCACAATACGCTGACCGCCAACGACCGCGACCACCGGATCGACGCCCAGGGCCAGATCCTCGAAGCCGAACATGGCGATACCTATCGCTGGGTCGCCGCCGGCGCCGGCGACGCGCTGGGGGTGAACGTCCGTTTCAACCGTCACGTGATCATGCTGCTCGACGAAGCCGGACGCATGGGCCAGGCGGTGATCGTGCTGGACGAGGTGAGCAACGCGATCCCCGAAGAGATCATCGCCCACTGGCACACGTTCGGCGAGTTGACGTTCAAACACCGAAGCGGGGTCATCGTCGGCCGCCAAAGCGGCCTGCACATCCGCGTGAAGGCGACCGGAGCCATCGAAACCACCACCGAAACGCATTCGCTCGGAAAACTCAGCGATAGCGTCCTGCGAGTGACGGCCGCCAAGACCAGCGACATCGTGTTAGCCACCATCTTCTCGCGGCGACCGATCAAGAACATCACCCTCACCCAGTCCAGCCGCGGACAAGTCTCCCTCAAGACCGACATCGCCTCGCTGCACTTCAAAGGCAGCCGACGCCACCTGAAACTGGACAGCCTCATCCTCACCGACAACCACTGATCGCCACCGGAACCCTCGCATAGAAGGGCTCACGTCGGATGAGCGGGGAGTGGGTCGGATGCGTGCTTGCCGTTACTAGCCCCCCGCAGTGCGGGGGGTCGAAAGGCGTATGAACCCACGATTTTTGGATCCAATTGCCGCTTCGGGACAATCGACATCGAAGCTGCCACGGGAGCACCAGGGGTCCAGCGACCCCCTGCACTGCAGGGGGCTAGTCATCGCAGACCCTTGACTACGAGGATCCCCGATCATCCGTCCCCTTCACGCAAAAAGCCCCGCGCCACACCGAAGTGCGCGCGGGGCTCGGGATCCAGAATGTGCCGGACGGTGGGAAGC
>CBDVCA010000234.1:0-3911 GCA_965372365.1 uncultured bacterium
CCATTTGCGGGGCTACACTGGTCACCCCGGGGGGGGGGGTTGGGTTTCCCCCCGCGGCGGGGGCCAACCCGCCTCCGCCCCGTTGGGGCTGACAGCAACGGCCCTACCACTTGGGCGATTGAGAAGACTCAATTGGCCGGGCAGCCAGTGTCATGGATGCGGGAACTCGCCTCGATCGTCTGTCGGCCGAGATGCGGGCAAAGGTGGGGCCGCGACCCCCTCGGCGAACCCGGCCGCGGCTATCGGCGCCAGGCGCCGGCGCTGTAGTAGCTGAACGACCGTCGCAGATAGCCGTCGCCGTAGCGGCCGCCGTAGCGTGAACCCCACAGGCCGCCGCCGTCGCCTTGGCGATCGTGGAAGCGGAGGTAGTACTGAACGGTCTCGCCCTGGTCGCGGTACCCGGCCGAAACGTTGGGCTGGCGGCGATGGTTGAGATTGACCCCGGCGATGGCGTCGCGGCCGAAGATGTTATCGGCGGCCAGGGCGGGGGGGCCAAGAATCATTCGCCCCGATTCGGTCCCGGGCATCTCGTCGCGGAGGATGTCCCACCGGTAGACCCACACCGTCTCGGGCCGGCTGCATCCGCCGATCAGGAACAAGGCCATCACCCAGAACAGATATCGTAAACGAAACGAAGACATAGCGCCACGCATTCAGACGGCGGCGACTTCCATTCCGCTCGGCCGGCCACACTTCCCGCGAAGAACCGGAGACGTCGGTCGTTCGGTCGGCCCGAAGCCGAAACACACCGCAAACGGCCGAAACTTGCCCTTCTCCACGTTGTATTGTACCGCAATCGGCCGATTCTGAGAAGGCGCCAAACGATTGCGGCCCGTCAATAGGGCTGATACTGCCGGTTAGGGCGACCTCGCAAGATGGGCAAATCGGGTAAGCAGCGTGCGGATCATCGGCGTTGCCGCAGAGGCGCAAAGGGGTTATTGCCCGCGATGACGGCCCGCAAGCCCGACAACCGACGGCAGCTCCCGCGCCGAGCTGCGCCCGTGTTCGGTCCGGGACCGGGCGGTCGAAAAGGTGGTTCATGACGGAGGGTCGGGGAGTTCTCGTGGCTAAGGGTCTGCCGTTACTAGCCCCCTGCAGTGCAGGGGGTCGCTGGACCGATGGTGTTCCCGCGGCGCCTTATCTCGATTGTCCCGAAACGGCGACCGGATCCATAGATCGTGGGTTCACACGTCGTTCGACCCCCCGCACTGCGGGGGGCTAGTAACGGCAAGCACACTCCCCGGGAATCCGTCATGAGGCAAAAAGAACCCACTCGCGGCGTCAAAGGCGGTCCGACCCGTACAATTGTTGTGGAGGTGATAATCATGAATTCGTTCCTCTTTCGTTTGACCGCCGGTGTCGCATGCCTGCTGATGGTGCTCGGGTACAGTATCCCGGCCACAGGCGCCGATGACGCGGTGGAGATGACCAAGACGTCCGACACGCTCAGGCTCTTCTCGTTTGAAGGGCGCGAGCCGCTGAAGGGCTGGCGGGTGATCAATGACGACGTTTCGGGCGGAGTCTCCGAGGGCGCCATTACCCGCGCCAAGCGTGGGCAGGCCGTGTTCGAAGGGAATATCTCGCTCAAGAACGATGGCGGTTACTCGTCCGTTCGCGCCGACCTCGGCGACGTCAGCCTCGCCAACTACGACGGGCTGATGATCCGGGTCCGCGGCGACGGTCGCGAGTATCGTTTGGTGGCCAAGACCAATCGTGACGATGATAGCCATCGCTACGAGGCGAGGTTCAAGACCACCAAGGACACGTGGCAGGTGCTGAAGGTCTCGTTCAAAGACTTCAAGCCCTACTGGCGAGGCATGCGTCTGTACATCTGGGACAACTGCGACGCCGATGAGGTCAAGTCGGTCGGTCTGATGATCTCCGATGAGATCGAAGGGCCGTTCCGCCTGGAAATCGATTCGATTGATGCGTATCGCAGCAACTAATCCCGAACCCTCAACAGGCGGCGCCCGATCCGAACGCAAGTCCGGGCGGCCGCATCCGTGTGGAGGGCTTTTTGCCAGAGGCCCCCCGGCGGGGGTTAGATAGCGGTCTGGAGGGGAAAATCCGAATATCGAAATACGAAATACGAAACAAGCTCGAATACGGCAAACGGCAAATGACCCAAACGACGTTGGATGGCGTTTAGGTCATTATCGTTATTTGCCGTATTCGAATTTGTTTCGTATTTCGAGCTTCGTATTTCGGATTTGCCGTCCAACGCTCTTGGCCGCGCTCTGAAGAAGACGCGGCCGCCCGAGGTATGCTCGGACGGCCGCGCCGTCCTTGTTACTCGGGAGCTTCTTTGGCGTCCATCCAACTGAACATCTTGCGAAGCTGCTTGCCGACGACCTCGATGGGGTGGTTCTTGTCGGCTTCGTAGAGCCTGTTGAAGTTGGGCTTGCCGGCCTTGCATTCGTCGAGCCATTCTTTGGCGAATTGGCCGGACTGGATCTCGGTGAGGATTTTCTTCATTTCGGCGCGGGTCTCGTCGGTGACAAGCCGCGGGCCGCGGGTCAGGTCGCCGTATTCGGCGGTATTGGAGATGCTGTATCGCATGTAGCTGATACCGCCCTGGCTCATCAGGTCGATAATCAGCAGCAGTTCGTGGAGCACCTCGAAGTAGGCGATGTGGGGTTTGTACCCGGCGTCGACGAGGGTGTCGAACCCGGCCTTGACCATCGCGGTGAGGCCGCCGCAGAGGACGACTTGCTCGCCGAACAGGTCGGTTTCGGTCTCTTCCTGGAAGGTGGTTTCGATGATGCCGGCGCGTCCGCCGCCGATGCCGATGCCCCAGGCGAGGCCGAGGCTACGCGCGTTGCCGGAGTCGTCCTTGGCCACGGCCAGCAGGCAGGGGACGCCGGAGCCGGCTTCGTAGCAGCTTCGGACGGTGTGGCCGGGGCCTTTGGGGGCGATCATGACGACGTCGACGCCTTCGGGGGGGGTGATCTGCTTGAAGTGGATATTGAACCCGTGGCAGAAGCCCAACGTCTGGCCGGGCTTGATGTTAGGGGCGATTTCCTTTTCGTAGACGATCGCCTGGGTCTCATCAGGCAGCGTCAGGACCAGCAGGTCGGCCTTCCGGGTCGCCTCGGCGGCCGTGATGGGCGTGAAGCCATGTTCGGCGGCCAGTTTGCCGTTGGCGGTGTCGGCCAGTTCGGCAACGATGACGTTGACGCCGCTGTCGCGGAGGTTCTGGGCGTGGGCGTGGCCTTGGCTGCCGTAGCCGAGGATCGCGACGGTCTTGCCGGCGAGGGGCTCCATCGAGCCGTCCTTATCGTAGAGAATCGTTACGTCTTCCATGTCTGCTTCCTTTTCAGCAAGGGGTTATGGTCATATTTCGTGGATTATGCTCCCTGACCCCTCGCCCGTCAACCGTTTATCTCGGCCGAATCGCCTTGAGCGGTCGTGGAGTTGTGTGTGTGTGGCGACGACGCGATGGCTGAAGCCGCGGCTCCAGAGCATGTGCGTGCAGACTCGGGAGCGAGCTACCGCCAGTTGGCGTCGGCCTTGAAGGCGTCGTCAGCGTCGGAATCGTCGGAATCGTCTGAATCGTCGGAATCGCTCGGGTCGTCGTCGTCGACCTTCCACTTCTCCGCTTCGTCCATGTCTTCCATCTCACGTTCCATTACCTTGAACATCTTCTCCTGCATGGGCGCAAGACGCTCGTAGTACTTCACCGTCGCCTGGTAGGCCTGAACCATCTGGTCGATCTTGATCAGTTGCCACTTCGTGAGGCAGGCCGGTTCCTTGATGTTGGTGAACGGATCGCACCGAAAACCCATTCGCCCGGTCTCGTCGTTGTTGAAAAGCTCACACTCCCGACACTGAATCATGGCTTTTTCTCCGTCTGGCATCACATTGGCTCCGTCTGGCGTCACATTGGCTCCGTCTGGCGTCACATTGGCTCC
>CBDVCA010000235.1:0-3853 GCA_965372365.1 uncultured bacterium
TCCACAACCCGAACAACGGCCGCCCAACGACCCCCTGCACTGCAGGGGGCTAGTAACGGCAAGCCCTGGACGCGAAATGCGCCTCCAATCAACAATCGAAACTCGACAATTGAAAAGGGTTTCAATCGCCGGCGGCGGCGTCGGCGACCAACTCCTCGGCGGCCGGCTCATTCTCGTCGACCATCTTGGCGGCCTGCTCGAACTTGACGCTGACGCGTTTGGAGACGCCGGCTTCCTGCATTGTGACGCCGTAGAGCAGATTGCCGATGGCCATGGTGCGTTTGGCGTGGGTGATGATGATGAACTGGCTCTGGTCGAGGAATTCCTCCACGAGCAGGTTGAACCGCTCATTGTTGGCTTCGTCGAGAGCGGCGTCCACTTCGTCGAGCACGCAAAACGGGCTCGGCTTGGTGCGGAAGATACTGAACACCAGCGCCACGGTGGTCATGGTCTTCTCGCCGCCGCTGAGCAGGGAGAGGCTTCGCAGTTCCTTGCCGGGGGGGCGGGCGATGATCTCGACGCCGCTTTCGAGCACGTCGTCGGGGTCGGTGAGGACGATATCGGCTTTGCCGCCGCCGAAGAGCTTGCGGAAAATCGTGTGGAAGTGCGAACGAACGCCCTCAAAGGTTTCCAGGAACATCTCGGTGCACATCTTGTTGATCTTCTCGATCAGTTCGACCAGTTGATGCTTGGACTGCGCCACGTCGCTCATCTGCCCGGAGAGGAATTCCTCGCGCCCCTCCAATTCGTCCTGCTCGCTGATCGCGTCGAGGTTGACGTTCCCCAGACGCTGAATCTTGCCCCTGAGCAGGTGGATCTCCTCGTTGACCGCATCCCAGTCGCGCTGGTCGTCGTGCTCGTATTGGTCGTACTCGCCGACCAGTTCGACACCCATTTCGTCGGCTACCCGGGTGATGAGACTCTCGATGCGAACATCGGTTTCGCCAATCTCGACGCGGCAGCGATTCACCTGCTCGCCGGAGGCCTCGCTCGCCTTTCGCTGCTCGATCAGCGCCTGACGGATCTGCTCGGCACGCTCGGCCAGACCAACTTGCGACTCATCCAAGTCCGTCGCGGCCTGATCCATGTCCACCTTCTCGGCGAACAATTCCTCGATCATCGCCTTCGACGACGTGATCGACTCCCGGGCGGTCGCGATTCGCTCTCGACCGGTTTCGCTCTGGGTCCGGGCCTCGGCCTGTTCGCGACGCATCTGCTCGATCGACCGCCGAATGGCAGCGACGGTCTCGGTGATCCTGGTGCGCTGCTCCACCGCCTGGGCGTGGCGAACGCGATGGTCGGTCAACTGCCCGGCCAGATGCTCCTGACGCTCGCCGAGCCCCGCTTGGGCCTCGGTGAGAGAATCGATCCGGTCCTGACGCTCCGTCGACGACGCCTCCAGTTCGCCGGCCTGCCGGCGGGCCTGTTGCTCGGCGGCCGCGACGTCGGCCCGTTCGGTCTCGACGGTCGCGATCTCGCGGGCCATCACCGGCTGGGTCAGCAACAGTTGATGCAACTGCTCATCGGTCCGATTGATCTTCGATTCGCAGTCCGCCCGTTCGGTATTGGCCTCGTACACGGCGGCGCGAAGCTCCTGCTGCACGTCGTCGAGATGCGCCCGACGGTCGGCGGCCACTTCGCGCCGGCTCGTCAATTGGTTGATGCGCTCGTTCAGCGATTCCAGCTTCGCCGCCAGTTCGGTCAACTCGCTGTCACGGGCGATGAGCCCCGCCGAATTCGCCTGCCCGAGCCTCACGTGGCCGTCGGCTTCGACGACGGCGCCGTCTCGGGTGACCACGCGATAGCCTTCGGGAACCTTGGCCGCGACGACGACCGCCGCCGACAGGTCGTCGACGACCAGCGTCCGCCCGAGTAGATGTTCGAGCGACTCGCCGAGTTCGGCGTCGACGTGGACCAAGTCGGTCAGCTTCTGCACCCGCAGCGGCAATGCCGACAGGTCGACGGCCTCGGCGATCGGGCGGATGCGGTCGACGCACAAAACGCGAACGCCGGCGCCGTCGAGAACGCGATCCAACTCGTCTCGCCCGGCGTTGAGATCGACCAGCCGGTCGACCACCATGTACTGTTCCACGTCGGCGAGGGCCGCTTCGACGACGGCGGCGTTGGCGAAGTCGGCGCGAACGAACTCGGCCAGCATCCCGCGAATGAAACCGAGGTCGCCGGCGGCGCGAGCCTTGACGACCCGGCGAACGCCCTTGGCCAGCCCCTCGCCCCGACGCCGCATTTCGATCAACGTATTGGAGCGGCTATCCAAACTGCTCCGCTGCTCCTTGGCCCCGCCAATCTCCACGTCCAGTTGACGCTCCTGATCGGCGGCGACCAGGCCTTCAGCCTTGGCGGCCTCCAACTTCTCGGTCGTCTCGGCGACCTTCGATGCCACCCGCGACGCCCGCTCGGCAAGTTCGGCCCTGTCGGTCGCCAGCGACTCGACCTGCGAAGCGGTCTCCTGCTGACGCGTCTCCAAGCGTCCCTTCCGGGCCACCAAGCCCTCCTGGCGAACGCCCGCGGCGGTAATCTCGTTGTGAAGCCGACTGCTCTGATGCAGCAACTCCAAAGCCGCGGCTTTCTCGTCTTCCAACGCCCCGCCCAGCCGGGTCAACTCCACCAGGGCGGTCTGCTGCTGCTCCAAAATCGCTTCGAGCTGCTCGGAGCACTGGCGAATGCGCAATTCTACCGTCCCTAGTTCTTCTTCCTGCCCCGTCGCCCGTACGTCGGCCGACTCCATCCGTCCGGTGAGTTCGGCCTCTCGCCGCCCCGCCCCTTCCAACTGCTCGGTCAACTCGCGGCAACGTCCGGTGAGCAATTCGATGCGTTCTTGGCAGGTGGAAATCCGCCCGCTGATCGAAGCGATCCGGCCTTCGGTTTCGGTCCGCTGGCGTTGGAGATCGGTAATCTCGGCCGCGGCGTTTACGCTGTTGGCCTCCAGTTGCACGATCCTCGCCGCGATCGCCGTCGCGCTGTCGCTGTGCTGGTCCAACTGCGATTGCAGGCCGCTCCGCTCGCCGCGAAGCATGTGATACTGGGCGAGGCTGTACAGGCCCTGCTGTTCTTTGAGCCGCTCGGAGTAGGTTTGGTAGTTACGCGCCTTGCCGGCCTGATACTTGATCGACCGGAGCCGCTTCTGCACTTCCGAGACGATATCGTTCAGACGCAGCAGATTCTGTTCCACGCGGTCGAGCTTGCTGAGGGCCTCGCGCTTGCGGGCCTTGTATTTGCTGATGCCGGCGACTTCCTCGAAAATCACTCGGCGCTCGAGGGGGTTGGCCTGGAGCATCTCGGCGACCTTGCCCTGTTCGATCAGGCTGTACGAGCGGCCGCCGATGCCGGTGTCCATGAACATTTCGCGAACGTCGCGCAGGCGGACCACCTTCTTGTTAATCAGGTACTCGCTCTCGCCGGACCGATACAGCCGGCGGGTAACGCTCACCACGTGGGGTTTCTTCTCGTCGGCGGCCGGCACGTCGGACTGCAACGTCCCGCCGGCGTTGTCGAATTCGAGGGTGACTTCGGCCAACCCCGCGGCTCTTCGGGAGGCGCAACCGTTGAAGATAACGTCCATCATCTCCGAGCCGCGAAGGCTTTTGGCGGATTGCTCCCCCAGGACCCACTTGATGGCGTCGACGACGTTGGATTTGCCGCAGCCGTTGGGACCGACGACACAGGTGATTCCGTCGTCGAAGACGAATTCCGTCCGATCGCCGAAGCTCTTGAACCCGGCAAGGCTGAGTCTGCGCAGTTTCATATCGGTTCGCGTCCTCCGTGGCGCCGCCGATCCCTCGCAGGCCCGGCCGACCATCCTGGTCATGTCTTTTCAACTTCGCAACGTCGCAAC
>CBDVCA010000236.1:0-3816 GCA_965372365.1 uncultured bacterium
ATGCTCGGCAATTCCGCTCGATCTCGCGACGGAACCCATTTTTCAACGGACTGCTACGGGGGCTTGACGCGAATCTGTGCTCTTCTTCCACGGGCTTGCGCCCGAGGCTACTCACAATCGCCCCCTGCGGGGGCTGGACATTCGTGGGCGCCCGTGGTCATCTCTTGGGGCTGACCGGAGGTGTTATGACTGGCCGATCACGCCGCGTGTGCGGAGCAGTTCGACGATGGCGTCGATGCAGGCGTTGACGTCCCATTCGTGTGTGGGCAGCGATAGCGTGGGATCGGTGGGCGCGTCGTAGGGGGCGGTGACGCCGGAGAAGTGGGCGATCTCGCCGCTGTCGGCTTTGGCGTAGGGCTCGGGTTTGCGCCGGCGGCAGATGTCGATCGGCGCGGCCAGATGAATCTCGAAGAACCGTTCGGCGCCGACTACTTCACGGGCGGCCATGCGGTCGTCGGCGTCGGGGGAGATGAACGCACAGATCGAGATCGCCCCGGTTCGGTTCAGCAGGCCGGCCACTTCGGCGGCCCGGCGGATGTGCTCGGCGCGATCGTCGGCGCTGAAGCCGAGGTCCTTATTGACGCCGAGACGCGTGTTGGCGCCGTCGAGGACGGCGACCGAGCAGCCGGCGTCGAAGAGCTTTCGTTCGAGGCCGTAGGCGATGGTGGTTTTGCCGCTCCCGGTCAGCCCGGTCAGCCAGACGGTCGCGGGTTGGTGCCCCAGTCGCGAGGCGCGTTCATCGAGCGAAACGCCGCCGACCTGGGCGGTCACGTTGCGGCTCTTGGGCTCGCGAACGCGTTTGTCGGGCGAGGCGACCCATTCGTTCGGCTCGCGATCGAGAATCGTCCCGGCGCCGATGGTGGTGTTGGTCACCCGGTCGATAAGGATGAACGCCCCGGTCGAACGATTGCGGCTGTAGGGGTCGTACGCCACCGGCTGGGCGAGCGTGATCAGGCATCGTCCGATCTCGTTAAGTGCCAACTGGTCGGAATCGCTCCGATGCAGCGTGTTCACGTCGACGCGGTACCGCACAGAGGTAATCTCTGCGGGGATCGTTCGCGTGAGATGTTTGATAAGGTACTGCCGGCCGGTCTCCATGGGCTGTTCGGACATCCAAATGATCATCGCGTCGAGCGTGCGGTCCACACGCGGCACGTTGTTGACATGCACGAGCATGTCGCCGCGGCTGACGTCGACGTGGTCGGTCAGCGTCACCCCAACCGCCAAGGGCGGGAAGGCGCTGTCGAGGTCGCCGTCGGGTCCGAAGACCGTCTTCACCGTAGTGCGACGCCCCGAAGGGATCACCATCACCTCATCGCCGGGGCGGATCGACCCGGAGGCGACCGTCCCCAAATAGCCCCGGAACGTGGCGTCCGGACGCAGGGCGTATTGCACGGGGAAGCGAAGGTCGATCAGGTTGCGGTCGCTGGCGATGTGGACGGTTTCGAGGTGGTGCAGCAGCGTGGCTCCGGTGAACCACGGCATGTTGGCGCCGGCGGCGACCACGTTATCGCCGTGCAGGGCGCTGACGGGTACGAAGGTGACGTCGCTGATTTGCAGCTTGGCGGCGAAGTCGCGGAAATCGGTGCAGATATCGCGGTACGTCCGCTCGTCGTAGTCGACGAGGTCCATCTTATTGACGGCGACCACCACGTGGGGAATGCCCAGCAGCGAGGCGATGAACGAGTGCCGCTTGGATTGGGTCAAGACGCCCTGGGACGCGTCGATGAGGATGATCACCAGCGAGGCCGTCGACGCTCCGGTCGCCATGTTCCGCGTGTACTGCTCGTGGCCGGGGGTGTCGGCGATGATGAACTTCCGCCGCGGCGTGGAGAAATACCGGTACGCCACGTCGATGGTGATGCCCTGTTCCCGCTCGGCCCGCAGTCCGTCGGTAATCAGCGCCAGGTCGATCCCGTCGGCGTTGGCCGTTTGACCGGCCGACGAGACGTTCTTGATCGCCGCGAGTTGATCCTCGTAGACGCCTTTGGACTCGTACAGCAGTCGGCCAATCAGCGTACTTTTACCGTCGTCGACGCTGCCGGCGGTGACGAACCGCAACAGGTCCTTCGATTCGTTCTCTTGGAATAGGGCTAAGGCATCCATAGGTCTGTCTTATGCTTCACGCGACGCGTGGTTGCATTGCTCCGCAAGCCACGGCGCCCAATCAGTTGTATAGTCCACAATGCACAATCTGCACCCGATCAGTTGTTCAATCCGCAATCTGCAATCTGCAATCGCCGTTGCGCTAAAAGTATCCTTCTCGTTTCTTCTGTTCCATTGAGCCTTCGCGGTCCTGGTCGACGGCCCGGTTCTGCCGCTCCGACTGTCGGGCGAGCATGACTTCTTCGACGATCTGTTCCAGCGTATCGGCGGTCGATTCCATCGCCCCGGTGCACTTCTGGCAGCCGAGCGTGCGGAAGCGGACGCTGAGGGTTTCGACGGTTTCGCCTTCTTGGGGCTTGTTCAACTCCCCGGCGAACAGCAGCATGCCGCCGCGGCGGATCACCGGTCGCGGCTTGGCAAAATACAGCGGCACAATCGGGATCTGATCGACGTAAATGTAGTTCCAGATATCCAGCTCGGTCCAGTTGCTCAGCGGGAACACACGGAACGATTCGCCTTTGGCGTGGCGGGTGTTGTACAGGTTCCATAGCTCCGGCCGCTGGCCCTTGGGGTCCCATTGCATGAAGGTGTCGCGATGCGAGAAGATCCGCTCTTTGGCGCGCGACTTCTCCTCGTCGCGCCTCGCCCCGCCGAACGCGGCGTCGTAGCCGCCGGTTTGCAGAGCCGCGATCAGCGCCTGGGTCTTCAGCAGGTCCGAACACAGCGAGCAGGTCCAGTTCTCGTAGGGGCCGATCTCGGCGAGGGCCTTGGCGTTGGTGTGGACGATCAGTTCGGCGCCGATGTCGCGAACGAACTGGTCGCGAAACGCGATCATCTCGGAGAATTTGAACGTGGTGTCCACGTGCATCAGCGGGAACGGCAGCGGGCCGGGGCTGAAGGCTTTTTGGGCCAGGCGGACCATGACGGCGGAGTCTTTGCCCACCGAATACAGCATCACCGGCCGGTCGAACTCGGCGACCACCTCGCGGATAATGTGGATGCTCTCGGCTTCCAACTGCTTCAGGTGCGTGACGTTGTAAGAGTCCATGCTAGCTGTTGGCCTCCCCGTCGGCCGCGTCGGCCAGGAAGCCGGCGTCGGTCAGGTATCCGACGATCGCGTCGACGCATTCGGCGACCGATTGGGTGTGGGTCTGTAGGAGCAGCTCGGGGGTCGCCGGCGGCTCGTACGGCGCGTCGATGCCGGTGAAGTCGCTGATCTCCCCGGCCCGGGCCTTGCGGTACAGGCCCTTGGGGTCGCGCTGCTCGCAGGTATCCAGGGGCGTGTCGAGGTGGATTTCGATGAACGCACCTTCGGGAGCCGCGGCTCGTGCTCGGTTGCGTGCTGCGCGGTAAGGCGAGATGAACGCGGCGATTGTGATCAGCCCGGCGTCGGCGAATAGGGCGCCCACCTCGCCGATGCGGCGGATGTTCTCGTCGCGGTCGTCGGGTGAGAAGCCTAGGTCGGAATTGAGCTTATGGCGGATATTGTCGCCGTCGAGCACGTACGCCGCCCGTCCGGCCGCTATCAGGCGAAGCTCGAGGGCTCCGGCGATGGTCGACTTGCCGGAGCCCGAAAGGCCGGTCAGCCAGACCAGGCACCCCCGCTGGCCCAGCACCCGCCGGCGAGCCGCGGCCGTCACGGCGCCGTCGGTCCATACGATGTTTTTCGATTTACTCATAGTCAGCTAACGTCACGACCGGTTCGGGCGC
>CBDVCA010000237.1:0-3787 GCA_965372365.1 uncultured bacterium
GGCTAGTAACGGCAAGCACGCATCCGACCCACTCCCCGCTCATCCGACATGAGCCTAACTTGGGGGTGGCGAGAACAACGGCGTTCGTTGCGGTTCACGCACGCTACCGGTCGCGGATCGATCAGGGCGTCGGTTCGCTCGCGGCCGGCGGCTTGGGTTTGGGCCTGTCGGCGGCGTACAGCAGCAGGTTTCGCATAATCTCAAACGCGCTGTCGGGGGCGTAGCCTCGCAGATTGTGCCCGTAGTATCCCACCAGTCCGGCGGTGAGGTCGTCGTGGCTGTAGACAATCGCCGGTCGGCCCTCGACGCTCACTGCTTGGAGGCGGGGCGCCCGGTCGTCGCCGTAGCGGGTTCGCGACGCCCGGCGATACGCCACCTTGCCGATTATCCTGCCCGGTTGCCGGTACACCCTGCTCGTCGTCGGCAGTCGGCCCACCTTGGGGTAGACATCGTCCAGCAGCGTAAGCAACTGCTCGGTCGCGGCCTTGTCGAATGCGTCGCTGCCGCCGGCGGCGTCGGCGACCAGGAGCCCGCCGGCGTCGATGAATGCTCCCAACGCGCTGCGGTCGGCGGCGCTGAGCGTGAAGGCTTCCGTGCCGGTCATCAAGGCGATCGGATAGCGGTCGGCCGGAAGGTCGGCGATGGCGAGCGGCTCGCTGTACTCGAGCGCCACGGCATATCGCTGCGCCATCATCGCGGCCAGGCGGTCGTAGGCCATCGGTTCGGGGGCGCTGTTGCCGGCGTGGCTCAGCAGGGCGACGGGAATGACGCGTGTGGGCTTGACGGCGGGGGCGAGCCGTTCGGCCGGCGGCAGGCGGTGGCGGCCGAAGGCGCCGAAGTCGGTGGCGTGAAAGTACATATTGGCCGCCAGTTGGAACACGTCGCCGCGACGGGCGGTGTCGCGGCGCTGCCAGGCGTTGGACAGATCGCCGGGCGAGTGAATGGCCAGCAGTCGCACGCCGTTGTCGACGCCGCTGAGGCGGATGGGGTTGCGAAGCTCCCGATGCGCCCGGAACACCGGGTGTGACGGGTCGATCGGTTCGAGCCGCCGATCGGCGAAGGCGGTCGCGTACATCTTTCGCATGGCGACGTTGAACGCCGGACTGTTGGCCGCGGCCTCCGAGAGAATCAGCCCTCCGGCCTCGGCGTACCGGCGAAGCCGGGCGATGTGGGCGGCGGTGAACCTCGGGGTCGACGCCCCGGAGATATACAGAATCGGCGTCCGGCGCCATTGCTCGATGGGCGAATCGATATCGACGATCTGCCAGCGAACGGGCCGCTCGAAGCGCCGGCCGAGCCATCGCGTCAGGTTGGCCATATCGCGGGGGCGGGCGTTCCAAACGCCGTCGTACTTGAGCTTGCTGAACAGGATGGGCTGGCTGCCGTGGGCGAGGAAGGTCAGTGCGAAGCAGGTATCGACGAGATCGCCCCAGCCGCCGTCGCGGCTTTGGGTTCGAAGAAGCTCGCCGGCCCCCTCGGCGAACCAATCGTGATCGCCGAAGAAGGCGTACCCGCTGGCCCGCCCGGCGCGCTCGACGGCCCACAGATAGTAGAAGTAGTACTGCGGTCCGCGGCCGGGGTTTTCCCAGGCCGTGAAGTTCTTGCCCAGCCACGCCACGCCGCCGGCGATGGCCCGGTCGGCGCGGCCGGCGTCTTCGCCCCGGGCGGCCGACTGGTGGAGTTCATCGTAGCAGACCAGCAGACTGGCCAACCCCGCGGCGGTCATCGACCCATACGGCGGTCGGCGGGCCGACCCGTACGACCAGCCGCCCGGCCCGGTCTGGGTTCGCAGCCAGTGCTGCTCCGCCCGTCGCCAGTACTCCGGCCGAACCGCCAACCCCCGCTGGGCGGCCGTCCACACCGCCAGATGCGCCGCCTGGGTGTTGGAGTTGTCCCACGCGTCGCCGGTGGCCGTCGATGCGAGGTAATCGTACGCTCCGTCCGGACGCGCGGCGGCCAGCAGCCATTGGCCGTCGGCGAGGATGGTTCGGCGAACCTGCGCAGACGCCGCGCGGTCGGGGATCTCCGACAGGGCCAGAACCCGGAAGCTCCGGGCGTACACGCTTTGGACCTCGGCGCCGGCCAGCCATTCGATGGCGCCGGCCATCCGTTCGGACTGGTAGCTCTCTCCCGCCGACAGCAGGGCGTACACGCACAGGGCGGTTCGGCCGCCGTGGTCGCGGGGCATCGCCCCGGCGGCTTGCTCGTCCCAATGATTGTCGGCGTACAACGTCCACAGATAGTCGGCGGCCGCGGCCACGGCGGCGTCGACCCGATCGGCCGGCGGCGCTTTGGGCGCGCGGTTTCCCCCGGCCCCAGCGGCGAGGGCGAGGGCCGCCGGCGCCAGCACCAGCACCAGCGTCGTCGCGCGGGTCGCGAACGTGTGGCGGGCGAACGTAGGCAGAATCATTCAGGGTCGCCAGATCATCATGATACGGGGGGTTTGGATTTCGTGGAGCAGATCGATGTCCAGCCGGACCCCGCTGTTGGCCTGGAACAGTTTCGACATCAGCCCCTTGCGGAGCTCGTACCGCACGACGTGGGGATTGCTCAGCGAGGCCATCGCGGCGACCCGGTCGACGGCGTCGCAGAGGTAACCGATCTCGTCGACGAGTTTCTTCTCTTTGGCCTCGGCGCCCAGCCAGATGCGGCCGTCGGAAAGCTCGCGAACCTCCTCGGTGGTCAGCGACGTTCGCCCACGGTCGACGGCCGCCATGAACAGCGTCTGGATCTTGTTGAGCAGGTCAGTGTGCTCGGCGATGGTCTCGGCGGTGGGGTACTCGAGGGGGTTGAAGCGGGCCTTGTGGGCCGCGGCCTGATCCGAGCGGATCGTCTCGACCTGCATGCCGAGCTTCTCCATGGTCCCGACCAGGATCGGCATCTGGCTGATCACTCCGATCGAGCCGGTGATCGTGGTCGGTTCGGCGTAAATCACTTCGGCCGGGGCCGACAGGTAGTAGCCCCCGCTGGCGGCGACGCCGCCCATCGAAACGACCAGCCGCTTGCCGGCGGCTTTGATTCGGCCCATGGCCGCGTTCATCTGGTCGCTGGGCGCCACAGCGCCGCCGGGGCTGTTGACGCGAACGACGACGGCCTTGACCGCGTCGTTCTTGATCACCTCACGGGCGAACGTTCCGAACCGGTTGGCCTGGTTGGTGTTGATCATGCCGTCGATGCTGTAGATCGCCACCGTCTGCTCGGCCTCGCCTTCGGTGATCGTCGTCGATTGCATCGGCCCCGAAAACGTCGAGGAAATGATCACACCCATGTAGAGGATGATGACCACCGCCGTAATCAGCCCCACCCCCAGCAGCCGCGTGAAGAGGCGCCCGTGCGGCTTGGGGAGGTTGATCTGGATCGGCGGCAGCATCGGCGGCGTCGGGGCCGGGGCCGATTCGTGCGTCGTCTGTTCGGGCGTATCGTTCATCGCGGTTCTCCTCGCTCGTGTGTTCAGCTTCGGCGCGCACAAAGGCCGCGCCCATACTCTTCCTTCGACATACCGGCGCGGATGTGTTCACTTCGACTTGGGCGTAACGGCGAACGGCAGGCTACAGGCACAACGGCCGAGCCCAACGCGGAACGCCGCTCCCTTTTGGTTCATGACGAATGAGTGGGGAGTTGGCCTGAGGAGCGCCTGCCGTTACTAGCCCCCCGCAGTGCGGGGGGTCAAGAGACGTGTGAAGCCATCACATGTAGATAGAGCTTCCCTTTCCCTCCGATCGACATCGAGTCTACAGCGGGAGCACCATCGGTCCAGCGACCCCCTGCACTGCAGGGGGCTAGTAAC
>CBDVCA010000238.1:0-3640 GCA_965372365.1 uncultured bacterium
AAGAGACGTGTGAAGCCATCACATGTAGATAGAGCTTCCCTTTCCCTCCGATCGATATCGAGTATACAGCGGGAGCACCGTCGGTCCAGCGACCCCCTGCACTGCAGGGGGCTAGTAACGGCAGATCGTTGGCCGTGAGAACTCCCCACTCATTCGTCATGAACCTTTCTTTTGCCCGATGGGCGGTTCTGGATGGAAGAATTTCAGTGGCGGCCCTTTTGTATCCGATAACCACTGTGTGACGCCTGTGATGGAAAAGACCCACGCGACCGACCCCGATGCGGCCCAGAGTGATCTCGGCCGGCTGTTGCATTTGCGCGTGCCGGTGATCGTGAAGCTCGCCGGTAAGAAGGTGAACGTCGAGGCCATCTCCAAGATCACCGTCGGAACGATTATCGAATTCGAGACGTCGGCCGAGGATGAACTGGAGTTGATGATCCGAAGTAAGCCGGTCGGGTTCGGAAAGGCCGTAAAGATCGGCGAGCATTTCGGCTTGCGCGTTTCCTCCATGGTCGACGTTCACGAAACCATCAGCGCCCTCGGCTCCGAAGACGACGAGTAGCCAACCTTCGGCGACGCACCCCTGTCAATCTTCGACGATAAGCCTACGCGCCGCGGCCATCGCTTCGGTCCGGCTGTTCAACTCCTCCGCCAACTGCATGGTGTACAGCGCCGCCAGCACCTGTCCCAGTCGACGGCCTTCGGTGAGACCCATGCCGATCAGATCGGCGCCGGTGACCAGGGGGGGCGGAGCGATCCGGTCGGGGGCGACGCCCCCTGCCCGACGTGCGATCCGGCGCGAGCAGACGTCGCGTCCGGTGAGGCGGCGCTCTTCGGCACGCCAGAGCCGCCGGAGCCTTCCCCAGAGGGGCAGGGCCATAAGTCGCTTGAACGCCGGTAACGGCAGGTCCGCGGCTTCACGCCACTGATCGACACCGGCGCAGAGGCCGACCAGCACGTCTTTCAGCTCGTTGGCCGCTCCCCAGCGGCGGCACAGCTTTCGTATCGCCCCGGGGGGCGTCTCGGCGAGAACGCACGCCATCGACAGCGCCGGGTCGCGATGGTGCGCCAAACGCCCCAGGCGGTCGGAGATGATCTCCCACGCCTCGGGTGCGGCCGCGGCCGGGCCGAAAATCGGCTCGATCAGCCCGAACGTATGGGCCAGGGTCATCGCCGCGGCCGGATGGGGGCCGGCGAGCATCTTCTCCAGTTCCTCGCGAATCCGCTCGCCGGAGATTTTGGCGAGGTTGGCCGCGTGATGACGGATGGCTCGGATCGTGTCAGGCTCGATGTCGAATTGCAGCCTCGCGGCGAATCGGACCGCCCGCAGCAGTCGCAGGTAGTCTTCACTGAGCCGCTCGTCGGGGTCGCCGATCGCACGGATCAGGCCGGCGGTCAGATCGTCGCGCCCGCCGACGTAATCGATGACCTCCCCGGCGATGGGGTCGAAGAACATTCCGTTGACGGTGAAGTCGCGCCGCAGGGCGTCGTGGCGGGGGTTGGAGAACCGCACGCCGTCGGGCCGTCGGCCGTCGGTGTAGCTCAGATCGTCCCGGAACGTCGCCACTTCCACGGTTCGCGACCCGTGCACGACCATGGCGACGCCGAACTTGGCGCCGATCATCAGCACGTGGTCGAAGAGCTTTCGCACTTGGCGGGGCGTGGCGCTGGTGGCCACGTCGTAGTCGGTTGGACGCTCGCCGAGCAGCATATCGCGAACGCAGCCGCCGGCAAACAGGGCTTCGAAGCCGGCTCCCCGCAGCCGGCGGACGACGCGTAGTGCGATTTGTTTGGTTGCGCCTTTGGCCATGAGAATCCCAATGTTCCCCCCGTCAGCGGCCGGGGGCGGCCTCCATATCGCCGACGGCGACCGTTACGTCGGTCGCGGCGGATTAAATTACGTCCCCAAACGCCGGGTTCACGCCATCGCGATGATAGCCCAAACCACCCCGGCAATCCACGTGTTGAAAACTCCGAGCTACGCTTTGATCTCGCCGGGCCTGCCTCGCGTGCGACGATTGCAGATGGCCGCTTCGAGAATCAACGCGATAGCGACGACGGCCAGGAAGGGCTCGGAGAGATTCGCCCCGGCCGAACGGGCCGCGGCGGCCGCGTTGACTTCGGCGACGGATGCGGCGACGAAACAGCGATCCTCGCCGACGGCGGCGATCAACGCCTCCGGGTCGACCGGCGTAAGGTCCGACTCGCTCCCGTCGAGATTGAACGCGAACGCTCCGGCGGCGGCCGCGGCGGCGGCTCCGGCGGGGCCGGTCCAACGATAGACGCCGAGTTCGTCGACCTCGGCGAAGTGCGCCCGAATCCGGTCGGCGTCGCGCCGGGCGAGGACGGCTCGCTCGCTGACGCGTCCGCTGGGCGAGGTGAGGATCAGCCCGTCGCCGGCCGCCACGTCGGTCGGCAGGAAGATATCAAC
This sequence comes from uncultured bacterium, assembly GCA_965372365.1. Lineage (GTDB taxonomy): Bacteria > Planctomycetota > Phycisphaerae > SM23-33 > FEN-1343 > CBDVCA01. The sequence continues at coordinate 2,432 of CBDVCA010000238.1, forward strand.
GCCGAGGCCGGCTTGGCCGGGGTTGGGGAGTTGCCGGCCGCTCTGGAGGCAGAATCGTTCCAGCATCGGCACGAACAGGGCCAGGCCGACCGACGGGAGTTTCGTCCACTGAAGCGACGCCGTCGTGGTGCACAGAACCACGCGGCCGCGGCCGTACGGGGCGGTCAGCACGAGCGGATCGCCGCCGGCCAATCGCATGAGAACCTCGGTGTTCGCCGAGGTGATTTCGACGCCGAACCGTCGCTGTGTGAGAATGTCGGCAACGTCGTCTTCGGCCATGCTCAGCCCGGCGAACCAGGGGTGATCGAAGGCGACTTCGGCCAGAGGAAGGGCCGGCGCCCGCAGGCCGATCTCGCCGACCGGATGCGTGAGCCGAGCCGGCAGGAAAGGCCCCGGCGGGGCGGAGGGCTGGTCGATGAACAGGGCGTTGTACGCGGCCGCGTCGACGTTCGGCCCCCCAAAGAGAACCGCCGTTCCGCCGTCGCCGACGTATTCGATCAGTGCGGTCGCTTGGGCGGCGGTGAAGGTGGGCACGTTGGCGCAGAACACGGCGCGAACGCCTTGGAGATCGGCCGGCGTGAACGCGTCGTAGCGGACCATTCGCGGCCGTATCGACCAGGGCGTTCGCTCGTCGATTCGCGGGTCCAGCGCGAACAGCAGCACCCTCGCCCCGTCGGCGTGCGGGGCGGCCTGCGCCGGGCCGCCGACGATGAGCACCTTGGCCCGATCCCTCACGTTGACGGCGAACCACCGGCGGTCGTCGACGGCCAGATCGTCGGCCTCGTCGATGGCCACTTCGCCGGCATAGACGCCGGGGGAACTGAACGCGTGGGTGAACGTGACGACCTCGGGTGCGGCCGCGTCGCCGGCGATCGTCACGGTGCGGGGCTGGCCGACGGTCCGTCCGTCGATCTTGAGCCGGAGCGTGACGCGAGCGTCGGCGGGCGAACTGTTGTGCAGCGTCGCGACCAGGCGGAACGGCTGATCGACGACGGGAACGCCGTGGACCGCCAGAGCCGTCACCCCGACGTTGGCGACGGGGCCGTCGGCGGCGTTGACGATCATCAGCCGGATATCCGTTCGCTCGCCCATCGCCTCGGCGATGGCCTCGGGCGAAACGGTCGACTGTTGGAGATCGCCGAACAGGTAGATTCGCTTATCGGGCAGTCCCTGGGCGTCGAGCAGGGCGATGGCTTCGGCGATGCATCG
>CBDVCA010000239.1:0-3623 GCA_965372365.1 uncultured bacterium
AGCTTCGCCCCTACCAGACCGAGGCGGTCAGCGCCGTCTACGACCACCTGCGCCGTCGGGACGACAATCCGTGTGTGGTCTTGCCAACCGCATCGGGAAAGACGCCTGTGATGGCCAGTATATGCCGCGATGCCGTCCAGCAGTGGAACGGGCGTGTGCTAATCTTGGCCCACGTGAAGGAACTGCTCGAGCAAGCAGTCGAGAAGTTGCACGACATGGCGCCGGACCTGTGGATGCAGATCGGTGTCTATTCGGCGGGCCTGAAGAGCCGCGACACCGACCACCCGATCATCGTGGCGGGGATTCAGAGCATCTATCGACGAGCCGCCGAACTGGACGCTTTCGACATCATTCTCTTGGATGAATGCCATATGCTCCCGCCCGACGGCGAGGGGATGTATCGCAGATTCCTGGCCGACGCCAAGATGGTCAACCCCAACGTGCGACTGATCGGCCTGACGGCCACGCCGTACCGAATGACCAGTGGCATGATCTGCTCGCCGGAGAATCTGCTGAACCATGTCTGCTACGAAGTCGGCGTCCGCGAACTGATCGTGCAGGGCTACCTGTGTCCCCTGAAGACCAAGGCAGGCCGACAGAAGGTTGACACGTCAAGTCTGCACATCCGAGGCGGCGAATTCATCGCCGGTGAGGTGGAAGCGTTGATGGATGATGATGCGCTGGTCCGCTCGGCCTGTCATGAGATTGTCGAGCACACACGCGACCGCCATTCGACGCTGATCTTCGCCTCCGGAGTGCAGCACGCCCTCCACGTTCAGTGCGTCCTGGCCCAATGCGGCCATGAATGTGGATTCGTCTGCGGCGACACATTGCCGTTCGAGCGGGCCGAGACGCTGCAGCGATTCAAGGACGGCGACTTAGAGTATCTGGTCAACATCAACGTGCTAACCGTCGGCTTTGACGCGCCCAACATCGACTGCGTCGCCCTGCTGCGGCCGACGAACTCGCCGGGCCTATACTACCAGATGGTCGGCCGGGGCTTCCGGCTGCACCCGTCGAAAGACAACTGCCTCGTCCTGGACTTCGGCGGCAACATCCTCCGGCACGGGCCCGTCGACGCTCTGGAGATCACCGATCGCGCCGGTGGCGATGGCGAGGCACCCGCCAAGGAGTGCCTCGAATGCCTGGCGGTGATCCACGCCGCATACGCGACGTGCCCGGACTGCGGGTACGAGTTCCCGCCGCCCGATCGCGAGAAGCATGACGGCCAGGCGTCCACCGTTAGCATTCTTTCCGGCGAGGTCACCGAAACTGAACACCAGGTCTTGGAAGTCCACTACAGCGTCCATGTCAAACGCGGCGCTGCCGAGGACCACCCCCGAACCATGCGGGTCGATTACCGCACCGGCTTCAACGATTACAGCAGCGAATGGGTCTGCTTCGAGCACGACGGCTATGCCCGCGGGAAGGCGGAGGCCTGGTGGCGGGCTCGATCAAGCGACCCAACTCCCCGCACGGCGGAGCAAGCCGTTGAGATCTGCGAAGCCCACGGAATCGCCGAGACCATCGCCATAACTGTGCGTTCTGTGGCGGGCGGGAAGCTCGATCGAATCACCGGCCATCAACTCGGAAGCATTCCGCCCCGCCTCAATGGCAGCGATGAGCAAGGCAATGGTGTGCCCGCCTACGCGTGGGTTGATGACGATGATGTCCCGTTCTGATCAGATGCGATCAGTCGACCAATATGGCTACCTCTGGCGGCAGCAGGTGCCGGTGCCGGATTACCTCAGAGAAACAGCCTAGGTCATCTGTTTGGATGTCAAAGCAACGGGTTTGCGCTGCTAACGCTGTCTTCAACGGACCATCCAGAAGTATGTCGGGGTATTTCAGAAAGAACCAAATCTGGAAGATGAGCCCTTCTAGAGAAGGGCGTTCCACAAGTGAGGCATACATCTGCGTGGCGTCGAAAAGGACATACCCAGTGAAATCAGGGTTGAAACCATGAGCCGCATCATAGTCATGGTCAGCGTGTTTGAAGAAATTCTGGGACGCCTTCATTGCTCTGCGCCACTCCTTCTTGCGTTCTGGCCGGATGAACGCACCATCGCGAAGAGGCAACCCTACGCCGCGATGTTTGCAGAGGTCGCAGAGAACCTGAGCGGCGGCTCCGGCCAACGTATGGATTGGGACTGGATCACGCTTCTCAAAGAACAAGCGGATTGCTTCATTCATCTGGCGTTTGGCGACGTCAAGCTTTGTGACCTGTTCATGACACAATGTTTGGGTGCTCCACTAGATTTTCGGCAGCATGCTCATCCCGACTCTAGTCTTCAGTGGCATCCATTTCAACATATTGGCCTGACAGCCCGAGGTACGACAACGACTCCAGATGACGTCAGAACGCTTGTCCTCAATGACCTGAGCAGGACTATCCACAATCTTACAAATCAGATGCCACGCAGATGCACGCTCCTGGCTTATCGGCTCTTGCGTTACTTCCGAGACACCCTGGACATCAAGGTAGGCTCCCAAAATGAATGATCAGGCCGCTCTCACGGATGCCGCCCACGCCTACCTGGCCGCCGGACTGTGCGTCCTCCCTGCCCGACGGGCCGAGAAGCGCCCGATCGTTGGCCGGTGGAAACAGTATCAACAGAACCTGCCCACTGAAACCGAACTATCGGCGTGGTTCGCCAACGGACCCGACGCCGTATGCATCCTTTGCGGCGCCGTCTCGGGCAACCTTGAGATGATCGACTTCGATCACGGCGGTGAACTGTTCGCCGCCTGGTGGGACCGCGTTCCGGCCGAGCTGCAGGAACGGCTCGTCATCGAGACGACCCAATCCGGTGGTCAGCACGTCATCTACCGATGCGAATCCGAGATTTGCGGCAACCTGAAGCTCGCCCAACGCAAGGTTGATGGTAAGGTCACCACGCTCATCGAGACACGCGGCCAGGGCGGATTGTTCCTGTGTGTCCCGACGGCGGGATACGATCTCGTCCAGGGCGAGCTGGCCGACCCGCCGATACTGACGGCCGAGCAGCGGGATACGTTGCTGGCGGCCGCGTGGGGCCTCAACGAGTACATCCCGCCTGTTGAGGCGATCCCGGCGACATGTGGCCACACGGGCGAACGTCGCGGAGACACGGCCCGCCCGGGCGACGATTTCAACAACCGGGGGGACGTTCGGGACGTCCTGACCAACCACGGCTGGGTCAGGGTCAAGCCCGGCGAGAACGAATACTGGCGTCGGCCCGGCAAGACCTCGGGCATGTCGGCGACGCTGAAGGACCGGGTGTTCTACGTCTTCAGTTCGAACGCCGCGCCGTTTGAACCAAATCGGGCCTATTCGCCGTTCTCCGTCTACACGCTGCTGACCTGCGGCGGGGATTTCGAACAGGCGGCGCGGTCGCTGCGGGATCAGGGCTATGGCGACGATGGTCTGGTTGGCCACCACCCAGGCATGGACATTTCGGCCATCGCAGGTCAGGGCATCGAGCCCAGCGATCGCCCGCCGAGCATCACCGACCCCGGTCCGATGCCCGCGGAGATGCTGCGGGCGCCGGGCTTCATCAGTGAGGTCATGGACCACTGCCTGGCCATCGCGCCGTACCCGAATCGGGTTATGGCGTTCAGTGGCGCACTGGCGCTGCAGGCGT
>CBDVCA010000240.1:0-3623 GCA_965372365.1 uncultured bacterium
CCCTATCTCGCCGCGGCGAGCTACAAATCTGTCGGCCCTGCGGGCCTCAACGGCAGATTCACTTGAACGATCAGACCCAATTCCAAGCACGCTCTTGCATCATGGCCAAACGAATACCCGCCGCCGGTTTGGGATGAGAGCCCCATTATTGAAAAGAAACTGTGAACGGTTACTGAGGTCGTTTGACCCTCAGCAGCGATTTTGAAAGGACTCAGAGAGAGATGAACATGACACGCACATTGATTGTACTGCTGGCCGTAACGGCCGGGTTGTTCGCCCCGAACATGACCGGAACCGACGAGGCGATCCTGAACCCCAGCTTCGCCTACTACATCGACACCGACGATTTCGCCGGCGCCCAGTGGATGGAATTCGGCGTCAGTCACGACTTCGCCTTCAGCGATATGGCCGGCGTCAAAGAGACTTTCCTGAAGGACGTCACCATCAGCCCGTCGCTGGTGCTGGGCATTGACCATCGCTTCACCGAGTCGTCGACCAAGCTCGGGAACCTGCTGTACGGGCTCGCCATCGCGTACGACATCAACGGCGCACTGGACATCCCCGACACCTACGGCAGCATGTCGGTCACCGGCTTCATCAACTACAGCCAGGCCCTCGCCAGAAGGGGTAACCATCTCCTACGCCAAATAGCGACAGCACGTCGCTGCGGTCCCGAGAGACCCTTCAAGGAACAAGTCCACCTTGAGAATATCCCGGGCCACCCGAAGGATGCGGGCAGTCGGATCTGCCCGCATCCTTCACGTATGTACAGCGAACCGCCAATAGGGTTCGTCCCCGAGCCAAGGAGTAGGGCTCGGGGACGATTGGACCAATCGCGCAGGCGCGGACGCCGTCGCGATCGGTCGCCGAGGAGACGGATCGGGTGTCTCCCGGCTTCTGTATTGTTAACGCCCGCTTGGGGCCCAAAGAACGGACGACTGCGAACGGCGCCGGAAGTCTCTGTGCAACGAGAGAGACACGGGAGGAGCCGGGGGCCGCATCGCACAAAGAGCATCCGGCCACCGTCGCAGCCTCGGGCAGGCGTGCGTCTTCCCATGCTGACGCTCGGCAGGGAGCAGCCGATATTCCAGCACCGGGAACGAGGAACGCTGAATCCGCCAACATAGTCCAACACGGCGCGGGGCCGTGACCGGACGGACCGGGACGCGGAATCCTCTCGGTATCGATTCGCATCCGCTGAATCCGCCGCCCATACGCATGCCACCCGCCTCATATTCGTACACCGGCGACCCTCCGCCGGAGATCATCACCGCCTTGGTGCGATGCCGGCCTTCCCTGCCGGTCAACCCGCCGCCAAGGCCAACGCCTGCTATTGTACCTACGCTTGTCGTTTTATCAAGCACCAATCCGATGTTTATCCTGCCAATAGAATTCACCCGAGATCGCCAGGATCGCCGCGGCATCGCGACCCTCACCTATACAGACGCCGCGTCGGCCCGAAAGTTGCATGCAAAACGCTTTGTTTGGGAAGATATCTCCCAATACAGCAGCGTAGGTAAGCGGATGTGCGGTTAGCCCCAACGGGGCGAAGGCGTTTAGCCCGCCGCGGCGGGCGAGCCCGGCATGTTCGAGATATCGACCATCACGCCATTGATCCCGAGGCCGTAGCTGGTGTAATTGGCGAACGTCGCCGTTACGACGTCGCCGGCCAGCGGGGCCTTGTCGGTGGCGACGGCCGCGTCGTCGGAGGCGTTGGCGGCCGGGTCGTTCCCGTCGAAGGCCGAGTTGTTGTAGAAAACGTGCCGACCCGTCACCGCCACCGGCGGCACAGGGCTTTCGGTAATCAGCTCAATGCCCTCGTCCCTGCCCAGATTGCGGGAGTAAAGCCCGTCGGCGTTGCGGTGTTCATGCACGCCCAGGCTGGCCAGCCGGGTTCCGTCGCCTTCGGGGTCGTAGAACGTCCCTGAGGGCGGGTTGTCGGCCTCGGCGCCTTCCTGGAGGTAATCGCAGCCGCCGGCGAGGTGCGGAAAATGCTCCCTGCCGGAGGTGCTGAAGGGGATGTAGTTCCACGACACTTTGTCCTCTTCCCACCACAAATCGAACCCGACCGAGTCGATGGCCACCGGGTCCTGGCTCATTAGAATGCTGCTGGGGTAGTCGCCGTTGAACGGAGCCGACCGGAAGATCTGCGGCGGGCACACGCCGCCCCATCCGTAGCCGCCCCAAAGGGCGTCCTGGAGGTACAGCACGGTCTTGCCGCCGCCGTCCTCGTGCCCCATCAGGTCGACCAGGGCGCGATAGCTGTGATCGTTGGGCTCCAGATAGGCCAACGAGTCGTGCATGGCGAAGTAGCCGCCGTTTTCGGGAGCCGTCGCGTCCGGCCGTCGCGTCATCGAGCCGTAGTGGTTCTTGGCGCACTGGGTGATACCGGCCCAGTGGGCCTTGAAGATGGCGGAGTTGATAAAATACTTGGCCTCGGCATAGTACCTGGTGAAATAGTCCTGGGCCTTGCCGGCGGCGTCGGGGTGGCTCCAGTTCATCTCGGCGGTGGAGAATTGCACCGTCTCGCGGCCGGGGAGGGGAATCTTGGTCATGTAATGCACGTCGGGATAGTCGACGTGGAGGTAGTCATAGAATTCCCCGGAGAACATGTTCGTCGGGTCGCCGATAGAGATATCCGCCTGAGGAACGCCGGCGACGTCGATCAACTGCTCCAGCAGCGCGTGGATCATCTCCTTAGCGTTGCCGTTGTACTCGAGGTATCGCGTCTGGTACCCGTTGGCGTCGGGGGAGCCGGTGGCCACGAAGTTCAACTTGATGGCGATCTTCTCGCCGGCGACATAGCCGTTGGGGCCGTTGCCGCGTGTTTCGTTGAAGTGCTTGAAGATGGCGTCCCAGGCCGCGGCGTCGGTGTTCTCGCCAGTCAGCCAGCGGACGGCCTTGGACATCATCTCGTCCACGACGACCGGGTCGGTATTGCCGTTGTCGCGCCAGTACCCGGTGGTCCCGTCCCAGTCGGTGGCGTCGGGATCGTGAACCCACACGACGCGGCCGGGATGGATGCCCTTGCCTACGCCCTTGGGGTCGTTCATGGGTTTGACCGCATAGCGATCTTCATAGGTGTACGCCCGAGCCTGGTCGACGAGGTATTGGACGTGGCGAGGTACAGCGAGAAGCAGCCGGCCATGATCGCCGCAACAGCCACCGCGTACCGACTGCGATGCAGCAGGCTCTTGGCCTTATGGAACGCCACCACCGATCCGAGAATACCGGTCACCCAGATCACAAAACTCGACGCCAGCGGCGCCGCCATTCACTGGCACGGATACATCGCTCGCGAGGGCTTGGGCGCCACGCGGACGAGGAACCAGATCGTCGAGACCAGCCCGACCAACGGGTAAAGCCAGAGCGCCCACAACGGCCATCGGCGACGCGGCTTGGGGGTATTGGCATGAGGACATGCCGCAGACGTGCAATCTTGTGCTCGATCGACCATGTTCATCCTCCAAGCAATGGCCGCGGCGGAATCGTCACCCACCATCGCAAGTGTGGTTATTGTCAGATTTTATCATAAGTTGGGGCAGTTCGGGCAACAATAAACGACAGATTCCCGCGGGGGGGGGGGGCACATGTCGAGTTCGGGGGCGGGCATGGCCTGAGGG
>CBDVCA010000241.1:0-3570 GCA_965372365.1 uncultured bacterium
CGCCGTTGCCGTCGCCGTTGCCGTCGCCGTTGCCGTCGCCGTTGCCGTCGCCGTTGCCGTCGCCGTTACTTCAACATTCATAATTCCGTGTTGGATATTCGATATTCGCCGTTCCCTGTCCTACGTTCTCTTGAACTGCTTTTCCAGATCCCGCACCGTCAGGCGAATCTGCGTCGGGCGTCCGTGGGGGCAGGCGGTGGATTTGTCGACGGCGGCGCCGGTGTCGAGCAGTTCGATGATCTCGGCGTCGGTCAGCGGGTCGCCGGCCTTGACCGCGGCCTTGCAGGCCATCATGTCCAGCAGCGAGTGGAGCAGATGCTCGGCGTCCAGAGCCGGGTTGTCGTCGGCCAACTGATCCAACGCGTCGGCCAGGAACGCCGCCGGGTCGGCCTTATCGAGGAAACTCGGGAACCGTTGAATCGCCACGGTGTCGGGTCCGAAATCGCTCACCTCCACCCCCAGCCTCTCCAGCAGGTCGACGTTCTCGGCCAGCAGCCCGCGTTGGGCGTCGGTGACGGTCATCGTCGCCGGCAGCAGCAGGCGTTGGCTCTGGAGCGGGCCGGCGGTAATGCGGGACAGAAGCTGATCGTACAGGATCCGCTCGTGCAAGGCGTGCTGATCGACGATCACGAGGCCCTCGGCGTCGGCGACCACGAGGTACGTGTTGTCCACCTGCATCACCTGCCGAGTTTCCGTCGCGACAGGGGCGGCGTCGGCCGGCGCGTCGGGCGTCTCCGCCAGTTCGGCCTCCATCTGCGGGGGCGCGAAGGGCGGGGCCGGCGCAGGTGCGGCCGATTCGTCCCGAGGTCGATCGCCCGTTGGGGCCGGTTCGTACCGCCCTGACGGCGCCGCCGAGAACCGCTGAGGCGTCGCGCCGGCCGGGGCAAGGTTCGCCGGGCGCGATGAGCGATCGTGATGGGTGGGAAAACTCAGCCGCGGCTGGGCGGCGGGGCGGCTGGTGAAGAAGTCGGTCAGGGCCTCTCGCAAGCCCTGGCGGCGCGGATCGTCGGTGGCGTCGTCGTCGGGCGTCTGCAGTCGCGGCCTGATTTCCGCCTGCTGCAGCGTCTGGCGAATCGCCGCCAGTACGTGCGAGTGCACCGCCTGGCCGTCTTGGAAGCGGACCTCCACCTTGGTGGGGTGGACGTTCACGTCGACGGCCTCAGGATCGATGGTCAGGAAGATCATCGCCACCGGCTGGCGGTGGGGGTCGATCAGTCCCCGGTAGCCCTCTCGCAGGGCGTGCCCGCAGAACCGGTCGCGGATGTACCGGCCGTTCAGGAAAAAGTACTGCTGCCGCGTCGTGGCCTTGCCGAGCGACGGCGGGCCGATCAGCCCTGAGACTTTGATCTCTTCGGTCTCGGGGATCAACTCCAGCAACTGCTCGGCCATCTCGGCGCCGAACAGGTCGGCCGCACGCACCGCCACGGTGGCCGCGGCCGGCAGGTCGACTGTCGTGCGGCCGTTGTGGGTCAGCGTGAAGGCCACCTTGTGGTGGGGCAGTGCGACCCGCGTGATCATCTCGGAGATATGGCCCATCTCGGTCGAATCGGCTCGCAGGAATTTTCGGCGGGCCGGGGTATTGAAGAACAGATCGCCGATGGTCACCGTCGTCCCGACGGCCGCGGCGCAGGGGCGAACTTCGCCGATGTCGGGGCCGGAGGCGTCGATTTCATAGCCGCTGTCGTCGTCGCGGCGTCGCGTTCGAATATGGGCGTGGCTGATCGATGCGATCGACGCCAGCGCCTCGCCGCGGAAGCCCATCGTCCCGATCCGGAACAGGTCGTCGTCGCAGGCGATCTTGCTGGTGGCATGCGGCGTGAAGGCCCGGGCGAGATCGGCCGCGTCCATACCGCCGCCGTTGTCGCTGACGGAGATTCGCTGCTTGCCGCCTTTTTCGACGGCGATGTCGATCTTCGTCGCCCCGGCGTCCAGAGCGTTTTCGACCAACTCCTTCACGATGCTCGCAGGCCGTTCGATCACCTCGCCGGCGGCGATCTTGTTCACCAAATGGGTGGGCAGTATGTTAATGCTCGCCATGGGCCTCTTGTACCCCCAACCGTCCGCCGATACAAGCGCGGCCGCCCCGGCAAAGCTCGCCCCACCAAGAGAGTCGCCTGTCAGCACGAGGGGCCGGAGTTGTCGGGAGGGGGGGGATACAATTCGACTCCGCTCGGTGCAAGCCCGGGCGGAGTCGAATGGAGACGATCGGGATCGAACCGACGACCTGCTGATTGCGAACCAGCCGCTCTCCCAACTGAGCTACGTCCCCGTCGTGGTCAAGCCTGGGCTCGCCACAAGCAACGGGAGTATACCGATTCGTCGGATGTTTGCAATTCGTTTCTCAAAATCGCGGGGAAAGGGGAAACGGGGAAACGTGTGCGAGTTGTTCCTGTGGCAGGGTACGTCTGACGTGGATACTGTGTGGCCCGTGTATAATGTCGCCGGAGCAGCCCCGAAGCGGAGAAGGAGCTTGGCTGTCACGAGCATCTCGCATAGAAGAGTGCCTGCGACGGTTGCGGGCCGGGGCGTATCCCGGTGATACAGAAGGGCGAGAGAAGGGTCAGGACCGTTGATCCACACTCTTGGACAGGTCAACACGATCCGTCCGCCTTTGTCGCCGTCAAGACCAAGCCGTCCTCGCAGGGCGGGGAGGGCGTACCTATCATGTGCGGTCCCGGCCATGGGGGCCGCCAAGGCTTCGCTGAGCCCCACGGGCGACGTGGCGGCCCATCGAGACCGTCTCCGCAAGTGGACGAATGGTTCCTCAGGGCTTTCGGCGTCGGCGTCGGCGTCGCGCCAACGCCATCGCGCCGGTCACGACCAGCAGCGACAGCGTCGTCGGCTCGGGGACCACGATCATGTCGGCGTTGTTGTAGATGAAGAAGTTGCCGGTGATGCTGGACTCGTCGGCCAAGAACCCGGTAAGCTCTCCGGTGTAGAATACGCCGTTGTAGGCGGCGTAGTCGGTCAGGCTCTCGCCATAGCCCACGGGCGTCCCGTCTACGGCAAACTCGCTGCCTACGAATTCAACGATGCTGCTCTCATATCCGAAGAACAAGTTTCCGTCCGATATCGACATCGTTCCCCCGGCGATCCAGGCGTGAGAAGCGTCGTGGGCGAAAATGCGACCGTAGACCGAGCCGCCGTTCAGCGTGAACGCTGCGTTGTTGTACATGTATACCGCCCCCTGGATACTCCCGTTGGTCAGCAGGTCGACGTGCGTGCCGGGGGCAAATGAGGTCGTGTAGTCGATGGCGATTGTGTCGCCGATTGACGTGGACACAGGCTCGTAGAGCCCTGAGTTGAACTCGATGAACGCATGAACGGGCGCCGCCGCCATGAACAACGCACAAGTGATCGCAGCCCCAACCAACGAAATTCGCCTTGTTGACATTCTCATATCCTCCTCCGGAACGGGATTGACCGTGATGAACTCCAGTCCACGATGATCGCGAGCCATCAGTTCATCATTGTATCACGATCCCGTGTTTCGGCAAATGTATTCTTAGATCTTAGCTTGAAGGAGTGTGCGACATAGATTGGGGGCAGCTGTTCAGGCGGCGCGTTGGA
>CBDVCA010000242.1:0-3558 GCA_965372365.1 uncultured bacterium
TGGCGTCACATTGGCTCCGTCTGGCGTCACATTGGCTCCGTCTGGCGTCACATTGGCTCCGTCTGGCGTCACATTGCTCCGTCCAGCCGTCACATTGCTCGGTTCCTGTTTCTCACATCTTCCTTCGAACTGCCGACCTATCCTATCGCCTAGCACACGAAGAATCTACGCCGACGGCGAACGAAACCCGTCCCGCTCACGTTTATACGAGAATGGAGCCGATGCAACAGACTGTAGGGTCTCGACGGTCTGTGCGGTCTGTGCGGGTTGTGCCGCGACGGCATCGCCCTGGAGGATGCAAGTTCAGACGCGGAGCCGAAATATTCAATCTCGTTGCAATTCTGATAAGTTGGAAGTTACTATAAACGTAGGGCGTACTATCAAGGGGCGGTGTTCGATCAGACGGTGGAACTCCCGAATGAGAAGCGTAGGAGTGCTGGTATGAAACGATTTGTGTGGTTTTCTCTGTTCGCCCTTCTGGCGTCGCCGGTTATGACAGTCGCCCAACCGGCGGCTACCGCACCGGTTACGACCGAACCGGCCGCTCAGCCGGCCAATCGACCCCAAGCCGCGGTCGCTGAGGCCGCCGATGACGGGCGGGCCGCCGCCAAATTGGCCGACGCGGCGCTGGCGCAGCTGGGCGCGGGGGAGTTCATCGCCGGTCTTGAGGCCCTTCGCCAGGCCAAGGCCTCTGGTGGCCCCGACGACGCCGAGTTGACCCGGGCGGAGCGGCTGGTCGACCAGTACGCCACACGGCGCGAGGCTGACGACGCTGATCGGGTCGCCGAATTCGGCGCCGTCGCGGCCAAGGCCAAGGTTCTGCTGACGATCGCCCAGGCCCCCAACGACACCAAAACCGACGCGGCCAAGATTCGCGAGCGGCTCGACGCCATCCGCGAGATCGTGATCGACCTGCTGGGCGCCCCGCTGGTTGAAGAGAACATCACCGGCGACGATTGGTACTCGGTGCGACTGGACACCGACAAGGCCAAGATCCAGGCTGAGCTGGCCAAAGTCGGGACCGACCTGGAAGGCGATGTGGGCGCTCACGCCCAGCAGATCCGCGATGGGATGATACTGTTCACCGAGTCGATCGACACCTTCGAAGCCGGCGCCCGCCGGCAGGGGTGGAGCTCGCTGGTGGCGTCTCGCAAGAGTCTCGACGCCCTGATCGACCAAACCGAATCGCTGGGCGAGGCCACCGACGACCTCAGCGCCCTGGTCAGCGAGAAGCCGTGGCGGTCGGCCCTCGACCGCCTCCGACTGGTCAAGCTCGTTTCCGGCGGCGACCGGGCGTTCCTCAAAGAGCAGTGGGCCGCGGCCATCGTCGCCGGGGCCGAGGCGAAGGCCAAGAGTCTCCAGGACGAGCACGAATGGTACGACGCGCTCGGCCTGTACATGATGCTGGCCGACCTGTACGACAACGATGGTCGGTACGAGAAGGTTGTCAAGCACGTCACTCGCCAGGCGCGAGTAATCTCGCTTTACGCCCCCAAAGAGGCCGCCGTCGAGGTAGCCGCGACGACCCCGTCGGAGCCGAAGAGCGAGTCGACCGAACCGGCCGAGACGGCCAAGGCCAAAGACCCCAAGTGGAAGAGCTACATCCTCGGCGTCGACGCGTTCATGGTTCGCCTGGCGCTGGCCCGGATCGACGAGGCCTACGTCAAGAGCGTCGATTATCGCAAGGTCATGCTCGGTGGGCTCGGAGCCGTCAAGGCCCTCGTCGAGTCGCCGGGTGTTCGCAAGAGTTTCCCCTCGATGGCCGACGACGCCAAGCGGGCCGCGTTCGCCGAACGGCTCGACGCCTTGGTCGAAGAAGCCTCCGAGGCCGAGGGCGTCACCTATCGCATGGTGGGCGTATGCCTCAACCAGGTGATCTGGGCCAATAACCAGACGGTGGATATCCCTGACGAGGTGATCGACGTGGAGTTCACCGACGGGATGATGAAGGAACTGGACCGGTTCAGCTCGATGATCTGGCCCAGCGAGTGGCCGGAATTCAAGAAGCACACGATGGGAAGTTTCAAGGGCGTCGGTATTCACATTCAGATGCAGAGCCAAACCGATCTGCTCAGAGTGGTCAGCCCCCTGGAGAATTCTCCGGCCTACAGGGCCGGCGTCAAGGCCGGCGATCTGATTATGAAGATCAACGGCGAGTCGGCCAAGGGCATCGACATCGGAGAAGCCGTCAAGCGGATCACCGGCCCCCAAGGCACCAAGGTGACGCTGGCGATCAAACGCCCCGGCCGCCAGGACGTGTTCGACGTGGCGCTCGAACGCGAGGAGATCCACATCCAGACCGTCAAGGGCTGGCGCCGCACCAACGGCGGCGGCTGGGACTGGATGATCGACCCCCAAAACCGCATCGGCTACGTTCGGCTGACCAGTTTCAATCGGGAGACGACGACCGATCTGAAAAAGGCGCTCAAGGAAATGGCCGCACACGACGTTCAGGGATTGATCCTGGACCTTCGCGACAATCCCGGCGGGCTGCTCACCGAGGCGGTCAGCGTGACCGACCAGTTCGTGCGTCAGGGCAAGATCGTCTCCACCCGGGGTCGGCAGCAGCGATCCGGGCAACTGTTCGCCAATAATCGGGGCAGCTTCCTCGAAGGCGAACTGGTCGTTCTCATCGACGAGCGATCGGCGTCGGCGGCCGAGATCGTCAGCGGAGCCCTCAAAGATCTCAACCGCGGCGTGATCGTCGGTACGCGTAGCTTCGGCAAGGGAAGCGTCCAGAACCTGATCCCGATTCGCCAGGATCCCGCCCATGCCCACGACGCCTATCTCAAGCTCACCACCGCCTACTACTACCTGCCCTCCGATCGCTGCCTGCACCGTATCGAAGGCGCCAAGGAATGGGGCGTCGAGCCGGATATCAAACCCACCGTCACCCCCCGGCAAAAACGCCGATGGCTCGTCCTCCGCAGCCGAACCGAGATTATCAAGCAACGCGACGAAGGCGAACTCGACGGCGATATGGCCGCACAGTTCCGAGCCGATATCCCCCTCGATACCGCGCTGCTGGTCTGCCAGATGCGACTGCTTCGTGCATCACGAGCCCAACAGGCCGTGGCCGAGGCGAACGCGGCGGTTACGACTCGGGTGGCGCCGTAGGGGCAGAACGGCGAATATCGAATATCCAACACGGAATTTCGAATGTTGAAGTAACGGCTAACGGCAAGCTTGACGGAGTAGTGCAGCATTCTTTCTGTACATTGCTGTTAGCCCTGAAAGGGCGAAGGCATTTAGCCGGGGGCGTAAGCCCCCGGACTGTAGGCGCCGAATATCCCAAAGCCCCGGAGGGGCGACACAACAACTCTTCGACGGCTATTGTGTCGCCCCTCTGGGGCTTGGACCATTTCGAGCCTTGTTTTCCGGGGGCTCACGCCCCCGGCTAAACGCCTTCGCCCTTTCAGGGCTGACAGCAACAACTGGCAGACATGATACGCCGCCCCATAGGACTTTCCGCCGTGCTGTTGCCTTTGCCGTCGCTGTTGTCTTCGCCGTTGCCGTCGCCGTTGCCGTCGCCGTTGCCGTCGCCGTTGCCGTCGCCGT
>CBDVCA010000243.1:0-3554 GCA_965372365.1 uncultured bacterium
ATCAGTCGTTCGTCACAAAACCTCGTCCGCCGCGTCCGGCTCACGTAAGAGCCTGGCTCATCATTAGCATCGGATACAACAGTCCCACCGCCACAAAGCCAATCACCACCGCCAGCAGCACCAGAATCAGCGGCTCCATCAGCCGCACCGCCTGGTCCACTTGGCGATTGGTCCGTCGTTCGACGGTGTCGGCGACTCGCAGCAGCACCTTCTCCAACTGGTTGCTCTCTTCGCCCACGGCGATCATCTCGACGATCTCCACCGGAAACAGCCCGCCCTTGCGGAGCGGATCGGCCAGCGGATCGCCGCCGCGAACGCTCTCGGCCGCTTCGTCGATGCTCTCGGCCAACACCACCGATCCGACGGCGTCTTTGCTGATCGTCAACGACTCGAGAATAGGCACGCCGTTGGCCAGCATGGTTCCCAACACGCGGCAGAACCGGGTGATGCCGACCATCTTGAACACGCCGCCGACGATGGGGATCGAAAGCCGCCAGCGGTCCCACAGGGCGTGGCCCACCTGGCTGCGAACGAACGCCCGAACGCCGAGAATCGCAAGAACGATCAGGCCGATGAACAGGGGCAACTGATGGACCAACAGATCGCTGAGTGCGAACAGGATCCGCGTGGGGGCCGGCAGCGCGATCTGCTGGAAGAACGGCTTGAACCTCGGGACCAGCACCGTCAGGATGCCCGTAACGGCCAGAACGCCGACGCCGATCAGGATCATCGGGTACAGCAGGGCGCCGCGGACCTTGCCGGCCAGTTCGTCCTGCCGCTCGATGTAGGTGGCGAGGTTATCGAGAGCCTCTTCGAGGAACCCGGCCCGCTCGCCGGCGTGAATCACCGCCGTGTGCAGCGGACTGAACACCGCCGGATGCTTGTCCATGGCGTTGGCGAGCGTTTCGCCGGCCGACACGCTTTCGCGAACCATCACGATCACCCGGGCCAGCCGATCGCTGAGTCCGACCTTGGCCAGAATGGTCAGCGCCCGCAGCAGCGGGACGCCGGCGTCGAGCAGTTCGCCAAGCTGGGCGTACATCACGCCCACCGCGCGAAGCTTGATCTTACCGGTGAAGCTCGATCGGACAACCCGCTGCTCGGCGATCTTCACCGGGAACAGCGACTGCTCGTCAAGCGTGCGAGCGACGGCCGATTCGCTGTCGGCTTGCATTACGCCGCCGACCTCTTTGCCGTCGAGCGTTCGGGCTGTGTAGGTGAACGTCAGCATCTGTCTCTAACGATTATCCTTTCGACGACCGCATCACTTCTTCGGGGGTGGTTACGCCGGCTCGCACTTTGACCCATCCATCCTCGCGGAGCAGTCGCATGCCGTTATCGCGAGCGGCGGCGGCGATCTGCGAAGACGGGGCTCGGCTCATGATCCTCTCGCGGATCTTCTCGCTCATCGTCATCAGCTCGAACATGCCCGCCCGGCCGTAGTAGCCGGTGCCGCGGCAGTGTTTGCACCCGGCGCCGCGGTAGATCACGGCTCCCGGTTCCAGGACGAAATCGGCCGGCAGTTGGTCCATATCCGGCTCATACGCCTCTTTGCACTGGGGGCAGATCGTCCGTATCAGTCGCTGGGCCATGGCCGCTTCGAGGGTGCTGGTCACCAGGAACGGCTCGATGCCCATATCCAGAAGCCGCGTCGGCGCCGAGCAGGCGTCGTTGGTGTGCAACGTCGAGAACACCAGGTGACCGGTCAGCGCCGCCTGGATCGCCGCTTCGGCGGTTTCCATATCGCGAATCTCGCCGATCATCGCAACGTCGGGGTCATGACGAAGGATCGCCCGAAGCCCCCGGGCGAACGTCAGGCCGACCTTGGGCTGCACCTGGATCTGGTTGATGCCGTCGAGGTGGTACTCGACCGGATCTTCCACGGTGAGCACCTTGATCTCTTTGCACACGATCGCCGCAAGAGCCGCGTATAGCGTGGTGGTCTTCCCCGAGCCGGTCGGCCCGGTGACCAGGATGATTCCGTGGGGACGGGTGATCAGCGTCTGGAACAAGCGGAACTCGCGTTCGGCCATCCCCAACTGCGGCAAGGTGAGCATCACCGTCGACTTGTCCAGCAGACGCATGACTACGCCCTCGCCGAACAGCATCGGAATGACACTGACGCGAACGTCGATCTGACGGCCGCCGACCTGCATCTTGATCCGACCGTCCTGGGGAAGACGCTTCTCGGCGATGTTCATATTCGCCATGATCTTGACGCGGCTGATGATCGCCGACTGGAACCGCTGAATCTGCGGCGGCGTCGCGGCGTCCTGTAGCACGCCGTCCACACGGTACCGCACCGAAAGCTCGTTCTCGTACGGCTCGATGTGAATATCGCTCGCCCGCTCGTTGAGGGCCTCCAGGAAGATCTCGTTCACCAGCTTGATCACGCTGGCTTCCTGGGCCATCTCCAGCAGGTCTTCAGAGCCCTCGGTGACAACTTCGAGGTCGTCGGCGCCGATCATCTCGTTGATGGTGTCGCCGCCGAGGCCGTAGTGGGTCTTGATGAACTTGTCGATCTCGTCGCTGACCGCCAGGACCGGCTCGATCTCCAGGCCGGTCATCAGCCGCAGCTCATCGAAGGCGTACAGATCGAACGGGTCGGAGGTGGCCACTTTCAGCGTGCCGTTCACTCGCTCGACAGGCGCAAGCCGATTGCGGTAAACCATTTTGGAGGGCATCGCCCCAATGGCTTCGGGGTCGGGGGTAATCGCCGCCAGATCGATCAGCGGGATCGCCATCTGCTCGCTCATCGCTTCCAGCAGCTTGATCTCGGTAATCGCCCCCATCTCCACCAGCGCGCGGTCCACCCGCAACCCCTTGCTGCGGTGAAGGTCCATCGCCTCGCTCAGATCATCTGATGTGATCAGGCCTTGGCGTACCAGACTGTCTCCGATGTCCATGGAAGTACCGAGCTCCGGGCTTGTTACGACGCTATCGGTAGTAAACGCCTCGTGCGGCGTGTCATGCGGCATTGCGACGCTTTCACCCTATAGAACGGCGGATCGGCGAAAAAGTTCCGTCAAATCCCGGCCGCTTCGATTTGGCGCGTTCGATATCTTCCTATCGGCCAAACCAACGCGCCAATGTCGCAACTTCAGGTTTTTTGATCGACGGAACGCATTTTAGGCACACGCCTTATGAACCAACATCCCCACTTGGTCCCATCGCCATGATATGCATCAACCCTCCCCACGTAGTACAATCACTCGCCACAGAATGGAAGCGCAGACGACTGGCTCCCCAGCGCAGGGGACTGGCTCCGCAGCGTAGCGAAGCGCAGCGAAGCGCAGCAAAGCGTAGCGCAGGTGCCTGTACCCGAAGCGGTTGCGCCCTCCGAACCAATTGCGTATCTCATTCGGCGGCGCCATCAATCGCAACGGACGCCACAGGCGGAAGTGAAGCTTGCCGGTAGCAATGCCGAAACCGTGTCTGTATCTGTATATGGGCGCATCGTCGGCAGTCCACCCACAAACTCGCTGCGCTCGTTTGAAGGGGCCACACGCTTTTTTGAAGACGCCACACGCTTTTTTGAAGACGCCACACGCTTT
>CBDVCA010000244.1:0-3548 GCA_965372365.1 uncultured bacterium
GTCGGGCTTTAGATACTTCGTCAGCCGGGGGTTAATCGGTTGGCTATCGCCGTTCGACGTTCAATCAACATTCGAATGTCTTCATTCTTTAATCACAACGACTGCCCCTTTTTCCTCATTTGTTCTCATGCTGTTTCACATCCATTCATGCCGCGTGCGCAGGGGGCATGGCGGTTTGCTAGGATCGCCGCGACGGTGGACTACGGCGGCCTTCGGCGGGCCGCTTGGTATATGAGGAAGGGAGCGATGATGCAGAGATTGACGCGAACCGAGCAAAGGGTGCGACGCAGGCGGCTACTGGCGAATCGGGCGAACGCGGCCAAGTCGACCGGGCCGCGGACGGTTGAGGGCAAGGCGATCTCGTCGCGGAACGCGATCACCCACGGACTGCTGGCCGAGACCGTACGGATCGGGGAGTTTCCCGAGGAGATGCGCGAAGTATTCGACGGTTTCAGGGACGGCGTCCTCGAAGGGCTGGACCCGGTAGGGGGCTTCGAGCAGATGCTCGCCGAGCGGGTGGTGGCCAGTGCGTGGCGGCTGAGGCGGGCCGGGCGGCTGGAGGCGCTGCTGACCCGGAACGAAATGGAACGAATCCAAGAGGATCGCGAACTGGGTGCGATGCTTCTGGACGCCAGCCCCCAAATGGACCTGGCGCTTGCGGTGTCGCGGCTGTTCCGTCGCGGTTGCTACGAGCAACTGAGCAAGTACGAAACACGCATCGAACGCGGCATGCTCAAAACACTGCATGAACTGCAACGCCAGCAACGAGTACGACGCGGCGAGGATGTGCCGCCCTCGAAGGTGGTGGGCCGGCGGGTCCATCGTGAACTGCTAGAACGCTGTAGCCCGCAGGTACTTACCGTCCAAGGCCCTGAGCTTCTTACGGGCCTCATCGGCGGTGTTGGTGTCGGGGTTGGCTTTGATGATCTTGTCGTACAGTTCGGCGGCCTTGCTGTACCGCCGGGCCTTTTCATAGGTCGTGGCCATCTTGAATTTGCGTTGGGCGCCCTGGGCGGCCTTGAACGCCGCGAAACTCTTGGCGAAGGCCTTGTCCGACTTGAGTCCCTTGGTGAGGTCGGTGGCTCTGCCGCCGGTGTCGCACCGGGCGTACCGGGTGGTGATTGTACGCAATGTGGCCATGATCGACGCCTGCTTGTCGATGGGCATCTTGACGATGCGTTCCTGGAGGTTGGCGTCGGTGGTCGGTTCGGGGCCAAGCAGCGATCCGGCCGAAGCCGCCCGACCGGCTTCGTACTGATTGACGACTCCGATGATCAGATCCCACAGGGCCGCCGCTTGCACTTCGTGGGCGGCTGCTCGTACGGCGGGGTCTCGCTCGGCTTGCAGGAGCTTGATCTTGGCCGTGCGGCCGGTGGCGGTGGTGGGCAGGGCGATCGAGAGTATGCGATACAACTGGAGTGCCTGCAAATGGTTGCCGTCTGTACTGTACTGCTCGGCCTCGATAAGCAGGGCTTGGCCGGCCTTCTCGAGTTTGCCCTGAATGCTGGTGATCTTGCTGTGGGGGTTCTGGTCGGTGTTGACCTGAGCCCGCTGCAGATTCTGCCGCACCGCCGTCAGTTTGCCTTCATCGAGGGCGGTCTCGGCGCGTTGGATATAGTTGTTGAACCGCTCCTTGCGAGCTGCGGGCGATTCAACGCCGACCTCACCGCCTCCGGAGAACGCAAGCGAGGTCGAACCGCCGCGAGAGGAGCTTCGCCCGCTGGAACTTGAAGAACTCGATGAACTGGATGAACTGGGCGCACCGGACGAACGAGTTGAACCGCGTGATGGTGATCCCGAGCCGCCACGGCTCGGTGAAGGGGCGCCGCCTCACCCGGCTCCGCAAAGCTTTGGGAAACAGACAATGGTCAGCAGCAAGAAACCCGTCGCCAACACCAACACGCTGCTCTGTCGCTTCGTGGTCATGACATGTTACCCCACAATAGGAATCCGTACCCGATCCTACCGAATTCATCGTCAATTATGCCCTGCGGATATGAATTCGGCAAGCGAAATCCCGCAGATCATTGTCAGTTTCGGCATTTTTGGGTCGCGTTCGCGCAAAGGCTCATTCGGTCACGGCTCCGGGCGATTGGCGAATCCGCGCCAGATATTCGCCGGCCTCCTTGCGCCGAGGGTCCCGGGGGTAGGTCTGGATGAACTCCAGATAACACTGTCGGGCTCGCGGCAGCAGCCTGGCCCGATGGTACATGCGAGCCTTATCGAACAGATGCCGCGACGCTTGGGCGGCCCGCCAGGCGTCGACGTTTTGGACGATATCGGTGTCGGCGACCAGCCGCAGGTGCAGTTCCATCGCTTTGCGAGCGGTGGGGCTGTCGGGGTGGCGGTCGATCAGATCCTGCACCGCCGTCACCACGTTCGCCTGGAGATCGATGGGCAGCTTCCGGATCTCACCGACCAGGTCATCGAAGGACGGCTCGGCGCGAGGGGCGCCCTTGGTCAGGGCGGGCCGGCCGTCGAGGCTGTCGACGACGGCTTCCCACTTGGCCGCCGCGAGGTTCTCCGCCTCCGCCTGCTCGGTCTTCGGATCGGTCTTGATTTGGTTCCACCGCTCCCGGGCCTGGAGCCCGATGGGCGAATCGCCCATCGCCAGGGCGACGTGGTTGAAAACCGCCATCGCCCGCCGCGGCTGACCGAGACCGCACAGGCGCTCGGCGCGATCCATCTGCGCCCGGGCCGCCTGGTCCAACTGCGTCTGCAGATCGGCGAGGGTCGATCGGTTCTCCTCCGACCGCCGGGCGCGTTGCAGCAGCCCTCGGGCGGAGGCCAGTCTGCCCGCCTCGATCGCGGCGCGCGCCGCGTCGAGCGGATCGTCCTGCGATGGGTTCGATGGGTTCGCCGAGTTGCCGACCGGATGGTAGTACTCCCCCCCTCCCAGCAGGTGGAACGGGCCGTTCCTTCCGAACCGTTGAATGAAACGGAAGCGTCCCTGCCCGCAACCGACGCTCGGGGCGAGCAGCACCGCGGCACACAGACAGATCGCGGCCAGACCATAGCGCTTGGCGAGCTTCACTCAAACCCTCCTTCGGAGAACGATACCCAACTCAAGCCCGCATTGTATCGCCCCTTGCGGCCGTGTCCACTGCTGCATCCCCCGGATTGTCCGCCGCGCCGGCGCTGTCGCCATTGGCGGCGCCCGTCGTCAGTTCCGACGGTGCTCAGAGCGTTTGGTTGGCCGGGGGTCTGTGCGTTCGCTTTCTCGGAGAACCTCGCCGGAAGCCCGGGCGCTATGGAGTGCGGCGGCCGCGACGCCGCTTTGGCTGTCGTGGGAGTAGCCAAAGCGGCGTCGTGGCGGTTCCCGTCGTCAGTACCGACGGTGCTCAGAGCGTTTGGTTGGCCGGGGGTCTGTGCGTTCGCTTTCTCGGAGAACCTCGCCGGAAGCCCGGGCGCTATGGAGTGCGGCGGCCACGACGCCGCTTTGGCTGTCGTGGGAGTAGCCAAAGCGGCGGCGTGGCGGTTCCCGTCGTCAGTACCGACGGTGCTCAGAGCGTTTGGTTGGCCGGGGGTCTGTGCGTTCGCTTTCTCGG
>CBDVCA010000245.1:0-3545 GCA_965372365.1 uncultured bacterium
TTGCTCGCCGGTACGCCCCTGGCCAATCCGCTGGCGGTGGTGCGGTCGGCGCCGGGCGCCGGGGGCCACAGTCCCCAAGGCGTGGCGGCGGCGCTGCTGAACCCGTCGATGATCAAGGAGTTCAAGAAGATCAGGGGCCTTGCGGTGGGCTTTCAGGGCATTGCAGTGAACCGTCAGCCGCCGATAGTATGCGTGATGTACCCCGGCGAGAGCGACGCCCTGCGGGGGCTCATCGTCGCCGGGCTGATGATGCAAGGTCAACAGGACGAGCCGATCGAGGGAATGCAGGTGGTGCGGCTAAGCGACCAGTGCGCCGCCGCGATGGACGACAACGTGATCCTCATCGCCGCCCCGACCGACCGACTCACCTGGTGCATCCGCCAGTACAAGGGGCTCGCCACCGAGCCGACCTTGGCGACGTCCAACGAATCGTTCGCCCCGCTGGATCGGCAGAACCGCCTGCAAGACGCGCTGACCTTCTGGGCCGACGGGGCCGCGACCGTCGAGGCGCTGCGACCGACGCTGGGGTCCAGCTCCAAGTTCATGATCGCCGACGCGATCATCGACCTGAACGACCTTCGGTCGGTCGGGGCTCGTATGGTGATCAATCAGACCGACCCGTTCGTCGAGGTCTCGGTCGACATGGCCGAAGGTCACACCAACCTCGCCTACGGGCTGATCCGCACGCCGAACCTGACAGCCGCGGGATTTGAGGCCGTGCCGGCCGACGCCGTCGCCGTGGCGAGTTTCGCTCTCAGCGCCAACGACCAAGCCGCCCAAGCCGCGGCCATCGAGAAGGCGCTTTCGCTGACCGGGCTGGACCTCGGGCGGGAGATCTTCGCCAATATCGAGCAGGTGACGTTATTCGCCCTGCCCGCCGACTATGCCAAGGGTCGAAGCGAATGGGTTCCCGAATGCGGCCCGATCCCCCTGACGCTGGGGCTGACACTCACCAGTCGGAACCCCGCCCAAACGCGTCTGCTCTTGGAGACCGCCCTGAGCAAGGTCGATGCAGTCGCAGCAGTTGCGGGCAAGACGGCCCAGGTGCTCGTCGATGAGCAGTCGCTTCCGGCGGGCGTGAACGGCCACGTGGTGTACCGCAGGAAACCCGCCAAAGGCCCTGCGAGGATGTCGAAGGTTTATCTCGGCCAAGCGGGACGGTCGACCATTCTGTCGCTGAATCCCCAGATCGTGGCCGCGGCGATGAAGGCGACGACCACCGGCGACAACGCCGTCACGGGCGGGCCCTTGTCGGCCAATCTCGGGCAGTTGCCCGCCGAAACCAGCAAGTTGGTGCTGGTTCACGCCAGCGGCGCTGTGGGCCTGGCCCAATTGCTTGTCGGCGTCGAGGGCATCACCGATGAGCAGGTGGCCGAGACGGCTGATCGCCTGGCCGAGGGGCTGGGGACGATGACCGTCCAAGCGGCCACGCGCGAGGCGCCCAATCGATTTATCTTCCGCGCTGGCGTCAACGACCTGACCCCGCTGGGCGACCTGCTGCCGCTGTTCATGGAATACAACGCCAAGTACTCCCAGGCCCAGCGCGGGCTGGACCGGAAGATCGCCAAGCGGCAATACGGCGACTGGATGGGCGTCTGGCGCGGTACGATCGACAACTGGGAGGGCGAGGCCGTCGACGCGGCAGCGGAAGTGAGGATCCACTACTGTAATCGCTATATCGCGAGGGTGATCGTCTCGGGCGGGGGTGTGAGCGGGCGCAAGGTGGCCAGCCCCCAATCGAAGATTGTCGACAATGTCAAACGCCCGGCAATGCAGATATCGCTACAGGATCACAGACGCGCCCGGCTCGATCTGATCGACGGGGAGATTCATCTGATCGTTCCGTCCGCTGGAGGCAAAGAGGGCTTCACGGTCCGCCTGCAGAAGGTGGCGGACGAATCGGCGGCCGCCGCCACCGTGGAGACAAGGTAGCCGGTTTGGCCGGGAGAATAGTATGGGAATGATCATGAAACAGAATTCGATTGTGGCGTGCGTGTGTGGGTGTGCGGTCGCTTTGGCCGTCACTGTAAGCGGCTGTGTGATTCACGTCGGCGGCGGACATGGCGTCCGGTCCTCGGGCGTGTGGGCAAACTCGGCTCAGCGGGGTGAGAATCTCGCCTCGGCTCTGCCTGCCGATGGGACGGTTGAGGTTCATAACAAGCACGGGGCGATCACCGTCGAGGGCGTCGACGGCGACGAATGCCGCGTCGTCGCTGATATTCGCGTGAACGCCGCGAGCCAGGACATCGCCGATGAACTGGCGGCGGCCGTGCGGGTCGAGCTGCAGGCCAAAGGCGACAAACTGTGTGTCGTCACCCACGTCCCCTGGCTGAAGGGGTCGGCGTCGGTCGCGGTGCATCTGTCGATTGAAGCGCCGCGCGGGGCCGCCCTGGATCTGGCGACGAGGAATCACCCTGTGGATGCCAGCGGGGTCGGCGGGGCCATACAGATCAAGACCCACAACGGGTCCGTTCGCGTGGCCGGCGACCCGGCGGCCGCGGCGGACGACGTGAGCCTGGAAACGCACAACGGGTCGATCGACTACGCGCCGCCGACCGCGTTGCCGGGTCGGGTGGAGATCTCTTCGCACAACGGCGCGATCAAACTGTCGCGAGCGATGCCGGTCTACCTTGAAGGCCGGATCGGCAAAGGCGTCAGCGGAACGGTGATCGACGGAGCGGCCGGCGCGCACTTGCGACTGAAGACTCACAACGGATCGATCACAGTTCGATGACCGCACACGACGCCGGGTGAGTGTTTAGGGTACAATGGCGGCGATGTTACACGGACGACCGACAGTCAAGGTGGAGGTTCAGGCTCGAACATGGCCGCTGTTCGCGCTGCTGGCGCTGGGCGTTCTGGTGCCCACCGTCTGCGTGCTGTGGTTCATGGCCGCGGCGGTCGGCAACGAGCGGCTGGCCGTACGCCAGCGGTTGACCGAAACGTATCGTCGCGACGTCGCGGGTGTTCAGGAGTGGCTTGACGCCTACTGGGCCGGCAAGATCGCCGCGATGGAGGTCGTCAATCCAAGTCGGCCCGGTGAGGTCTTTCGGTCCCTGGTGGCCGCGGGCGTGTGCGATAGCGTCGTGGTGTACGACGTATCCGGGGCGGTGACGTTCCCGGCGGCGGCGCGACCGGTCCAGGCGACCTTCGAGTCGCGCCAGTGGCCCCAGGCCCGTCGCATGGAGCATCGGGGCGACGCCCCCGGAGCCGCGGCGATCGTGTATCGGAGCATCGCCGCCGGCGCCGCCGATGCAAACGAGGCCGCCCGGGCGCTGGTCGCTTGCGCCCGGTGTCTAGTGAAGGCCGGTCGAATCGAATCGGCGCTGGCGGTGCTGGTCGACCAACTCACCGACCCGAAGTACGCCGCGGCCGTTGACCGCGACGGGCGGCTGGTCGCCCCCAACGCCCTACTGCTGACGTTGGACCTGATCGATCGATCCGGCGGCCCCGATGACCCGAGGCGCCCACCGATGCTCGCGGCGTTATGCGAACGCCTGACCGACTACGGCGAGCCGACCCTGCCGTCGGCCCAGCGGCTGTTC
>CBDVCA010000246.1:0-3502 GCA_965372365.1 uncultured bacterium
CCCCTGCACTGCAGGGGGCTAGTAACCGCAGACCCTTAGCCACGAGAACTCCCCGTTAATCCGTCATGAACCGTTATTTTGGACATTTGCCGTTTTGCCGTTTCGTATTTGTTTCGTATTTCGAAATTCGTATTTCGGATTTCCCGCCTCCCGCGGCGTTCTCTTATCCGGGCGTAATCATCTGTCTAAGCAATATACGTGCTTGCCGTCACGTCGCCGCCGGAGCCGGTCCAGTTGGTATGGAAGAACTCGCCACGCGGCTTGTCGAGCCGCTCGTAGGTGTGGGCGCCGAAGTAATCCCGCTGCGCTTGCAGCAGATTGGCCGGCAGCCGCTCGGAGCGATACCCGTCGAAGTAGGCCAGGGCCGCACTGAACGCCGGAACCGGGATGCCCATCTCGACGGCCTTGACGACCACGCGGCGCCACGCGGCTTGGCAGTCGGTGATGGCCTTCTTGAAATACGGGTCCAGCAGAAGGTTCACCAGGTTCTCGTCGGCGTCGAAGGCGTCCTTGATCTTGCTGAGGAACTGGCTTCGGATAATGCACCCGCCGCGCCACATGAGGGCGACGCCGCCGTAGTTGAGGTCCCAGTTGTACTCGTCGGCCGCCGCTCGCAGGAGTTGGTAGCCCTGGGCGTATGAGACGATCTTGCTGGCGTACAACGCCTGGCGAATGTCGTCGATGAACGCGGCCTTGTCGCCGTCGAACGCGGCGTCGGGGCCGGTCAGCTCCTTGGCCGCCGCGACGCGTTCGTCCTTGAGGGCCGACAGGCAGCGAGCGAAGACGGCCTCGCCGATCAGCGTCAGCGGCTGACCGAGCTCCAACGCCGTGATGCCCGTCCATTTGCCGGTGCCCTTCTGCCCGGCGGTGTCGAGGATCACGTCGACCATCGACTTGCCGGTCTCGTCGTCGTCCTTACCGAGGATGTCGCGAGTGATCTCGATGAGGTAGCTATCCAGTTCGCCTTCGTTCCATTTGGCGAACACGTCGCTCATCTCCGCCGGCGCCACGCCCATGTTCTTCATCAGCGAGTACGCCTCGCAGATCAACTGCATGTCGCCGTACTCGATGCCGTTGTGGACCATCTTGACGAAATGCCCCGCGCCATCGGAGCCGACCCAGTCGCAGCAGGGGGCGCCGTCGTCGACCTTGGCCGAGATGGACTGGAGAATGTCTTTCACATGCGGCCACGCGTCGGGCGAACCGCCGGGCATGATCGACGGGCCAAGGCGGGCGCCTTCTTCGCCGCCGGAGACGCCGGCGCCGATATAAAGCAGACCCTTGGACTGGACGTACTCGGTTCGGCGGATCGTATCGTTGAAGTTGCTGTTGCCGCCGTCGATGATGATGTCGCCTTCTTCGAGGTGGGGGATGATCTTCTCGATGAAGTCGTCGACCGCCTGGCCGGCTTTGACCAGCAGCATGACCCGGCGAGGACGTTTGAGCGAGGCGCACAACTCTTCGATCGAATGGCAACCGACCACCTTGGTTCCTTTGGCGACGCCGTTGACGAAGTCGTCCACCTTGGACA
Organism: uncultured bacterium; assembly: GCA_965372365.1. Lineage (GTDB taxonomy): Bacteria > Planctomycetota > Phycisphaerae > SM23-33 > FEN-1343 > CBDVCA01. The sequence goes on from CBDVCA010000246.1 coordinate 1,532, forward strand.
CCGTTCGGTTGAACACGGCGACGGTGAAGCCGTGATCGTCCATGTTCAGCACGAGGTTCTGGCCCATGACGGCCAATCCGATCAGTCCGAAATCTGCTTGCGACATTGTTCTTCGTCCCTTCTGTTCTTTTCCTGGGCGGTCTGGCGACCGGCTCCGATCAATCGATCCTCTTCGTTTCTTCCGAAATCCTCTTGGGCGGTCTAGCGACCGGCTCCGGCTAATCGATCTTCTGTCCCTGGTACCCTTCGACCGACGGTGCGTGTAGCGTCTACGCTCCGTACTTCTCCAACTTGCCGGCGTGGGCCATCGCCAGCGGGAGCAGTTCCTTGGCCATGATGGTTCCGATCTCGCCGGTGCGGCAGGTGATCTCGTCGAACTTCGCCGGCTGGCCGCCGCGAAGGTGGGGGGCCGCCATCAGCACCGGCACGGGGTGCCAACTGTGGGCGCACATGCTGGGGGGGGTGCTGTGGTCGCCGGTGATCATCAGCACGTCGGGCGCCGCTTTGATCAGGATGGGCAGAGCCGCGTCCATCTCTTCGATCCGGGCGACTTTGCCGTCGAGGTCGCCGTCTTCGCCGGTCTTGTCGGTGTACTTGAAGTGGGCGAACACGAACGTGTGATCGGCCATGGCCTTGCCCGCTTCGGTGCAGACGTCCGCGGCCGTCGTCGGCTGGCTCACCACCGGGATGCCCACCAGGCGGGCGACGCCGCGGTACATCGGGTACCCGGCGACGGCGGCCGGCTTGAGTTGGTAGCGGTCCGGGAAGGTGGGCCAATCGGGGTATTTGGCGAAGCCGCGGGCGAGGATCGAATTGGCCTTCGGCTCGTCTTTGAGGATCTCGGTAATCTGGCCGACGATGTCGGCGACCATCTTGGCCGTAACGCTGGAGGCGTACTCGCCCCGGTCGGCCTTCAGTTGCGGCACGCCGGTCACCTGTGGGTCGGTCTCGCCGATGTTGTCGTCAAGGCCTTCGCCCCGCAGCACCATCAGCGCCCGGTGTTCGGCGACGGTCTGCAGCAGGACCTCGACCCCGGCGGGGGCCTTGAGGCCGGCCTTGATCTTCGCCAGTACGCGTTGGTTCTCGTCGTCGCCGATTCGCCCGGCTCGGCGGTCGGTAACGTTGCCGTCGGCGTCGAGGGTGCAGAAGTTCAGACGGGCGGCGACGTCGGTATCCTTGAGATCGAACTCCATCCCCAGCGCCGCCAGCACGCCGCGGCCTACCGAGTAGACCAGCGGATCGTAGCCGAACAGCCCGAGATGCCCCGGCCCCGAACCCGGCGTAACGCCCGTGGCCACCGGAACGCTGAGCCCGCAAGCGCCGCGGCCAGCGAGGGCGTCGAGGTTGGGGGTCTTGGCGATCTGAAGCGCCGTGCCGCGATCGCCGTTGGCGCAATCGCCGACGCCGTCCATCACCAGCAGAACGATACGCTTATCGTTGGCCTGGGCCAGCGACGAGATGAGATTTCCGTAGACGTCTTCGTACATGTTCTTCCTCACAGGATCGTCAGGCGCCGCCTGCGGTCAACGGCTTGTTTGTGTTCCAAATACAGACCCGGGAATATACACGGATTTCAGAGGGCTCGCCAGTGTAACGATGCCAGAAAGGCTGGAAATGACCGACTGAGGTCGCCGGCGTGTGGCTCGCCCGGGCCTGCCGCGAGGTAAGTCTCGTTACCGTTGGGGCTGCGCAGGCTTGTGGGCCGATGGAATCCGGAAGGCCCGGAGGGCCGATAGAGTTGTAGCCCGATCCGTAAGGGCCGGTGCTGAGAGCCCCGCCCGCAGCGGGTTCCGCTCGATGTACCCAAGCACCGCCAGCACCGCACTGCCGCCTTCCAGCAGGCCGAAACCGCGCTGCCGGCGAGACGGCCGCGTTGCCTGGACGGGGAAGCTCTTGTATCAGCTATCAGGCTATCAGGGGACACCATACCTATTTCGCCTCCCGCGGCTTTCGGCCGGGCTTCTTTGGAAG
>CBDVCA010000247.1:0-3470 GCA_965372365.1 uncultured bacterium
TTGGGTTGGTGAAGCTTGGGGGATTCGGCCGTGGGAAGTGTTTTGTCGTTTGCTGTCTTCCGTCGTTTGCCGTCTTCCGTCGTTTGCCGTCTTCCGTCGTTTGCCGTCTTCTGTTGTTTGCCGTATTCGTATTTGTTTCGTATTTCGTATTTCGATATTCGTATTTGCCGTCACGGCTTCCCGTACGCCCTGCTCAGGTAGAGCTGTCGTGCTGACTGATAGAGGCCCATGGCCGTCCTGTGCATGTCGGCCGCGGCGGCGGGGCGTGCGCCGGGGGGCAGTTCCTCGAGGTCGTCGCCGGGCGGTCGCCTGAAGAGCAGCGGGTCGCGCTCGGGCAGTTCAATGAGGGCGAGTTCGCCCCGGACCAGGGCCATGTACCGGTCGTTTCTCAGCAGCGCCAATCCGGGGTCGGCGGGGTCGACGACCAGCATATCCCTGCCGAACATTCCGTGGGCGTACTCCCCTCCGATCGCCGCCAGCACCGTGGTGGGCGCGTCGGTTTGGCTGCAGGGGACGGAGATTTTCCTGGCGGCCAGTTCGGCCATCGCCGGTGCGTAGAACAGGCATGGCGTGCGATAGCCGGCCACGTCCACCAGCGGACGGGGGTCGAACTTGGCGCCATGGTCGGCGACGAGTACGAATAGCGTATCGGCGTAGTATGCGCCGGCGGCCGCGTGGTTGAAGAACCGTTCCAAGGCCCAGTCGGCGTACCGCGTCGTGTGGGCGATGCGGGCCTCGGGCGTATCGTGCTGAAGCGGGGCGATGGTTCCCGGCGGCGTCAGGTGGGGGTTGTGGTTGGTCAGCGTCAGCACCACGCTGAAGAAGGGCGTGTCGGCGGCCTCGAACGTTTCGTGGGCCTTGTCGAACACTACGTGGTCGGCCACGCCCCAGTCGGTTCGCCAGACGTCGGGGGGCATGTGTTCAATGTCGACCATGCGTTGGAGTCCCACCGAGGTGAAGAACGCACGCATGTTGTCGAAGTTGGCGTCGCCGCCGTAGAAGAACGACGTGTCGTAGCCCCGCTGGGCGAACAGGCCGAACAGCGACTGGAACGATCCTTGGGCGCGGGTTCGTTCGAGGACCGACTTGCCCCCGAGGTCGGGGAAGCCGCACAGGATCGCGGCCAGCCCTCGACTGGTTCGCGGTCCCGAAGCGTACATCTGCGTGAAGAACGTTCCCTTGGCGGCCAACGCGTCAAAGAAGGGGGTCTGGCTCGGCTCGTTGCCCAACGCGCCCACGTGCCGGCCGGCGAAACTCTCCATTACGATGATGACCACGTTCATATCCCGCCTCGGTCGAGCGGTGTGGACGGTTCGCCACAGCGGGTTATCCGTTCGGCCTCCGAATGTGGTGTGGTTCTGCCCAAGCACCTCTCGCGCCGCGCCAAAAGCCTCGCTGACGGTGAGGAGGCGATAGTGCTCCGGCTCCATGTCGCCTTCGGTGAAGAATTCCCTGACCGCTACGCTCCCGGTGGCCAAGGGATTGAACGCCAACTGGCTGATCAGGAGGTTGGAGGGGAAGTGGGCCACCGACGAACTGGGGCTCGGCTCGTCTGTTGGCCAGGCGATCCAGAGCACCAGTACGGCCATCGCCGCACCCCCGACCAATCGCGGCCACGCCGGTCCCGCCGGCGGCGGCCCGCCCAAGCAGCACTTGCGGGCGAAGTACGCCGCCGCGGCGATCAACGCGGCCATGCCCACCGATAGCGCGATGACCGGGTAATGGCTCCAGACGTGCAGCAGGATCTCGCCCTCGCCGACATAGCTGGGCAGTTGCCAGTTCAAACGGGCGTTGCCGTCCATGAAGAACATCGCGTCGATCAGGCAGACCGCCGCGGCCAGGGCCAGGACGCCGGCGATATACCAGGAGACGATCGACTTGAGCCACCTGCGGGAGAACGCCCGGTTCGGCGCCAGGGCCAATAGCGGCGTCAGGGGCAGAACGAAGAAGCCGAGAACTCGGAAGTCTTGCCAGAACCCCACCACGAACAGCCGGGCAACGGCCCAGGGAGGCACATCCCCAAGGACCGGCCCTTTCAGAATCGCCAGGACGCCCCGTTCGAGTCCGAACAGCAGCATCAGCGCCGCCAGCAGCATCCACATCGGCCTGACGCGCTGCCCGATCAGCCATCGGCCAAGCGTCGAGAAGGGGCTGTCGGATTTGGATGGATCGCAACCCGAGTGGTCCTCGATCCGTCTGCCCCGCATGTCGTCCCTCCCCCCCCCCGGAGCCGTCCAATGGCTGAGATCGTCTACCAGAGTTCCTCGACCAACTCCTGCAACTTGGCCAAAGCCTGCTTCTCCAATTGACGTACGCGCTCGCGCGTGAGGCCGATTTCCTTGCCCACTTCCTTGAGCGTTCGCTGGGGGCCTTCGTAGCCGTCGAGGCCGAATCGCAGGGTGATGATCTTCTGCTCACGCTCGTCGAGGCGGTGGATGAGTTTGCGAATCGTCGTGACGTTCGCGGCCTCCATGGCCGAAGAATCGGGGGCGGGAGTGTTGTCGTCGGTGAGCATTTCGCTCATGGCCGACGACTCGTCGCCGGACATCTGCGTGGGAGAATTGACCGCGCTGATCGCTTGGCGAATGATGCCGGCCTTCTTCTTGGAAACGCCCAGATGCTCGGCCATTTCCAGGAGCGTCGGCGGCCGGCCGTACTCGGCTTCCAGGTCGCGAGAGGCGGCTCGCCACTTGCTGATCTCCTCGACCATGTACGCGGGGATGTGAATCGACTGCCCCGAGTTGATCATGGCCCGCTTGATGCCCTGTTTGATCCACCACGCGGCATACGTGCTGAACCGCACGCCCGCGTCGGGGTCGAACTCCTCGACCGATCGCATCAGGCCGATATTGCCCTCGGCGACCAGGTCGCTGAGCGTCATGCCCCGGTTGGAGTATTGCTTGGCGATACTCACAACCAGACGCAGATTGGCGTTGATCATCTCCTGACGGGCGATCGGGTCGCCGTGCTCGCGGATGCGGCGAGAAAGCTGCTGCTCCTGCTCGGCGGTGAGCAGGGGCGTATTGTTGATCTGCTTGAGATACCAACCCAGACCTGTATTGGACATACCCACGGCCTCCTCCTTCGTTGACATCGCCGCACGGGCGAGTGCGGGCGATCACTGTCTCCAAGAAGGTTTTCGGCCGGTATCGACCTTCACTTAAGTTGCGATCGGACGGTTTGATGCGGCCGACTCGGCGCCATGGGCGGGCCCGGCAAACAACAACGGCGTGACGGATGAAATCCGCCACGCCGTTGGGGTGTCTACTGCGATCGGGCCGAAACTCAGTCAGCCTTCTCTTCGGTCGCCTCGTCTGTCGTCTCGGGCTTTTCGGCCGGTGCTTCAGCCGGGGTCTCAGCCGGGGTTTCAGCCGGAGTTTCAGCCGGAGCTTCAGCCGGGGTTTCAGCCGGAGCTTCAGCCGGGGTCTCAGCCGGGGTCTCAGCCGGGGTCTCAGCCGGGGTTTCAGCCG
>CBDVCA010000248.1:0-3465 GCA_965372365.1 uncultured bacterium
AATGTAGCGTTCGGCTCGGCCGCTCTCAAGCGTTTTCTTGGCCAAATATCTGGTTATGACGGATGATCGGGGAGTTGGTCTGACGAGTGCCTGCCGTTACTAGCCCCCCGCAGTGCGGGGGGCCAACAGACGTGCGAAGCTATCCTATGACGTGTGAACCCATCACATATCGATAGAGCTTCCCCTTCGCTTCCATCGACATCGACTCTACAGCGGGAGCACCATCGGTCCAACGACCCCCTGCACTGCAGGGGGCTAGTAACGGCAGATCGTTGGCCGTGAGAACTCCCCGCTAATCCGACATAAACCCAATGTCTTGGCCAAACATGCCTACTGCACGCGGACGGCCACCAGAGTGACGTCATCGCCATGTTCTCGCAGGCCGGTGAACCGTCGCATTTCCCACAGGACATGCTGGGCGATCCTGGCGGCGTCCATCCCCTGGTCGATGGCGGAGATGGCCGCTTCGATCATTCGATCGCGCCCGAACTCTTCCTCGTGGAAGTCCATCGCCTCGATCAATCCGTCGGTGGTGAACAGCACCACGTCGCCGCCGGTCAGTTGGACGACGGACTGCTCGTATTCCAACTCGGGGTAGACCCCCAGAATCGTGCCCCCTCCGGTAAGCGGGTTAGCCTGTCGATTGCGTATCAGCAGGGGCGGCTCGTGCCCGGCGTTCGAGTAGGTCAGCTCCATCGTGGTGGTGTTGATCACCCCGTAGAACAAGGTGGCGAACGACGTCGTAAGCGTATCGTCGCACATGCTGCGGTTCACCCGGGCGAAGATATCCGACAGATCGTACAGGGAGCCGGCATGGGCGCGCAGGCTGGCGCGGATCGAGGCGGTCAACAGCCCGGCCGGCACGCCTTTGCCCATCACGTCGCAGATCGCCAGACCGAGATTGCCTTCGGGGAGTTCGATGAAGTCGTAGAAATCGCCGCTGAGTTCGAGGCTGGGAACGTAGACCGCCCCAAGATCCAGACCGGACATCTGGGGCGGAGCGGCGGGGATCATCCGGCGTTGGACTTCCCCGGCAAGCCGCACCTGACGGCGCATGTGTTCGGCTTCCCGCGCATCGGCGCGCAATCGGGTGTTCACAATGGCCGCCGCGGCCTGGGCGGCGATGGCCTTCACCATACCTACTTCGTAGACGCTGAATCGATACTCATGATCGGTATAGAGCCGTAACGCGCCTACCGGCTTGCCCTTATAGCTCAGCGGCACTATCAGAGCGCTCACGATCCCCTCGCGGCGAGCTTCGGCCGGGTACAGCACACGCGGATCCGTTCGCTCATCGGCCACGTACACGACGTCGCCGGTGGCGAAAGCCTCCTGGTCCAACTTGCTGTCGGCGAGGTGGATAACGCCTTTGTTCAGGTAGCCGCGAGAGAGATTCGCGACCGCTTCGACCTTCATTTCATCGGTCTGACGATTGAGAAGGCGAAGGCCGCAGGCCTTGACGTCCATAGCCCCAACTACTGTATTTACAACGGTCTCCAGCACATGGCGCAGGTCTTTATGCCCGGTGAACAGCGCCGTCAACCGGTACACCGTGGCCAGTTCCTCCACCCGAGCATGCAGGTCGCGCTCGGCGGCGCACAGCCGGCTGAGCGTCTCGCTGAAGAAGCCCAGCATCCCCGCGGCCATCTGCACCGAGGGCGCATCGGCGCTGTCGGCAGGGTACATCACGGCCTTGCCCAACGTCCGCCCGCTGATCACGATCGGCATTTCAATGGGGTCGCCTAGGGGGCCGACGCACGGGGAAAGCTCGGTAATCGCCTCGCCTTCAGAACCATAGGTCCTTATCTGCGTTCGCGTTGCATACGCAAGGCTATCCTGGAGCTGCTGGAGGGTCTTGGCGTCAAGATGGTCGGTCAGTGTATTCACTGCCAGCCATTCTAGCCCCTCCACGCCTCCGGGCAAGAGTCCGCCCGGCCAAAGATCATGGATCGTCGCCCATTGCCGGTCGCCGACGCGACCGTTCAGTCTTTTCACTGGCGTACCTTCGGCAGGCATGCCGAGTACAGGAAGGATGAAGGGTTCATTCGTTCCGGTCTTCGTGCTATAGTGCCGACGCCGCCGACCCGCGCAGGCACATGGAGGAGCAATGATCGTGAGTTACCGGCGAGCCGCGAGCCCCAAGTCGATATCCCGGACAAAGCCATCGCCCCTTGGATTGTGCCTGATTCTGCTGTTATGGGCGCCCCCGGCCCTCACCGGCTGCGCGCCGACGCCGAAATCCGTCATCACCACCGCGGCTCCGAGAGAAATGATCCCCGTCGGCCAATTGGCCGCGTGGTTGGGGATGCGGGTCCAGCGGTCCACGCGATGGTCCGCCTCGATGGGCGACTCGATGAACACACTGCTGCTGATGGCCCCCCCACGGGCCGGCGCCGTTCTCAACGGACGCAGAATCGGCGGCGACGGCGACGTGGCCGTGGTCGGAACGACGCTAACGGTGGGATGCGCGTTGGCCGATCGTATCCGAAGCCAACGGCGGCGCGAACCGGCGACCGCTCCGCCGGCCACACTCCCGGTCAGCGCCAGGCGTCGGCCGACGGCGACCGGCGTGGTGGTTCTCGACGCCGGCCACGGCGGCAAAGACCCCGGCGCCGGGAACAAGTACGGCCCCAGCGAGAGCATCCTGGTGGTGGACACCGTTCTCCGAATCCGTCGCGCGCTGGAGGGCTCCGGGATTCGAACCATTCTCACCCGCAGCGATAACACCTTTGTGGAACTGGAAGAACGCGCCAACATCGCCAACCGGGCCGGCGCCGACCTGTTCGTTTCGATCCACGCCGACGCTCACCCCAACGACCCCGACATCGACGGCTTCACCGTCTACGTCGCCCGCCGGAGCAGCAAGGCCTCCAGCGCCCTCGGCCAAGAGATCATGCGAACGATGAAACCCCTCTGCCCCGGCTGCCGCGGCTTGCGGAAAGGCGACTTCCGCGTGCTGACCCATACCAAGATGCCGGCGGTTCTGGTGGAACTGGGGTATCTGACCAACCGGGCCGAAGCCTCCAAACTCTCTTCGGCCGCCTATCGCCAGAAGCTGGCCGAAGCGATCGCCGAGGCGATTGTCAACTACGTAACGCGTTAGCCCCCGACCGCTTCGGCGCCCCGACCCAACACCCCTCGCAACGCTCTCCCTGATGCGGGGTGCGCGTAACCGCCGCATTCCGGGCGGATGCGTTTTGGGGGCTCATGTCGGATGAGCGGGGAGCGGGTCGGACGCGTGCTTGCCGTTACTAGCCCCCCGCAGTGCGGGGGGTCGAAAGACGTGTGAACCCACGATCTATAGGATCCGACTGCCGCTTCGGGGCCATCGACATCGAAGGCGCCGCGGGAGCACCGTCGGTCCGGCGACCCCCTGCACTGCAGGGGGCTAGTAACGGCAGATCGTCGGCCGTGGGGAGTTCTTGTGGCCGAAGCCCTGTCGTTACTAGCCCCCCGCAGTGCGGG
>CBDVCA010000249.1:0-3382 GCA_965372365.1 uncultured bacterium
GTGATGGCTTCACACGTCTCTTGACCCCCCGCACTGCGGGGGGCTAGTAACGGCAATCGCTCCTCAGGCCAACTCCCCGCTAATTCGTCATGAACCTTTTTTTTGGGGGGAGCGTCATTAATCAATCGCAAGCAAACCCTCCAATCGGAATCGCTCCCCGCGGCCGCGCCCAGACCCTATAATGGGTATAGGACGCCCCCGTGTACAGGGGTGGCCCCAGAGCACACCTTTGAGGTACATACGATGAAAGCGTGCGATTTGACGACCACGCACAAGGTGTGGGCTTGCCCGGATACCGACGACGCTCGGCACGTGGCGATCATGATGCGAGACCACAATGTCCGGTCGATTCCCATCCTCGATGATGACGGCCGGCTGGAAGGCATCGTGACCGAACGCGACCTCGTCACGCGGATGATCGCCCTGGGCAGAAGCTTTGAGACGCCCATTCGCGAGATGATGACCGCCCCGGCGATCGCCGTACACCCCGATACGCCCATGGCCGAAATCGAATCGATTATGAGGGAGCACAGAATCCGCCACCTGCCCGTCGTCGACGACGACAGAAGGCTCATGGGTTTCGTCTCCATCTCCGACATGATCCGCCATTGCCACGACCCAAAACTGGAGCATGAGCTTATCGGTGTGCTCGAAGCCGTCCGGGCGCCGGGGAAGCCGGCGCTGTAGGATTCTGTCCCACGGACATGGCTGGGCGACAAGTTCACGGTCGAGGTGGACCGTCTGCGCTTTCTACCCTTCGATCTTCTTGCGAATGACCGACACGGCGTCATCGGCGTTGATGCGGATCTGCTCAAGCGTATCGCGGTCGCGGAGCGTGACGGTTTGCTCGGAGATGCTGTCCCCGTCGACGGTGAGGCAGTACGGGGTGCCGATTTCGTCCTGTCGGCGGTAGCGACGACCGACGGCGCCCTTCTCGTCGTAGAACACCGACAGCCCCGCCTTCTTGCACGAGGCGTAGATCTTCCGAGCCATTTCGGGCATGCCTTCCTTCTTCACCAGCGGGAAGATGGCGGCCTTGATGGGCGCGAGCTTGGGGTGCAACTTCATCACGATCCGTTCCTGCATCACGCCCTTGTCGTCGGGGGCCTGGTCCTCGGTGTAGGCCTCGCACAAGAACGCCAGCGTGGCCCGGTCGGCGCCGGCCGACGGCTCGATCACGTACGGAATGAACCGCTCCTTGGTCTCGTCGTCGTAGTAGCTCAGGTCTTTGCCGCTGAACTTGGCGTGCTGCTTGAGGTCGAAGTCGGTCCGGTTCGCGCAGCCTTCCAGCTCGGCGATGCCGAACGGGAACGTATATTCCACGTCGGCGCAACCCTTGGCGTAGTGGGCCAACTCCTTGCCTTCGTGCTCACGCAGACGCAGATTGTCCTTGGTGAGCCCCAAGTCGATGTACCACTGGTACCGGGCGTCGCGCCAGTAGGCGTACCACTTCTCGGCCTCGCTGGGATGGCAGAAGAACTCGATCTCCATCTGCTCGAACTCGCGCGAGCGGAACGTGAAGTTGCGAGGATTGATCTCGTTGCGGAACGACTTGCCAATCTGGGCGATGCCGAACGGCAGCTTCACCCGTGACGTATCGACGACGTTCTTGAAGTTGGCGAAAATGCCCTGAGCGGTTTCCGGACGCAGGTAAGCCAGGGACGAACTGTCTTCCATGGCGCCGACGTGCGTCTTGAACATCATATTGAACTTGCGGGCCTCGGTCAGTTCGCCCTTGCACTTGGGGCAGCGAGGAACGATCCCCTCGGGGGCCTGGTCAGCGCGAAAGATGTCCCACTGCAGACGGTCGGCGTGCTTCTCCAACCGGCGACGCGTCTTGCTGTTGGCGGCGGCGGCGGCGATCTCGGGGGCGTCATCAGGCTGGTCGGCTTCGACCGCGGCGGACAGGATAACGTTGTCGCCGTCACGCGCCGTCACGCAGAACACCTGGTCGGCCCGGAAGCGGCTCTTGCACCCCTTGCAATCGGCCATCGGGTCGTTGAAATTGCTCACATGGCCCGACGCTTCCCAGACCTTCGGGTTCATGATAATCGAGCAGTCCAGCCCGACCATGTCGTCGCGCTGGCGGACGACCGAATCCCACCATGCGTCTTTGACGTTCCGCTTCAGTTCCACGCCCATGGGGCCGTAGTCCCAACAGCCGTTGAGGCCGCCGTAAATCTCCGAAGACGGGAAGATGAATCCACGCCGTTTGCACAGCGAGACGAGTTTTTCCATCAGATCGGACGAGGTCGCCATAACGTTGTCACCTTCACTTCGGGACGCGGTCCCGCTCACGAATCCTTCGCTCCCGGCCGAACACCCGGCCGCGGCTTCGACGGGCGAGCCAACGCGCCCGACGGCAAAGTTCGTCTATCCTATCGACCGATGGCGATGCAGACAAGAGACATAGCGGCCGATCGGCAAGGTTCGCCGCCATGGTGATCGCCCTCTCGCCCCCCTCACAACCCGAACAGCTTATCCAACTTCACACACACCGCCTGGATTCGGCGGCAAACCCCGCCGCGACCGGCTTGATAGGCCCGATAACCGGTTTTGCACCTTCGCGCATTTGGGGATGTCGGGTATACTGGTGTTTGTACGTTGGTGAGTGTGACCGCCCGATTGCCTCAGGAGGTAATCATGATGGAACGAGCTTCTCTCCGCCATAAACGCAAGGTAATCTTCTACATCATCCTTGTGTTCGCAGCCCTGTGCTGATCCTCGCGCCGTAGCCCCGGGCCAAGGCCCGACTGATGCCGTTCGTTTAGCTTGCCGTCCTTCGCCTGCCTGCCGCACCCTCGCCGTGGCTCCACATCCCACGCACTTCTCTGCGCCACTCGGCGACCGCCCCTGGGAGGCGCGCCCACGTTCCCTCGGCGTGATGCGCATTCGCGCAGAGGCTGCGGCGGAAGGAGCCCGGCAGGACAAGCCGCCCCAGCCGACCTTCTCCAGCCCGGCGATGACCGTCGCCCCCTCGTCGGTCTTGCTCACTTTGCCCACCACGGTCGGAACCGATTGGGCGATGTGCTTGGTCATGGCGTCCCAACTGGAGAAGCCATACTCGGTCGCCAGAGCGTACTGCGCCTCGTGCAGTTTCACCTCGGCTGCGAGAATCTCCGCATCGGCGGCCCCCTCGAACCGACGCAGATGCCCAAGCACCCCGCAGGCGGCCGGGTTCCCCTCACCTACTTGGCGTGACCTTGAATAGCTGACTGTCCCGGGTTTCTCCTATCCCCCCCCCTGAAACCGTGAATTCCCCGGGCTCAGAGGTTGTTCTGAGGCCGTTTCAGGCCGTTTTGAGGCCGGTCACCGGACTATCCCCCCCCCCCCCCGGAAACTCCGAATTCTCCTAGTTTGGGTTCGTTTGGTTTCCGCTCTC
>CBDVCA010000250.1:0-3366 GCA_965372365.1 uncultured bacterium
AGTCTACAACGAGCGCATTGTCGCCCAGCGACCCCCCGCACTGCGGGGGGCTAGTAACGACAGGTGGATGGTCCGGATTCCGTGCGATTGGATGGTATCCGGCGCAACCGCGAACGCAACCGCCCGAGTCGGCGTTTCTCCTAAGGCCGCCGGTCTGCTACACTGCGGCCATGGATGCAGACCGGATCAAAGCGCTCGCCGTCAGGCGGGCGAAGGAATTGGGATTTGTCGCCGCCGGAGTGGCCGCGGCTGGGCGGGCGCCGCACGCCGAGGCGTTGGAGCAATGGCTGGCTGAGGGTCGGCACGCCTCGATGGACTACATGGCCCGGCACGTGGCCAAGCGATGCGACGTTCGCGTCGAATGGCCGTGGGCGAAGAGCGTTCTGTGCCTGGCGTCGTCGTACGCCGTTGACGAGGCCGACTCGGCGCCGTCGGCCTTGGCCCGGTACGCTCGGGCTCGCGACTACCACAAGGTGCTCAAACGCCGGTGCCATCAGCTTGCCGACGATCTGACGCAGCTCGCGCCCGGTTTCAAGGCTCGCGCCTGCGTCGACACGGCTCCGATTCTCGAACGCGACTGGGCCGCGGCGGCCGGTATCGGTTGGGTGGGCGCCAACGGGTGCCTGATCCATCCGGAGTGGGGCAGCTACCTGCTGTTGGCCGAGATCGTTGTGAGCATCAAACTGCCGGCCGATGAGCCGCTGGCCGATCAGTGTGGCGATTGCCGCCTGTGCATCGACGCCTGCCCCAACGGCGCCCTGACGGCGCCGCGGATGCTGGACAGTCGCCGGTGCAACAGTTGGGCGACCATCGAGAATCGCGGCGACCTGGACGGCGACGCGTTCGATACGCGTGGAAGCGTGTTCGGTTGCGATCTTTGCCAGGAGGCGTGCCCCCACAATCGCGACGTGACCGGCGGGGTCGACAGGCAGTTGGTCGCCCGCCGACCGATCGCTGAAGTCGATCCGGCGACGATCTTGGGGTGGTCGCAAGCCGATTGGGACGCCGCGACACGGGGATCGGCCACACGCCGGGCGAGTTACGAGATGTTCCTTCGCAACGCGGCCGTCGCCGTCGGGAGGGGGGAAGCGTCGGCCGAGGTCGTCGAGCAGCTTCGGCGTCTGGCCGAACACCCCGCGCCGATTGTGCGGCATGCATCGCTATGGGCGCTGGGCCGTTTGGACGGGGCGAACCGAAGATAGCGCCCCGGGCGGTTCAGACCGTCGCGTGGGCTCGCCGGGCGAGTTTTTTCCGATTGCATCGGTGATTGTATTCTAGAACGCAACCGGTCGATCCGATGTTTTCGGTGCTGAAGGGCTCACGCAGACCAGCGGGAGAAGGGGGAGGCATGCCGGGCAAAATGGGGATCGCGCTGCACCGATTGGTGCTCTCGTTATCCGAAGCCCTCGATTGGGTGCGATCCGACACCGCCGATCAGCGACAGCGATTGACCTACATTGCGCTGCGAATCGCTCAGCAGATGGAGGTGCGTCCGGGGGAGTTGCGCGATATGTTCCTGGCCGCGGCTTTGCAGGAGCCGGTCCTCAAAGGGGTCAGCCATAGCGTGAGTTGCGACGAGGCCTGCGAGCGAGCCGAAACCGCCGGCGCCGATCAGGTGGCGGCCGCGGCCGTGGCGCCGGCGATGGAACTGTTGGAGTCGGTGACCTGGACGGCCCGCTGCCGCCGGGTGCGATGGGAACACGGCGCCGGCGACGAGGTCGACGGCCGGCCGGTTCGGCTGGCGTCGCATATCCTCGGTGTGGCCGATAGCGTCTCCAAAGTGGTCGATCGGAATTTCCCGGTTCTGGCCCAGGCCGAGTCGATCACCAAACAGATCACCGCCGAGACCGGACGGACGCACCATCACGCCCCCGTCGCGGCCTTCGAGCAATTGGCGCGGACCGAGGCGTTCTGGCTGGATTGCATATCTCCGCGACTGCACGGCCTGATCGTCGCTCGTATCGACTGGCCTGCGATGTCGATCCGTCATCCGGTGATTCGTCACATCGCCAAGGTCTTCGGTCAGATGGTCGACTCGTTGAGCCCGTGGACGGCCGGTCATTCCGCCGGCGTGGCCGCCACGGCGGTGTGCCTGGCCGAATTGATGGGCTTTTGCTCCGGCGAGCAGGCGGCGATGCGGTTGGCCGGGTGGTTGCATGATATGGGCAAATTGTCGGTTCCGGCGCATGTGCTGGACAAAAACGATCGGCTCAGCCGGCAGGAGTGGGCCGTGGTGAGGGGGCATCCGTACTACACGTACCAGATTCTCAATTCGGTCGGCGGCCCCCGGCGGATTGTCGAATGGGCCGGCTTCCATCACGAGCGAACCGACGGCAAGGGCTACCCCTTCGGCCTCGGCGGGGGCGCCCTGTCGGTGGGGGCGAGAATCATGGCCGTCGCAGACGCCTGGACGGCGGTGATGCAGGATCGGCCCTATCGCCCGGGCATGGCGGTCGACAAAGCGATCGGCCTGATCGCCTCCATGGCGACGCATGGGGCCTTGGACGGCGACGTTGTTGACGTGCTGACCGCCAATTGCGACCGAATCGAGCAGCGTCGCAAGGCCGCCGGGTCCGGTTGCATCCCGGCGACCGCGGCGGGTTGGGGATGAACGCCTTAGGGGGTTGGGCTTAGGAAATGCTGCAACGTTAAGTGTAAGTGAAAATAGAAGTTAATAGCGGGTAGTTGTTGAAGTGGACGGCGCGGGCGGTCGATAGATTTCCTGTGAGTTGAGTGAGCAACCTTCTTGCCCGTAGCAGGATGGATGGATCGCAGGGGCGGTCATCCTTCACTACCGGATGTCGGGAAAACAGCAAAGGAAGCTACAGAAATGGTGAACGTGGACAATGGAGTGGTAGAGTTCAGTTTTTTCCGGCCCGGCGCCAACGCCGTCTATGTTGCAGGGGACTTCAACGATTGGCGAACCGATCAGGTGAAGATGACGCGTGGCGAGGACGGGTACTGGACGACGAAGGTGAAGTTGGCGGCCGGCGTGTATAAGTTCCGCTACTGTGCCGACGGCGTGTGGTATACCGACTACGCCGCGTTCGGCATTGAGCCCGGCCAGTTCGGCATGGACAGCGTACTGAACGTCAACCCGTCGCGTCTCCACGTGAACCAGCCGGCCGCGGCCCAGGTCGCCGCCGCGTAGGTTCCCCAAAGCGAATTACCCTTGAAGCCGCTGGGCCCTTGCGAGGGTCCGGCGGCTTCTCTTGTGCGCAGGGGACTGGCTCCGAAGCGTCTTGTCCGCCAGAGCGGTAGCGCAGGCGGCAGCGCAGGTGCCTGTACCCGAAGCGGTTGACGCACCGGCCCGGGCCCGCCCGGGGGGGGGGGGGGGGGGCGGGCGCGGGGGGGGGGGGGGGGGGG
>CBDVCA010000251.1:0-3366 GCA_965372365.1 uncultured bacterium
CCCCCAAGGGAGCGTTACTGCTTTGCGCGCGCGGGCGCCATGCCGACGCAAGCCCAGAGTCGGGCGCTCGACCGGTCTGATCGCCAGCATCGGACACGACTTGGGACGCTGATGATTGATGGTTGCCGCTGTGGCGATGTTGCGGTAGATTGCGGGCGAGCCCCGGCGGTTTGCATTGTGCGACCGGGCTGCGATTCGTCAGTCGAGGGATGACTACCATCGCGGGACGCAGGACGTGAGTGTCGAAGCATAGTTCGGTATAGCCTCCCTCCGGGGGCGATGGGAGATGTGAATGCATCCGCTTCTTTTCTGGTTTGCCTCCGGCTTGTCCTTCTTTCCCGGCGTGGTGCTGATTCTTATTGCATCGGTGACGCCGGTCTTCGGCAAACCCAAACGCTCGGCGCTGCTTCGACGGGCGCTTGTGGTCGGGGGTGTGTTCCTGATCGTGCTGTCGGCGACGCCGTTGTCGACCTGGGTCTACACGCTTGGCCTGATCAGCGTCGCGGCTATGGCCGTCGGGGCCGAACGGCTCGCAGGGCGCCGGCGGCGGCTCGCTATCGCGCTGCGAGTCGTGGCGGCGACGTTCTGTCTCGCTGCTCTGGTGATCGAGGCTCCATACCACCGGCTCCCGGCCGTTCCCATGGCCGAAGGCCAGAAGCTGTACGTGATAGGCGATTCGATCAGCGCGGGACTCGGCGAGCCCCAAGCCGACACGTGGTCGGGTGTATTGAGCAGCCGGTACGGGGTCGATGTCGTCAACCTCGCGGTGGGGGGCGCTCGTATCGAGGACGCCATCGGGCAAGCGGCCGGGCTCGGCGATCGAAGCGTGATCGTGCTTGAAATCGGCGGCAACAACATGCTGGAATGGCAACCTGTGGAGCAATTTCGGGATGAGTTGACCCGCCTGTCACGTGCGATCGCGGCCGCCCGTTCGTCCAGGGTCATTGTCGTCGAGCTGCCCCTTTCGCCTTTGGCGAATCGCTACGGCGCCGCTCAACGCGAAGCGGTGAAGTCGCTTGAGGGGGGCGTTATCCTCCCCAAGCGGATTCTGGCTCGCATCCTAACGACGCCCGAGGCGACCACCGACGGGATTCACCTCTCGCCTTTGGGGCACGCGATGCTGGCCGAGGCCATTTGGCAAGTTGTTGGCGACGGCAAGCCTGGATCGTTCCGAGAATGAGCCGGACGCGTGTCAGTCGTACCCGCCTTCGGCGAGGGCGACGTCGATGAAGGTGAGATAGTTCTGCACGACGCGGTCGCTGATCTCGGTCGAGTAGGGGCTGGCGGTGGGGCACAGGACGAATCGCCGGCTGCGTTTGCCTTCGGCTACGGTTTGGGCGACGAGGCGACCGAAGGCTTCGGGGGGCTGGTCGGTGAAGCGTGAGATTTGGACGTTGCCTTCGATAACGAACTTCTCGCCGATCCGACGCGTGGCCTCGGCCATGGTCATGTCGCCCTCGGGGGGCGCCTCGATGGGCTGGAGCATGTCGAGGCCCATGTTGAAGTAGTGGATCACCTCCATCTTGCGGCGCGCCAACGTAAGCCAGTCCTGCCGTTCCAACGTCAGGTTCAAACGGAGGCTGGCCTGAATCGCTTGCAGAACCGCTATTCCCGGGAACAAATCGCTCTTGAGTGCGTCCAAGAACTCAACGATGCTGCCGCCGCCGTTCACCGGGAGAAGGAACAGGGGCGAGGGCTTCGTAACCGTTGACTTGAAGAACCGAAAGATCAATGATCACGATTGGAGAGTAACGTCTGAGCCGCCCGGGCGAACGATGGATTCAGAAGCTCGCCGTCGGGAGCGGGTGAGCGGGTCACCGGGTTGCCCGCGGCCCAAGAGGAGATGAGTGATGAGGCGGAGAGCACCGTTGAAGAGGGTTACATTCGCATTGTTCCTGGGTGGCGTTGTTCTCTCAGGTGGCGGACTCAACTCTGCGGAGTGGGGTCTATTCCCGATCGCCAGCGCGATCGCCGCCGAGAGGGCCTCCACGTCGGGTACCGAAGCCCGTTGGAGTTGCTACTCCCTGCTCGACCGCAAGACGCAGAGAGAATTGGTACAGTTCGAAGCATTCTTCTTCAAGAACTACCAGACGGCTCAGGATAGGTACGATCGGTCTTCGGAGGATCAGAAGAAACGACTCGTCGGTCAGCAGACAGGCCAGTTGCGGGCGAAGGACTCGGCGAAGATCGTTGAAGCCGCGGCGTTGCTGGGTATCGCCCAAGCCAAGCCGGCTGCGAAGGCCCTTGAGGCGATCCTTGCCCGCCGGCGAGGCGGAGGCCGCGTTCGCTGGGTCTGCACCAGGTCGCTGGGCCGGATCGGCGAGAAGGGGTCGATCCCCACGCTGATCGGCCTGCTCGACAACGCCAACAAGGAGACGCGGCTGTATGCGCGGGTATCGCTGGCGCAGATCACCGGCGTGTACCACGGCGAGAACAAGGCCCAATGGCGAGCTGCGCTCAAGAACGACTCGACGGCCGAGCTTGTGCTCAAGTTCCATCTGCCCGACAGCAACGGGCGGATCGTCGACTCCCAAGATTACGCGGGGTTGCCGGTGCTGCTCATGTCGGGGTCATGTTGGTGCGGCGGCTGTCAACAGGACGCCGAGCCGCTGCGGAAGATCGCCGCCGAACTGGGGCCGCGGGGTCTTCAGACGATCCGAACGGTCGCCGGGGACAATGAACTGGCGGCGTTGGACTTTCAGAAACACTACCGCCACACCTTCGTGCAACTGATGGACACGAATCGCATTGTTGAGAAGCGCTATAACGAGGATGGCTGGACCTTCCTGATGCTGGCCGATCGTCAGGGGAAGGTTGTCCTCAGATTGAACTCGCCGAAGGCCGCCGATTGGCGGCGAATACGGTCGAGGGTCATAGAGATGCTGCCCAGGACTCTCCCTGTGAAGAAGGCCGTCCGGGACGGCGTCTCCTATCTGCGCAGCACGCTCGAACGAACCGGCGAGATTCGCGCCGGGAAGAAGCGGGACAGGTTCCCCTCGATTGCCTGCGGGCCTGATGGGAAGGTGTACGTCGTGTTCACGAGCAACCGACACGGCTCCAGCGACGTGTTCATTCGCGTATTCGATGGGGAGGCGTGGTCTGACGATCGGCCCGTCGCCGCCAGCAAGCGTGAGGAGTACGACGGTACGGTTGTGGTCGACAACGATGGGCGAGCGTGGGTGAGTTGGACCAGCAACGCCAGCAGTCTGTCTCGCGAGTTCATGGCGGCCTCCCGGATTGTCGATCGTTATCATCGGACCTATCTTAGATGAATTCGAGTTCGGCCTGCTCTATCGTTGTGATCTGCTCGGCGTAACCGTTCACAGTTTCTTTTCAATAATCGGGCTCTCATCCCGAACCGGTGGC
>CBDVCA010000252.1:0-3342 GCA_965372365.1 uncultured bacterium
CTACAAATCTGTCGGCCCTGCGGGCCTCAACGGCAGATTCACTTGAGCGATCGAACCCTATTCCAAGCACGCTCTTGCATCATGGCCGAACAAATACACGCCACCATTTCGGGATGAGAGCCCGATTATTGAAAAGAAACTGTGAACGGTTACCGCTGCACGGCGCCCAAACGAGGAATCACTCTGTCCCACATTATTCCTGGGACAGAATACTAATTCATATCGCTGGCCGCCCACGTGCCGGCTCGGGGGCCGCCGATGCGGAAGTTGGGCATGCCTTCGGGCCAGAGGGTGATTAGGTAGGAGACGTCGTCGGTGACCCGATCGATGACGACCGAGAAGGCCACGTACCATCGGGGGAATTTGCGAATCATCGAGAACTGCGACAGCACGTTGGTCCCGTTGCTGAAATCCATGTCATACTGCTGGAACCCGCTGAATTCGTATCGCTTGTTGATCTTGTAGTTGAGCCCGGCGGTCCACATCCAACTGTCATAGTCGTCGATGTACCGACTGCCCACGTAGTACCGCAGCCGCGGGTCGCGCTGGATGGCCAGGCCGAAGTTGGCGATGCCGATTTCTTTGTCGTTGAGGTCGTAGTTTATATCGGCCAGGAACGCCGAGGCGTCGGAGATGTTCACGGCCATCTCGCCGTTGAGGGCGTTTCGGGTGATACTGTTCTCGGGGCGAGTGAAGAAGAACCGCCCATCGGCCGGTTGGCCGGGGTCCTTGGTATCATTGAACAACGCGGCGTACACGTTCACATGGGCGAACTCGACCGGTCGCCGGTCGCCGGGGGCGCCGCGATAGGTCTGCCAGCGCTGGCCGAGGCCGATGCGAACGCCCTGGAACGCTTCGGTATCCCGCTCAATGCCATCGGTGAACGGAAACAGTTCGCTGTCGGTTACGTTGCTCGCCATGCCCAGGCCGACGACCTCGGGGGTGACGATATGGCGAAGTCGGTGGATATCCCATAGGCGACTTTCGATGGTGTTGTACACGCGCCAGAAGCTCATGTTGGCCTTGACGCCGCCGCCGGCGAGGCCCCGGCCGAGATCGGTTCTGTCGATCGCCCGACTCCAGTACGACCCGCGGCCGAACAGGAAGGGAGTGATATTGACCGGCCCCCAATGCATCGGGGCGTTCACTTCCAGACGCGAGTCGACCCGGGAGGTGGTCCCGCTGCCGGGGTCGCTCGAACCGGACGCCTGCTGCAAGCGAAGGGCGCCGACGTGCGACTCGCTGAAGATCGTCAACGAATCGTCAAGCAGCGATTCGCCGACAAGGTGGAACGCGAAGTCCGGGTACGCCTCTGACACCGTCTGAAAATCCCTCAGCCGGTTCTTGACCAGGGCCGAAAACGCCCAGTGATCGACCTGCTTGCGAGCGTACAGCAGCGTCTCCTGTTCCTTGCCGCCCCAGAACTCGTCGCGGTAGTACGACTCCAGGAAGTTCTTATCGCTCAGGTAGCTGGCCTCGGCCTGCAACTGCCAGTCGTCGGTGAGGAATTCCTTGTGGCGCCACAGCAGGCGGCCGCGATCTTTGGGGGCGGGCACATCCTCGCGATCTCGACCGAACGCATCGGTCCGCTGATGGTCTCGCACATACACGCCCTGCAGAATCCCCCAACGATCGGCGCCCCGGGCGTATTCCACATCGGTCCCCACGACGGTTCCTTTGCGGTAGGTATCGACGTTCAGATCGGCGTTGACGCCCTTGGGTTCGACGAGTCCGAGCAGTTGGAACAGTCGCCACCGGCTTTCGACGCCAAGGCCGAAGCGACCGTGGTGGCCGCCTTGGAGGCGGTGGATGGGCAGCTCGGCGTCCTTGACCCGCAGGGCGGTCCATGGCAAGTACAGCACCGGCACGCCGCGAACGTTCACCGTCGAATGCACGCCGCGAAATTCGTAGCTGGGGTTCTCGGTCGGCTCACCGGCCTGGTTGTACGGCGTCGTATCGCTGAATACGGCCCGGGCGGCGCCGATGTGGTAGGTGGGCGTGTAGAATTCGCTGGTCGATATCCGAGCGTCGGTAAGCAGCATGTCGCGGCGGGTTACGTCGCCGTCGGTTCGCTCGGTGAGCATGCGGATTTCTTTGGCGCGAATGTACAACGGAATGTTCCGTCGAGGGTGAACCACGCTGACGACGGCGTCGACGATAATCGCCTGCTCGTTGACGAAATCGTAGTACAGTTGGCTCCCGCGGATGATTCGCTCGCCGCTGGTCAGCCGGACGTCGCCCTCGAGGTACACGCCCCGAGCGTTGGCCAGCCCCATCGCCCCGCCGCCGCCGGCCAGTGATCCGTCCTCGGCGTCGGTGACGGTGAACACCACGGCCCCGTCGGCCTGGATTTCCATCGGCGGAATCTGCTCGCCGCCGTCGCGGAAGATGTACACGTCGCCCTTGCAGACGGCCACCTGCTCGGTGCGGCCGGCGTCGTCGGTCGTCTGGATCACGCGGGTGGATTCGGCCTGGAATTGGATCGGCTTGGCGCCGGACTTCGTCTTGCGAACCGGCAACGGCAGCCGCGGCTTGGCATCGGGGGCCGCCGCCGGCTCGGCCTCAAGGGGCGCTTGGGCGGGGGCAGGGACGGGGGCCGTAACCTCAGGCCCGGCAGGCTCGACAGGCTCAACGGGCGTCGGGACAATCGGGACGCCGGCTCTCATGGCCACGGCCCGCTTGTAGACCGGCAGCGACTCGCTGTTTTGGTCGAATCGCCGACCGACGTCGGAGCGAAGTTTGCCCCTGTGGCGGATGGTGACCAGCATCGCCCGATCGGTGGTGACGGCGCCGCCGGGCTCGACGATTTCGGCCGCCCCCTCGATGTACAGTTCAATCGTCCGCAACGACCGGCCGCCGCGAACCGTCTCGTCGATCCACAACACCGCATCGCGGCCGCGAAGGCGTCGGCCACCGATGGTCATCTCGAAATCGCCCAGAATCACCGCCGCCGGCTCGCCATCGGCGGTAAAGGTGTGCATTTCGGCGCCGGAGACGATCGCATCCTCAGGCAAAAACCCCTCATTCTCGGCGGCCGGGGCCACGACGGCCGGAACAAGACACGCCAGCGTCGCCAAGAGACGGGAATATCGACAAATCACAATCATGGGCGCCTGGGTTCTCCGAATTCGTTGCCGGCGGCTCTCTACGCCAAGGGGCGCGATTATAGGCCACCGGGCGAGCAAGTCAATTGGGTTATGACGCTAGCGAAGGTTCGCGGCGGGGCAATCACCCCCCTATTGAAATGGTTCATGACGAATCAGTGGGGAGTTCTCACGGCCAACGACCTGCCGTTACTAGCCCCCTGCAGTGCAGGGGGTCGCTGGACCGATGGTGCTCCCG
>CBDVCA010000253.1:0-3329 GCA_965372365.1 uncultured bacterium
CCGCCCCCGCGCGGCCCTCCGGGCCCCGCGGCCCCCCCCGCCGGCCCCGCCCTCGGGGGCGGGGGCCCCCGGTTCGCGCCGGGGCGAGCTACACATCTTTCGCCCCTAAATGGGGCCGGCCCGCCATGGCGTGAAACACGCCGCCAAGCATACCACCCTAATGGGAGGAGAACCGAAAACAACTGTGAACGGTTACCTTGATCTTTGCAGGACCGTTGGGAACAGGGAGATTCCACTACTCCTCTGTCTTCGGCCCGGCCGTGACGCCTTCGGCTCGGCGGTAGTCTTGCTTGGCCACGCCGGGCAGGATCTCGCGAATATCGCCGACGATCCGCTCGTCCGTAGCGAGACTGAACCCGCTTGGGGCCGAAAGGTAAATATTGCCCACGCGGCCGGTCCTGGTCAGCCAGGGCTCGCCCTTCATAATGTGCATGGCCGGGCCGTCCATGATATTGTCCCGGAGCGTCAGGTACATATCGAACGATTCGCCGGTTCGGTCGCCCAGTCCGGTGATGCAGAGGCCGGCGCCGCGACCGCTGCCGATCAGGATATTGTTCTCGATCACCACTTCGCCTTTGACGCGTTCCCAGAAGGAGATCGGCTGAGCGGCCCCGGCGCCGTCGAAGATGTTGTTGCGGATCGTGATGTTCTCGGTCCCGCTGCAGGTCAGGGGGATGTTCGAATCGTAGACGAAGTTGCCCTCGACGAGGATATCGCGATTGTTCTTGTAGACGGAGATTCCGTTGCTGTGCATCCCCCGGCAATGGCGGACGATGTTCTGCAGAATCTTGCCGCGGCTCATTCCGTACATCACGATCGGCGTTCGCCCCATCCGCGTCAGCCGATTGTTGCGGATGACGGCGCCGAACCCGTCGTGGGCGATGAGGCCGCGCATCTTCGAGCAGTCGTGCAGATCGTTGTTGGCGATGAGCATTTCGTCGGTATTGTACAGCTCCACGGCGTTGGCGTAATCGGCGGCCTTGAGCCGCGTGAACTCGTTATCGCGAATCGTAATCTTTCTCGCCCGCGGCAGTCGGTCGCCTCTGAAAATCGCCCGCTGGTAGTTCTGGAATCGGAACCCTCGAATCGTCACGAAGTGATTCTCGCCGGTCAGTTCGATCGCCAGCGGCCGCACCGCCACGGTGACCCGGGCGGTCGCCGGATCGAACGGGCCCTCCGGCCACAGGTAAACCGTCGGATCGCGCCCGGTGGTCGGGGTGATGAACACGTACTCGCCCGGCCGGTCGAACACGGCGCCGCTGAGCGAGTTGGCCAGAGCGTAGCGGACCTCCGGATACACGGGGCCGCCGAGTTGGGCGAAGGTGATCGCGCCGGTCGTATCGTTGAAGCTATCGATCAAACGCGTGTCGATCTGGTTGGTCCGCCGCCAGACGTAGACGTAACCGCCCACCAGTTGCTCACCGCCCAGTTGGGCCAGGCGAGAATCGATAATCTCCACTCGCGGCGTCTTCGCCGGCGCCACGCGCAGATACTCCCGGGTATCGTCGGTGAACATGGGCGTCGCAGGGTTGGGGTGCTGGGCGAGAATCCGCAATTCACCGTCCTGATGAAGGTTCGACGTGAGCGCCCGCGCCCGACCGGGGGCCTCGGCGCGATAGATGTTGGCGTAGTTGGGGTTGCCGCCGCATGGGTCGGCCGACTCGCACTTGCTCCAGTCAGAGAGCACCTCGCCGCCGTCGAAAATGGCCGGGCCGGTTCCGAAGTCGCCCTCGGTGTTGCCGTCCAACGTAATCGGCTCCCCTTCGGCGCCGGCCGAGGCGATCACCAGCGAGCCCCGGTAATGGACGCCGCCTTTGAAGATGACGGTGTCGCCGGCGATCAACGTCACCAAGCCCGCCTTGCCGACCGCCTGAGGGTCGCCGGGGGCGTGCTTGAACGGGGCGACGCGTGTGGCTCCGTGGCTGTTGTCGTCGCCATGGTCGAAATCGACGAAGAACGTCATGGCGTCCCGGTCATTGGCCGACTGTACCGCGCATCCCGAAAGAATCGCCGCCGCGGCAACGATCACCAAACTGCTGAACCGAATCATGGCGTCTCCTCGGGCGTCCGCCGCCGCATGTATTGGGTTACGTCACCGGCCACGAGAGAATTATAGATGAAACGCACGCCAACATCCCGCCGTTTCCGGCGACGGCGACTCATGGTTACCCTCGGTCATCGCCCGGCGTCGTCACGAAAACGCCGCCGCCCCCTGCCCAACCGCCCACGCGGAGCGGACAATACAGTATGGGCGACCCGGTCAGGACGGATGGTCGGGTCGACCCGAGCCCTATCGCACTTCATGGAAGGACGGTTGATATGAAAATCGCGATAACCACCCCCACAGGAAAGATCGGGAGCCACCTGATCGACATCCTGGCCACCGGAGGCCGGGCCCAACAGGTTCTGCTGGCCCGACATCCCGCCAAGTTGATCCTGCCCCGACGTCGCGGAGCCATCGTCATCGAAGGCGACTTGTATGACGAAGATTACGTCCAACGGGCCACCCGAGGCGCTGACGCGCTGTTCTGGGTCGAGCCGATGGACATTCACACGCAGGACATGTGCCACGACTACAGGCGCCTGGCCGAAAACGCCGCCGCGGCCATCGACGATAACGGAATCCCGCGCGTGGTGCACATCTCGTCGATCGGGGCTCACCGCAGCCACAGGATGGGGCCGGTCCTGGCGCTTCGCGAAGCCGAGATCATTCTGGACCAGTCCAACGCCTCCATCACGCACCTGCGAACCGGGCCGTTCATGGAGAACTTCCTCTGGTCGATCGACAACATCAACACGTACGGCGCCATCATGCTGCCGATCGCCGGATCGGTTCGCGTGCCGTTGATTGCGACGCGCGATATCGCACGCGAGGCCGCCCGTGCGCTCAGCGACGAGAGTTGGTACGGCCGGCGAACGCTGGAAGTGATCGGCCCCGCTGACGTAAGCTTCGCCGAGGCGGCCGCGGCTATCGGCGAAGCCCTCGGGCGCGACGTTCGCTACGAGATGATCGCCATGCCGGCGGCCAGAGAGATGCTGCACGACATGGGTTTCAGCCGGCATTGCGCCGCGATGCTGCTGGACCTGCACGCCAGCGTCAACAACGGGCTCTACGGCCTCCAACGCCCCCGAAACGAAGCGATCGTCACGCCGACATCCTTCCCGCAGTTCGCCAGGAGCGTCATGGTCGCCGCCATTCACGCAAGAGAGCCGGCCGTCCCGACCTAGCATTCTGTCCCAAGAATAGGGTGGAACCGTATCAATATGGGTGCCGTGGTTTGCGCGAGCGCAGCGACGCAACCACGCTCAACGTTCAACGTGGTTGCGTC
>CBDVCA010000254.1:0-3267 GCA_965372365.1 uncultured bacterium
GGCTAGTAACGGCAAGCACGCATCCGACCCACTCCCCGCTCATCCGACATGAGCCAAAAGTTGGCCCCCTCCGCCATCGCTTCACGCCGTCACTGTCGCCTTCCGTCCCCTGTTGATCGCCTGGCAGACGCTGATGAGGATCATCATGGCGAGCGTGGCGGTTTCGGGGTCTTCGGCGATTGCTGCGTCTTCGACGGCGGCGGCGGCATCGGTGAGAGACGGGTAGCCGAAGCCGCCCCCGCTGCCGCGAAGGCGATGGGCTTGCATGCTCAGTTCGGCGAAGTGGCCGTGGATGAGAGCGTCGGTCATGGCGGCGATGGTCTTGGGGTGGCCATCGACGAACTCATCGATCAGATCGGCGATCTCCGCGGCATCGGTAAGTTCCGAAACGATCACCTCGGCGGCGTCGGCAATCTCGCACTCGCGCTGAGGGGGCGAACCGCCCGTATTTCGCAAGGCCGCTTCGATCAGACGATTCCGATCGATCGGTTTGCTGAGGTAGTCGGCGCATCCGGCGGCGATGCAACGGTCGCGGTCGCCGTCGAGGGCGTGAGCGGTCAAGGCGACGACAGGCGTGGCGACCCCTGCTGCTCGCAGTCGACCGGCGGCTTCGAATCCATCCATTGTGGGCATTTGCATATCCATGAAGATCAGGTCATATTCGCCCGATGCGCCCCGTTCGGCCGCGTCGGCTCCATTGTCGACCGTGGCCACCTTGGCGCCGGCCTTTTCCAGCAGGGTTCGGATCAGCTTCTGGTTGTCGGGGCCGTCTTCGGCCAGCAGAATTCGCAGTCCCTTGAGCACCCGCCCATGCGGCGGCGGCTGCTCGGAGGGGACCGCTATGGCCGCCTCGTGGGGGTTGGCGAGCATCGCCACGCCGGCCAGGTCGCCGGCGGGCAGCACCATGGTGAACGTACTGCCGACGCCGGGGGTGCTCGCGGCGGTCAGATCGCCACCGAGCAGACGGACGATGCTTCGGGAGATCGCCAGCCCGAGCCCGCTGCCGACGAGGTGGCGCCCGCCGACGGCGTCGGCCTGGGTGAACGGGTGGAACATCCGCTCCAACTGGTCCGGCTCAATGCCGACGCCCGTATCGATCACGTCGAACTGAACCGCTGCGCCCCTCGGACCCCACGTGGGCAGGAACCGCGCCACGACGCGCACCTCGCCGGCGTCGGTGAACTTGACGGCGTTGCCGACCAGGTTGATCAGCGTCTGGCGAACCCGGGAGCCGTCGGAGACGATCGTCGTCGGCATCGGCCCGGCGTACTCCACCGATAGCGCCAGATCGCGCTGCAACGCCCGGATCCGCATCATGGAAACCACCTCGGCGATAATCGCCACCACGTCGCACGCGCCTTGGCGAACCGAGAGTTTTCCGGCCTCGATCTTGGAGATGTCGAGAATGTCGTTAATCAGCGTCAGCAGATGCTCGCCGTTTCGCTGCAGCGTCTGCAGGCATTCGGCTCGCTCGCTCTTAGGGAGGTCGGGGTCCATCAGCAGGTTGGAGTAGCCCAGAACCGCCGTCATCGGCGTGCGAATCTCGTGACTCATATTGGCCAGAAACTCCGTCTTGGACGCATTGGCGAACTCCGCACTCCGGCGGGCCTCGTGCAGGCCCTGCTCGGCGAGCGATCGAATCCGGCTGAATCGGGCGAGCCGCCACGAGCCGGCGGCAAGGAGCATCAGCAGCACGCTCAGCGACGAGCCGAACAGCGATTGGCGAACCACATTCATCGCCGGCAGATACGCCCGGGGAATATGACCGACCAGTTTCCAGATCGGCTCCGGCAGCGTGCGGCCGTCTTCAGAGGGAGCGGCTGCGGCGAGGTCCGAATCGTTCAGCGCGTACATCGGGTCGACCGTGAGGAATACGAACATGCCGCCGGAGGTGTAGAACCGCCCGGAACGATTCGCAGCCATCTTGTCCCACGCGTCGGGGAACGTCTTCCCAAAGCCCAGGCCGGCCGGATTGCACAGCGTGGTTCCGTCAGCGTCGAGGAGCATGACGCGTCTACGGCCGCCGGGCGCCGCCAGGTCGCCGAACAACCGGGACGGCCGATATTCGATGATCGCCACGCCGCGACGGTTGCGATGGTGGTCGTATACGACCGTCGCCAAGCACATCCCGCCGTCGGATGGACCTTCGGCCGAGGGGATCTTGTCGTCGGAGCCGGCCGGGAAGATGCACACGCGGCGGCCGCCCAAGGCCAGCACATCGTCAACGTACTCCCACGGCGGCCGGGCGATCAGCTCCGGTCCGCCCACGAAACGACCGCCGGCGGGGGTAAACTCCATTCGCATCGCCTCGCGACCGGCGATATCCAGAATGCGAACCACCTGATACACCTTCCGATGCCGAACCATGGCGCCGGTCAGGGCCTTGATGTGCTCGACCGCCTCGGGCGATCGGTCGAACACGCCCAGCCGACCGGCCTCGTCGGCCAGCAGCCGCACGTCTTCGGCGGCCCCCTTCAGCCTGGCGCGTAGGGTGGTCACGTTCTTGTTCAGCAGGTGACGACTGGCCAGTTCGACCTCCGCCGACAGCGAATAGGCGCCCAGCCAGTACAGGGCGAGCATAACGCCGCTGACGACGATCGCCAGCGGAACGAAGTACATCAACGCCCGCCTGCCCACGCCTGACGCTCCGGATCGTTTGTTCGTTCTGGATTGAAAGCGCATTGGCTGTTCCCGCCCTCTGTCGACAGACCGATCAGCGGACGCGTCATGTAGGCGCACACCGACCGCTCGCGGCCTGTCAGTTCCGGTGAATTCGGCGAACCCCCAGCATGATCGGATCCCCATTGACCGACCGTGATCGATCAGTCGCTCATTACCGGTGATCGGACACACAGATGGGGGACGTTTAGCTAAATCCCGCCCATCATCCACAACGCCGGCCGCGGCGGCGCAGGCCCAGGAACCGTCCCATTCAGTCTCGGCCTGGCCGGGTTGTCGGCTCCAGTCCGGCATGAGTCCGGTCACCGGCCTCAAACGGCCCATTTGCCCTCTTCATAATCCGAATTCTCCCAGTTTGGGTTCGTTTGATTTCTCCGCGCCCCGGCCGCCACCTTCGCCGCCGTCACCAACCTCTTCCGTTCCTTCTTGTCGATCATCTCCACGACCCCTTTCTCTTTGCAGTCGCTTGCCGTTAAGTCCGCAATCAGGCCATCGGCGGCCACACTAACAAAACGCCCCCACCCCAGCGCACGCCGGATGAGCGGATATGTAACGAAAAGAGAACAAATGAAAGCGAAGCCGTCGTTT
>CBDVCA010000255.1:0-3264 GCA_965372365.1 uncultured bacterium
ACCCCCCGCACTGCGGGGGGCTAGTAACGGCAAGCACGCATCCGACCCACTCCCCTGTATTCGCGGATGAACCTTTTTTTCGAGGATTGCTAATACTCCCGGGGCGGCCGGGCCGATACTTCGCATTGCAGGGGGCACTTCGTCACAGACCTCGCTTCTTGGTCAGTTCTACGTTCTATGTTTCGTCTTGATCTGTGCCGGGTCGGCGCCGGTAGTTCCGAACGCCGGTCGGGTCATGCGGATGTCGAAATGTAAGGGGTGTCGGCGTCCGCCGGATGTGCTGATTGTGGGGACGATATCGATGCAAATGGATATTCAGCACGACAGAGGCGTTACCATCGCTCTTGCGGATCTTGAACGCCTGACCGAGGTCGAGTCGGCCGTCTTCACCGACGCTCTGGGTGAGTTGGTCGCCGCCGGAGACTGTGTCGTAGTCGATATGCATCGGATTCGTTTGGTCGATTCCTCGGGGGTGGGGGCGCTTCTTGTTATCAATCGCGCCGCGATAGCAGCCGGGGGTCGATTGCGCCTTGCGGGCCTGCGCCCGCAGGTAGCCACCATGTTTCGTATCGTCCGGATGGACCGGATGATTGGCGTTTTTCCCACGGTCGCCGCGGCCGTCGACGATTGGTCGACGAACCATCCGGTGGCGGCGGGTCTGCAACGGTAAACGGTTCGGACGGGAGAGAGCAGGGGTGAGCGGTTTTCGAAGTAGGTCGTATGTGTGTTTGCCTTGGTCCACGAGGCGCGTGCAGCGCGGGTAGGAAGCGTCGTCGCGCCGCCGCCATGGTGGCGATGCGGCGCCCGGTATGCCCAACCGGCCCGGTTGGGGCGACGTCCCAGCGCGCCGTGTCTTGAGGGGGACGGACCAGACGAACGCGACGGTCGCTTCGGCCAGGTTGGTCGTGCCGGTCCTGGGGGGGATCCGGTCCGCCAGTCGCCTGGTACACCCCTGTCCCTCCCCGTTCGGCGAACGGCCAACGGGGAACGGCAGGCTTCAGGCTTCAGACCTCAGGCTTCAGGTACAGCAACGGCCAACGGCGAACGGCCAACGGCCAACAGCGAACGGCGAACGCTGCCGAGCCCAAGGGGACTGGCTCGGAAGTTCCGGCGTTCCGGGACGAACGTGCCTGTACCCGGTCAACGGAAGACGCACTTTCATTGGCGCCGCGACGTCGCCGGGGGTGTTGGGGAGATTTATCGCCACAGGAACGCTTCGGGTACAGGCACGTTCGCTTCGGTCTTCGCCCTACGCTGCCGAGCCAGTCCCCTACGCTCAGTCCCCTACGCTCAGTCCCCTACGCTCAGTCCCCTACGCTCGATGACAACGAACGGGGTGAACGTCCAATGCCGGCGCCGTCGCTTTGGGATTCAGAGTCCCGTGTTGAATATTCGCCGTTCGCCGTTCCAGCCTTTCGGCAATCATCGCACGGTTGCGGGGGAGATGGACTTCACGAGTCGGATCCGATGGGCGCCGTCGGAGTCGGTTACGCATTGGACATGATCCATCGCTTGGTGGTCGATCACCTCAGCGGTCTCGTCGAGGATACGTCCCCAATGCAACAGATCCATTTCGATCCGATCGTCGCCAGCGGTGAACTCGGCGCGAATTCTGCGGTCGGTCTTCTGTTCGTAGGCCGCGTCGGCGATGTGAACGGCGACGGCCGCGACGGCGTCTTCGACGGCTGCGACCGCTGAAGCGTCGGCCGCGGTGTGGCTGCAGGCGTCGCGAGTGAACTGTCGCAATCGCCGAAGGTCGGCCGGGTGACTGGTGAACTCCAGCGTCTCGTACGTGTGGGCCGCGGCTGTGGCGACAGGCTGGATGTCGACGGCCAGACAGGTGAGATCGTCGCCGAAGGCGTCGGATCCCGAGAAGGCCGCCACGGCGGCCCGGATGGTTTCGATGATCTCATTGGGCTC
The DNA here is from genome assembly GCA_965372365.1 of uncultured bacterium. Lineage (GTDB taxonomy): Bacteria > Planctomycetota > Phycisphaerae > SM23-33 > FEN-1343 > CBDVCA01. Next base: position 1,921 of record CBDVCA010000255.1, read on the forward strand.
CAGGTGGCTGCATCGCCCGATGGTTTCCAGGAGCCGCTCGACGCCGAACATATCGCCGTCGACGTTCTTGGCCTCGGTAACGCCGTCGGAGTAGAACAGCAGCAGATCGCCTTCGGTCAGCGGTTCGGTGAACTGCCGATAGACCTCCCACATCGCGACCCCCAGGGGCACGTTGTGGCTGGCGAGCATCTTCCATTGTCGGGTCCGGCGGTTCAGCACGATGGTCTTGGTGTGGCCGCAGTCGACCAGGTCGATACGCATGGCCTCCAGGTCGATCCGGGCGTAGCACAGCGTCACGAAACTCTCCAACTCGATCAGCCGCGGCGTGAGACGGTGATGGACGGCCATGACGATCTGTTCGGGCGTCGGGGGGGTGTTGTCGTTCTCCGATTCGGTCAGGTGGGCCAGGGCGCGGAGGAATTCGATCTTGGTCGCCGCGCCGACCAGGGCGGCCGGAACCCCTTTGCCCATCACGTCGCCTACGATAATGTCCATGCATCGGCGCCCGTGGCGGAAGAATTCGAAAAAGTCCCCGTCGACCAACTCCGACGGAATCGTCATGGCCGCGACGTGGACGCCATGGACGTCGTCGGGGGGCGCTCCCAGCAGGAGCATCTGTTGGATCCTCGCGGCAATTTCGATCTCCTGCTGCCGGACGTCAGCGAGGTGCGCCTCGGCTCGCTGCCGTTGACGCAGTTCCAACTTCAGACCCTCGACGGCCGCCTGTTCGGTCGCCAACGCATGGCGGCGGTGCAACACCGCTTGTACGCGTGCGATCAACACCCCGGGATCGAACGGCTTGATGAGGTATTCCTCCGCCCCGGCGGCCAATCCGGCCAACTGATCGTTGACCCCGCCGCGAACGGTAAGAAAGATGAATGGCGTCCCGCTGATCGTCTCGTCGGCCAGAACCCGCTCGCGGAAGGCCATCCCGCTCATATGGGGCATCATGACGTCGCATAGAATCAGGTCGACGGGCGACTGCCTCAGTTGCTCCAGCCCATCGGAACCCGTGGAGGCGGTCCGCACGCGGAGCCCGGCGCCGCTGAGGTGATGCTTGATGAGTTTGAGCGTGTGTGGATCGTCATCCACCACCAAAACAGACGGTTCTTCCCCCGAGGCCATCACCACCCTCCCCATGCCGACCCAAACGGTCCGCCCGTGACTTATCGGTACGATGGTTCGCAGGCTTCAGTTGGCTTGGGACCGATGACGATCCAGCCGTCCCGGCGGATCGATCATTTGAATCGTGCGAGTATTTCAGGTTCATGACGAATCAGCGGGGAGTTCTCACGGCCAACGATCTGCCGTTACTAGCCCCCTGCAGTGCAGGGGGTCGCCGGA
>CBDVCA010000256.1:0-3206 GCA_965372365.1 uncultured bacterium
CCCCCCGCACTGCGGGGGGCTAGTAACAACAGGGCTTCGGCCACAAGGGCTCCCCACCATTTCGCGGATGAACCCCATATTTGCCCCGGTCAGCCGGGCAGTTGGGATTTTATCTGCCCGTCGACGATGGCGCACACGGCCCGGGCGCGGAGGGTCCAGTCGTGCCAGGGGCAGTTGCGGCTCTTGCTTCGCCAGGTGTGGATGTCGACGTCGTAGTCGGCGGCGGGGTCGATAATCGTCACGTCGGCGGCGGCGCCGGCGGCGAGGGTTCCCAGGGGCTTGTTGATGACGGCCGCCGGGGCGGTGGTCATGCAGGCGATCAGTGCGGGCCAGTCCATCAGCCCGGTGTCGATCAGGGCCTTGGCGTAGAGCCCGACGGCGCATTCGAGGCCGATAATACCGTTGGGTGCGAGGGCGAACTCCAGTTCCTTCTCCTCGGCGGCGTGGGGGGCGTGGTCGGTGGCGAGGCAGTCGATGACGCCGTCGGCGACGCCTTGGCGGACGGCGTCGACGTCGTCGGCGCGTCGCAGGGGCGGGGCCATTTTGTAGTTGGGGTCGTAGCCGCAGCAGGCGGCGTCGGTGAGCAGCAGGTGGTGGGGGGTGGCCTCGGCGGTGACGGCCAGGCCCCGCTGCTTGGCGTCGCGGATCATCCGCACGGCCCCGGCGGTGCTGACGTGCTGGACGTGGTATCGCCCGCCAGTTCGCCCCAGCAGGGCCAGATCGCGTTGGAGCATGATCTCTTCAGCAGCCGGAGAAAGGCCCGGCAGACCCAGCCGGACGGCCATGGGTCCGGAGTTCATCGCCCCCGAGCCGCTCAGGTCGGGGTCTTGGCAGTGTTGCATGACGACGATGTTGAACATGCCGGCGTACTGCAGGGCTCGCTGCATCATACTGGACGATGCGACCCCGTCGCCGTCGTCGGTAAACGCCACCGCCCCGGCCGCGGCCATTCCGCCCATCTCGGCCAGTTCGGCGCCGTCGCGGCCCTTGGTGATGGCCCCCGACGGGAAGATGCGGGCGAGGTCGGCGTCGGCGGCCTGGCGGAGGACGTACTGGACGGTGGCGTCGTTGTCGATGACCGGGTGCGTATTGGGCATCGACACGATCGTGGTGAACCCGCCGGCGACGGCCGCGGCGGACGAGGTGGCGATGGTTTCCTCCTCCTCGTGCCCAGGCTCGCGGCAGTGCACGTGCACGTCGATCAGCCCCGGGGCGACGATCTTGCCGGCGGCGTCGATGGTCTTGGTGCGGCGGGTGACGGTATCGGCGGCGATGCGCCCGATCTTGGCGATCACGCCGCCGGAAATCAGCACGTCGGCTCGCTTGTCGAGGCCGGAGGCCGGGTCGATGACGCGCCCGCGTCTTATCAGAATATCGGTCATGGGCGGTTGTCCCGTATGGCGACCGGAATCGCGGCCGCACGGGTCGCGAAGCTGTTGGGGTGATTAGCGATGTCGGTCATCGGCGGTTGTCCTGGTTGACGAGGAAGAGTACGGCCATGCGGACGGCGAGGCCGTTGGTTACTTGGTTGAGGATGGCGCTGTTGGGTCCGTCGGCGACGTCGGAGGTCATTTCGACGCCGCGGTTGATCGGGCCGGGGTGCATCACCAGCACATCGGGCTTGGCGCGTTTGAGGCGTTCGGCGTCGAGGCCGTATCGCTGGGAGTACTCCCGCACCGACGGGAACAGGTTCGACCCGATCCGCTCGAACTGGATTCGCAGCATGTTGATCACATCGACGTGGGGCAGCACCTCATCGAGGGAGTGGCAGATGGTGCACCCCATCGACCGAATGGCGCCGGGTACAAGCGTCGGCGGGCCGACCACGACGACCTCGGCGCCGAGCTTGAGCAGTCCGAAGATATTGCTCCTGGCGACGCGGCTGTGCGCGATATCGCCCACGATCGCCACCTTCTTACCGGCCACATCCCCCAGTTGCCGCCGCATCGTGAAGATATCGAGCAGTCCCTGCGTGGGATGCTCGTGCGACCCGTCGCCGGCGTTGATAATGCTGGTGTCGAGGTACTGGGCGAGCATGTGGGGGGCGCCGGACTGCTTGTGGCGGATGACGACCGTATCGACGCCCATCGCCTCGATGTTCCGGGCGGTGTCGCGAAGCGTTTCGCCCTTGGTGACGCTCGACCCGGAGGCCGAAAACTGCAGCACATCGGCCGACAGCCGCTGGGCGGCCAGCGTGAAGCTCATCCGCGTTCGCGTGGAGTCTTCGAAGAACAGGTTCGCCACCACCTTGCCGCGAAGGGCGGGAACTTTCTTGATACTTCGCGTGGAGACTTCGCGGAAACTCTCGGCGGTGTCGAGAATGTGAACGATCTCGGCGGCGCTCAGTTCATCGAGCCCCAGCAGGTGGTTCCGCCGCCATACGAACGGCTCGGCCGCGGCGGCGCCGTCGGCGGGTGACTTGGCCGGTGGACTCATGCGGGCTCCTGTTTGTTTCGCTTCTTCATCAGATAGACTCGGTCACGCTCGTCGCGTCCGACCAGATTCACCTGCACTCGCGTATCGTCGGGCACATCGAGCCTGCGGCCGACGAAATCGGCGGCGATCGGCAGTTCTCGACCGCCGCGGTCGATCAGCACGGCCAAGCGAATGGCGCTGGGCCTGCCGAAATCCATAATCGCGTCCATCGCCGCCCGCACGCTGCGTCCGGTATGCAGAACGTCGTCGATCAGCAGGACGATTTTATCGTCGAGGTCGAAGTCGATCTCCGTCGCCCGCACCAGCGGCGCCTTCTTTCGTCGCGACAGGTCGTCGCGATAGAACGTGATATCGACCACGCCGCGATAGAAATGCCCCTCGTGCCGCTTCGCCAGCCGCTCGCCGAACCGCTCAGCGATAATCTCCCCCCGCGTCCGGATTCCAACCACCGCCAGCGGAGCCTGTTTGGGGATCGACGCCACAATCGACGCATACAACTCGTCCATCGCCGCCGCGACCGCCTTGTCATCGAGCAGTGCATCCATGGGGGGGATTGTCGGCGGTGGAGGGGCGATTGTCAATTGGTCTTTGGGAGGGGGCATTGGACCAAGCGAGCGTCACCGATGGTGGCGGTCCTCGCCGTCGCCAGCCCCTGGAAGGGGCCTTTGTCAGTACGCACCCTCACCTTCTACCCTTATCTCGGCCGGAAGGATGGTCGCTATGGAGTGCGGCGGCCACGACGCCGCTTTGGCTGCCGTGGGAGTAGTCAA
>CBDVCA010000257.1:0-3191 GCA_965372365.1 uncultured bacterium
GCGGTAGGGTCCGCCCCATAGCGCCCCACGCCCCGGCAGGGGCGACACCCGGTGGCCATGCGGCCTGTGTGCCGCCCCTGCCGGGGCTTGGGGCGGGGGGCGCCTCACGATTCTCGCCGCGGCGAGCTACAAATCTTTCGCCCCTGACGGGGCTTGCCCGCCATGGTGTGAAACACGCCGCCAGGCAAGCCACCCTAATGGGAGGAGAGAACCGAAACAAACTGTGAACGGTTACAAGAAGACCTATCTGAAATTCGAAATCCTTCGCTGCGCCAACGGCGCGGGGGCTCCGCCCCCCACCCCCCGGAGTTTACCGCTTTCGCAGATACCGGCACAGGACGAGCCAAGCAAAGGCCGCACCGCCGAAACGATGCAGCCCCGTGCCGTACATCCGGCCGCCGAACGCTCAGGTCGCACTCCTGCGGAGCCTTATCCTTCCGACGACACACAAGAATCTACAACCACCGAACCCTCGCGTCCAGGACCTGAACACCCCTGGAGACGCGCACACAGCAAACGAAATACAAAACAACCGGACATTTCTATTGGGGTCAAATAGCGGACATTTCTATTTGGGGTTGACAGCTTTGGCCTTGCCGGATCTGAACTGGTCCCATGCTTGCAATGGACGCTCGGTTTGTCGATGATTCCTACGCGTGTTGTTCGGGGACGGTTCAGGGCGCTTCGAAGGGGGCGTTCATCGCTTCACCCGAGACGCCGGCCCCCGTGGCCAACGGGTGACAAATCCCGGATGAGTCTTGTCAGAAGCCTGTCCATGCATTAACTTAACTACCAGGCGGGATTCCGAGCCGCTCGATTAGCCGTATCTCTTGGCCTGGAGTGACACAATCTATGGTAACGTTGAAGGATATCGCCAACGAGCTGGATGTCTCGATTCCTCTGGTTTCGAAGGTGCTGAACAAGAGCCGGGGCACCACCGGCGTCAGCGTCCGGACGGCCGAGAAGATTCGTGACGCCGCCGTTCGCCTGGGGTACACGCGGAATCGATCGGCCGCGGCCCTTCGAATGGGTCGTCACGATACGCTGGGCGTGATGATTCATCGATGCGGCTCCGCCGGCAGCGGCGTAACCGACGCCGCCCTCAGTGGGGTAGCGGCGGCGGCCGGGGCGATGGGCCAGCAGTTGGAGTTGGCCATCTATGAAACCGATGCGGAGTTCAGCGAGGGTCTTCTCCGGATGAACGGCTCGTCGATCGACGGGCTTGTCGTCGCCGGCGTGCCGCACCCGGCGGTCGGCGCCGAGTTGCTGGATCTTCACAGCCGCGGCGTGCCCGTGGTGACGGTGTACGATCAGCCCGTTCATCCGAATGTGGTGAACGTCGGCTGCGATGACGTGGAGGTCGGCCGGATCGCCACGCGGCACCTGATCGACCTGGGGTGCAAGCGGATCGCCCACATTCGGTCGTTCGACACCCGGTACGACGGGTACCGCCAGGCGCTTCGGGAGGCGGGTCTGGAGTTGATCGAGGCGTTGGTCGTTGACGCCAGGAGACCGAGTGAGGTTCGTTTTGACGACGGCGTCCAAGGCGCCGCGACGCTGCTGGACCGTGGGGTCGCCTTCGACGGTCTGGTCGCCGGGTGCGACTTGCACGCCGCCGGGGCGATTCGGACGTTCTTTCTGCGAGGTGTCCGGGCGCCCGACGACGTTCGCGTCGTGGGCGTGGACGATTCTCCCCTGTGCCCCTATGGCATCGTGGCGATGAGCAGTGTGTCGGGAAATGTCAACAAGCGCGCCCGCTTGGCGGTGAAAATGCTCATGGCCGCCCGGGCGGGGAAAGAAGTCGCGTCGGTCCTCGTTCCGCCCACGCTGTCGGCGAGGGAATCGTCCATCGGCGCCGGCTGATCGGCCCCGACGACGGCGAGGGCTCGGGTGTCTTCGTCCCGCCTCCCCCCCCCCCAGACGTTACAGACGTTTCATGACGCAGAATCGTTACGATGGGTCGGGTCGGCGTGATGAAATGCCGATGGCGGGCCGAGATTGCCGCAGAGCGATACGATGAAATGTACTGTTGGGTAGAGTCGGGGAGGACACCGAGTGTCTATCGGTCCCGAGCCGAAGGAGTACTTGTGCTGGAACGCAATACGCATAAAAAACAGACTTGCTTGATCGCGAGATATCTGCTGCTGCTGTGCAGCATCCCGATCGTGGCCGTCAGCGTCCTGGCGGCGTGGCGCCCATCGTCGGTGGCGGTGGCGTCGATTGCGATCACGATTCCGGTGATGTTCCTGGCTTGGCGAATCTTCCGCACCGTCCATCATCTGCATGATCACGCTCAGGACCAGGCGACCGCGGCCGCCGAAGCCGAGCGTCACTACTTCGGCGTACTCGGCCAAGTGGTGGCCGTGGTGGAGGGTCGCGATCCGTATCTGGCCGGTCGTAGCGAACGGATTGCGATGCTCGCGTCTCAGATGGCCGCGAAGCTGGGGCTCGGCGACGAGCGGTGTTTATTGCTCGGTATGGTGGGCCGGGTTCATGATATCGGCCTGCTGTCGGTGTCGCCGGAGATTCTGCGGAAGGCCACCGGCCTGAGCGGATCCGAATACAGCGCCGTCAAGAAGCACAGCCAGGTGGGCCGCCATATGCTGCAGCCGCTGACGTTCCTGCACCCGGTGCTCGACGCCGTCTTGCATCATCATGAGCGGATGAACGGCACCGGCTACCCTGAGGGGCTCGTTGGCGAGCAGATTCCCATTGAGGCGCGGATTATGGCCGTGGCCGATTCCTACGACGCCATGACCCACGACAGGCCGCATCGGGGTGCGCTGTCGACGAGGCAGGCCGTCGGTGAACTGGTGCGATGCGCCGACAACGGCTACGACCGCAACGTCGTCATCGCCCTGGCCGAGATCGTGCACATGCAAGATGTGCTGCCCGACCCATGGCGAGGCGACGCCGTCGCCGACGCCGGCGAACCCGTCGCCGTTGGGTAGAACCGCGGCGTTCGGGTCAGGTTCAGTCGAATTGCAGCGCCACGTCCCCCTTCTTCAAATCCGCCGCCATCGGTTCATGCAACTGTACGGGCCGGGCGACTACAAGAGCAAATACGGCGGCATCTGGTTTTGCGGCATCCATCAGCTCGGCGAGGGTGTTCAGAAGGCGTCGATGACCGCGACCCCGCCGTTACTAGTACTCTGTCCCAGGGATAATGTGGTGTTATGACGCCGCGCCGG
>CBDVCA010000258.1:0-3173 GCA_965372365.1 uncultured bacterium
CGACGCCGCTTTGGCTCCTCCCTCGGCAACCGACACCCACGGCAGCCAAAGCGGCGTCGTGGCCGCCGCACTCCATAGGACGTGTTCTGCTTCGGGCGGTTGCCCCCGAATCGATCGCGATCTCGCCGATGACCCCGCGTTCAAATAGCCCTATAATGATTGCATGAACGATACCGATCAACGCGAAGCGATGTTGTACGAGCGGCTGGACGGCCAGGAGGTTCAGTGCCATTTGTGCGGGCATCAATGCCGCATTAAGGCGGGGGCGTATGGCGTGTGCCGCGTGCGTGAGAATGTGGCCGGTACGCTGTACAGCCGAAATTACGGCTCGCTGGTTGCCGCCAACGCCGATCCGATCGAGAAGAAGCCGCTGTTCCACATGCTGCCGGGGTCGACGAGCATGTCGGTGGCCGCGGCGGGGTGCAATTTCCAGTGTTCGTTCTGTCAGAACTGGCAGATCAGCCAACTGCCGCGGCGAGCATCGCCCGGCGCCGGTCAGGCGACCACGCCTCAGCAGATTGTCGACGCGGCCGCCCGTCAGCGATGCGCGTCGATCAGCTACACGTACACCGAGCCGACGATCTACTTCGAGATGGCCTACGATACCGCCCAGTTGGCCCACGCGGCCGGGCTGAAGAACTGCTTCGTCTCCAACGGGTATCTCACCCCCGAAGGCGTGCGGACCATCGCGCCGGTCCTCGACGCGATCAACGTCGACCTCAAGGCGTTCCGCGACCCGACGTACCGGACGACCATGAAGGCCCGGCTCGACCCGGTTCTGCGGTGTCTGGAAGCCCTCGTCGAAGCGGGTGTGTGGGTGGAGGTGACCACGTTGGTGGTGCCCGGCATGAACGATACGGCGGAGGAACTGGCCGATATCGCCGGGTTCATCGCCGGCAATCTCGGCCCCGACGTTCCCTGGCACGTGAGCCGGTATCACGACGATTACGAAATGTCCGGTCGTGGGGCGACGCCGCTGGAGACGCTGGAGAGGGCGGCTCGGCTCGGGCGCGAGGCGGGGTTGCGATACGTGTACCAAGGGAATGTTCACACCGGCGCCGGCGCCTGCACCCGGTGCCCGGCCTGTGGAGACGTGGTGATTGCACGATCGGCGTTCAGTCTGAAAGAGAATCGCCTGGCCGATGGGGCGTGCCGGGCGTGCGGCGAGAAGATCGCGGGCGTGTGGGAGTAGGTTGCGTGTGACTGGTGTAGGGGACTGGCGAAGGGGACTGGCTCCGGAGCGCCGCGCCGCCCGAAGGGCGAAGCGGAAGCGAAGGTGCCTGTACCCGTAGCCGTTGACGCATCGACCACGTGGCAGCTGCACCGAAATCGCCCGGGTACAGGCGCCTTCGTCTCGTCTTCGCCTCGTCTCCGGAGCCAGTCCCCTTCGCCTTGCCTACCGAGCCAGTCCCCTTCGCCTCGTCTCCGGAGCCAGTCCCCTTCGCCTTGCCTCCGGAGCCAGTCCCCTACACGCCATGCTCGGCCGGACAAATGGCTTTTGGTGCGCGCATCAAAACAGGGCGAATCGTCTGAGATGGACGGTCCGCCCTGAAATATAGATTCTGCTGTCGACGCCTGGCTCCAACGCGGGCGCATCAGAGCCAACTCACAACCGACTACCGCTTCTTACGACGGTTGCGGCGTTCGCGGCGTTTCTTGCTTCCGATTTTTCTGCGACGTCTAGGTTTTGCCATCGTCCTACCAATTCTAGGTTACTGAACAGGCCCCGATCCGGGGGGCGAACGAGTCATTATAGCGTTTCTCCGGTAGTGTCAAGGGTTTTGGTCAAATGATTTGGCTCATGACGGATTAGCGGGGGATCCTCGCGGCCAAGGGTCTGCGGTTACTAGCCCCCTGCAGTGCAGGGGGTCGCTGGACCGATGGTGTTCCCGCGGCGCCTTCGATGTCGATGGTCCCGAAGCGGCAGTTGGATCCTATAGATCGTGGGTTCACACGTCTTTCGACCCCCCGCACTGCGGGGGGCTAGTAACGGCAGGCACGCATCAGACCCACTCTCCGCTAATCCGACATGAGCCAATGGTTTTCGGCGTACTCGCCGCCTGGCGCCGGCGTCACGGCCGCCGCCGCCGTCCTTCATCGCTGGCCTTGGCGTACGCGGCTACTGCGATGTCGGCGAAACGGACCTTTCCCAGTCGCTGGACGGTCAGTCGCACCAGGGGTCGGCCGGCCTCGTTGGCGGCGGCGACGATTTTCCGCAAGCCGTCGGCGTCGGCGAGGGGGATGCCATTGGCGTGGGTGATAATCTCGTTGGGCCAGATCCTCGCCAGCGACGCCGGCGAACCCGGCTCGACGGCCGCGACCACCACCCCGGGGGCTTGCGGGGCCATCGCCAGAGCTTTTCGCACCTCGTAGGTCAAATCCTTGATCGTCAACCCCAGCGCCCGGTGGGTCCATCGGTTGGCGGCCCCGAAATCCGGCGGCGATATCTCGATAGCGACCGTGGCTTCCTTGATCACCGCCTCGCCGGTGTCGCTCAGTCGGCAGTAGCGAATCGTTATCTGCTCGCCGACCCCGATGACGTCCAGCAGATTGGTCAGGAAGTTGTCCCGGTCGCGCCAAGTGCAGTCGACGGGGCCGGAACCCCGGTAGGCGAGTTCGTCGGCCAACTCGTCGGCGGTGAAGATTCGTTTCTCACCGGCCGCACCGGGTCGGTCGCCGTAGTACGACCCGGTGAACTGTCGCTGCGATTCATTGGGCAGCCGTTCGGTCATCGATACGCCGAACAGCTTACCGTCGGTGGTCAGCAGGAGCGATCCGTCGCTGATTGGGCGGTTGGCCCGCCAGTAGTACCGGTCGCGACGGCCCCGGCGGCGACATGGCAGTTGGTCACCAAGTATCCGTTGGTCGAGAGGATGCCCCCGGATCCGAACACCTCGGCCCGCTCGCGCCGGCCGGTGTAGAAGTTTTCCTGGACGGGTTTGATGAAAACCAGCGCAGGGAAGACGCGCCCCTTGGCCGTGGCGATGATCTCGGGCAACTTCATCTCGGCCCGGGGTTCACCGGCCCCCTCCGTGCAGCCGATAAGCATCGCGGCTGTCAGCCCGGCGGTGAAGATCGCTCGTCGCATACGGCGTTTCCTTTCCCAAGCATCACCCATGGATCGGTACGTACGGCCGTCGAGGCTCCATGGGTCGGCTGCAAATCTTCCCCAA
>CBDVCA010000259.1:0-3159 GCA_965372365.1 uncultured bacterium
GCTTCCCACCGTCCGGCACATTCTGGATCCCGAGCCCCGCGCGCACTTCGGTGTGGCGCGGGGCTTTTCCATTAGGAGGCAGGACAGGAAGGGAACGGCAAATGCGAGATGGCGGATTCGTTTTCGCCGTCAGTAGACAACGACCCCGACAAGCCTGAATGGCCCGCCGGGGTTGGAGAATATCGCTGTGAAGAACGTCAACCCCGATACAGCCTATCGAGTACACTCGGTACTCACGCTTGGCCTATCCGACCTGAACACATCAAAGGGGTCTCGTATCCACTCGACCAGTTCATCAGACCAAGAGCCGTCAGGCCCCTTTGAAGGGAACACGCCAGTCATGTCAGTATCGTCGCCCGTGCCGCCTTGCACACCGTCTTTGCCCAAGCTACGCAGAGTAACAATGCCGTCCGCATCCACGCCGTAATCAAGGACAGCGTCCCAAGCATCCTCTATGGAGGTATTGAAGCCTTTGATCGGCTTGGTCTCACCGAGGGTCGAAGGGACTCTGCCGTGTTCGTGTGCAAACCGAAGGATACGGCGTTTGCACATGTGCATCGCCCCGGCAGTCGCCGAATGTGGCGGCACAGTCTCGACGCAGAGCATGGCCAGGCCGCAGAAGACCAACGTCGCAAGCAGAGCCAACCCAACCGACTTCCGCACTCTGAAATCGAGTCCCACCGCCTACTTCGTCAACGTGTCGGCCGGTTTGGCGGCCGGGGCCGCGCCGTTGGTGGTCAGGAGCCGTCCGGGGGGGACGATCCAGATCTCGACGCGGCGGTTGACCGGGTTGCCCTTCTTGCCGGGTGCGTTGGGGGCGACAGGATGGAACTCGCCGAAGCCCACTATGCCGAGTCGCTTCTCGTCGACGCCGGCTTTGGCCAGCACGTCCTTGACGCTGACGGCCCGGTGGACCGACAGGTACCAGTTGGTCGGATGCCGGCGGCGCGTCGCCTCCTGGGCGATGCGAATGTCGTCGGTGTGACCGGCGATGTACACGTGGAACGTCGCGGCCTTGGCGCCGTTGACGATCACGGCGAACTTCTTGAGCGTACCGGCGGCGGCTCCGGAAACGTCGTCGCTGCCGGGGGCGAAGACCAAGTCGGTCTTGAACTTCACCATCCCACGCATGCGATCGTAGACCACCAAGTCGCCATGGTCGCCGGCCCACTGCTGCAACTGGAGGTCCAACTCCGGAGGCAGGGCGATGCCGGCCATCGGCGGCGGGCCGAGGTCGGCGGTGTCTCGGGTATACCGCGCCTGAAGCTCGGCGAACCGCTTGGCCGACGCGGCGTTCACCTTGTCCAGCTCGGAGATCATCTGATCCTTGCGACTGGCCGCCATCTTCATGGCCGCCAAGTCCAGTTCAAGCTGCTGCCTCGCTGCGATCGCCGCTTCGGTCTCCTGGCGAACGGCGTCCAACGCCGCCTGAGCCCGACTGTTGGCGGCCAACGCCTCTTTGTACCGCTCGACCGGTACGCATCCGCCAAGCAGCAGTCCCGACAGCGTCACAGCCAGCCCCGCAGCCATTCCTCTGGCGTTCATCATCGTGCGGTCCTTTCGAATAACCCAGATGATCCGCGAGCCGGCGACACGCGGCGCCTCGCGGCGCGGCGCCAACACGCATTCCATAGTTCCTGTAAGCAACTTCCCGTACGGTCGACGAACCGACCGATATACACCCGAACGCCCGATCCGCACCCGATCAACTACTCGATTGGGCGCCCTTCTTGCCCGTTACGTGGCCGACCAGAGCGCCGACAATGAACAGCCCCACCGCCGCGCCGGCGACGATGGGCACGTTGGCGCCCAGGGTCGCGACATAGCCGGGCATCCCGCCGGTCAGCAGGCTAGTAGCCACAACGGCGACCAGCAGCCCAACCGCCGCGCCGGCGACGGCCATGCCGGTGAACATCGCAGCCGACGGATCGTATCCCATCGGAACGGCGGACAGTTCAACCGCCGCCGGGGCGCGAGACTCGATTTCGGCCGACAGCCCTTCGGCGACGCTTTCGACCGAGGGCATTTCGCCGCTTTCCATGTCGATGTGGTCGAGCACCGCCGAACCCAGGCTGGTGTCGTCGCTCTCACGCGTCAGGTCAAGCAGGCCGGAGCCGCCGCTGGAAAGACCTTCCAAGCCCATACCCTCTTCCAGGGACGGGGCGATTTGCGTCTTGGCCATCGGGTCGGCCGATTCCAGTTCCATATCTTCATCGTCGAAGATACTGATCCCTTCGGAGGTCAGAACCGTATCGCTGCCGGCGTCGCCGGAGTCGGCGATCCGCGTGGCGTCGGCGGTATCGGACAGATTGATCGCCGTGTGGGTGCCGGACATCTCGACCGGCGAAAGCTGAATATCGCTCTCCCCGCTGTCGGCCGGAGCCGGGGCGGCCAACTGGTCGATCTCGGTGACCTTGAACATCTTGTTGGAGCCATCGGCGTAGGCGTGCACGTCGCCGGCGCGAACCTTGTCCAGCAAGTCGGACTCGCTGATCTTGAGTTTCTCGGCCGCCTCTTGTTCGTTGTAGTACATCTTCGCCATAAACGACTCACTCCTTCCAAGCCCGGCCGATCACTGCGGCCGGATCGTTCCACCCGATATCTTGCGCGCCTGGCGAACCATGTCGGCCACTTCGGCCGGGTCCGGAGACGTATTGTACGACTCCAACTGCGTGTCGAACCGCAACGTACGGGCGGCCCGAAGCTGAAGACATTTGCCGCCTTGAGCGTGCGGGGTGTACTCGTACACCAACAGCGATTCACGCTCTAAATCCACCAAGTACAATCCGTACGTCTTGGCCGTAAGCTGCCCGGCCACCACAAACATCCGCCCCGCCACACCTTCGGCGCCCGTCGCCTGGGCCATGGCGGTCGACGTCGGCCATACCAGCCCCATTATCAGTCCCAGCGAAGCCACCGCAAGCGCGATCACAACGCACCACTGATACACACTCGGGCGCCGCCCGGGGGGGGGCGGCGATTTCAGCGGCTCCGGAATCGTCATAACGAGCTACCCAATTGGGGGTTATCCAGCCACATCAACAATGCACCAGATTATAGGAATGCGGCCCCGCCATGCAAGCATTTTCTCCGGCGACCCGCCCGAGGTGAGCGACCTTCTTTTGTGGCAGTGGCTATGCGGCTCTTTGGATTTGCCAG
>CBDVCA010000260.1:0-3088 GCA_965372365.1 uncultured bacterium
TTGCGATGCAAAAACTGGTGAAGTACAGTGAATGCTGCACGGGCTGCAAGATTCGGCCTCGCACCCCTTACGCTTATCGTCCGCGCATATGCCGATCTCTGCCGTGAATCAACGTGCCACGAATCACCTTCGTTTTGCCACGAATCAATTGCGCCCTTACAGGGCGCAATTGATGTTGGCCAAAACGAAGGTGATGTTGGCCACGTTGATTCTGGCCACGGATTGGTATATGCGCGGACGATAAGCGTAAGGGCTGGGAGGGTCGAATCTTGCAGCCCGGACGGCGGCGGGTCACGACGGCGACGGGGGAGCGCAGTCCGCCGAGGCCGCCGTGACACGAATCAAACGCAGGGGGGACGGGGGCGAGCCGGTTGTAACGGCCCGGAGAACACCCTTTAACCCTACGGTAAGGCTACGTCAAACGTCATACCGCCCTTCCGGCGTCGCGAGCCGACGCGGGAGTGGGCGGTTGGAGATAAGAACCTCGCCGGCGGCGCGACGGCCGCCGGTGGAGGAGTTGCAGCCGGCGGTGTACTGAACAGCCAGCCGCCGGAGGGTGAAGTCGCGATACAACCGGCGGATGGCCGGGCAGTCGTTGTAGCTGAGGAGCCACGTTCCCCGCAGCGGCGTCAGGGCGGCCGCAAGGCGGGCATGGTCGGCTTCGGAGAAGCAACATGCGTAGTGCTGACTGGTGTCGTGGAATGGGGGGTCGAGGTAGAACAGCGTCGTCGGCCGGTCGTATAGATCCAGCAACCGGGCGACGTCGATGGCCTCGAAGACGACGCCCTCCAGTCGCGACATAATCACATCGAGCGAGCGCCGGATGATCGGCGGCAACACCGATACTCGACGCGACCGCTGGACGCCGAAGCTGGGCTTGACCCGCCGGGCGCCGAAGGCGACGCGATTGAGGTACCAGAAGCGTCGGGCGCGGGCGAAGGCGCCGCGAGGCCGCGATGCGAGCGTATCGGCCAAGAGGAGGCGGCTGTACGGCATGGCGGTTACCTCGGTCGCCAGGCGACGGCCGCGACGGTGCAGAACTTGGTAGAAGTTGATCAGTTCGCCGTCGGCGTCGTTGAGGATCTCGGAGGTCGACAGCGAGCGAGGCTTGGCCCAGAAGACGGCCGCGCCGCCGCAACAGGTCTCGACGTAACACGTGTGCGGGGCCATAGCCGCGACGATCGCGGCGGCGATACGACGCTTGCCGCCCTGCCAACGCAAGGGAGGGGTGACTGATTTTGTTTTGGAAACCATACTTGACCATCCCTGCAACCACGATTAGAACTCCTCTGCCGTCAGTATCGTCCGGGCGTGTAAAAGGTCGCGAGGGCTGCAACCCTCGCGGCGTTGCGGGTTAACGCAACCACGTCCCCGCCGCGTCCGGGCTATTGACACTTGACGTTGACCTGGCCCGGCGCCGCGCCACGGTCGGGGCGCTGGTCGCGACAGCGCACGCAGGGGTCCGGGGCGATTCCGCCGTCGATCGTATCGTCCACCGTGGGCGGGCGGCCGCCGGGCGACGAGCGATCCGAGGGCTGATACCCGTGGACGCCGAGGTTCGGCCGTTGCGAGTGTGGCTTGACGTCCGGCCGAGGCGAGTGCGGCTTGACGTCCGGCCGAGGCGGCGGCGGAGCGAAGGCTAAGGATACGCCCAGTAAGATGGCGATGATGCCGATGATGATCAGGGTGGCCATCAGGGCCATGCCGATTACTGTGCCAACTGCTGTGACTGCTGTTACTATCCGTTGCATCCCATGGACTCCAATCATTCCGCCGGCGGCCGGTAGCCGCCGGCGGGCGGTCATGCTCTTACGCGTCGGCGGGGGCGCTCTTGGCGGCGGCGACGACGGCGCGGGTCTGGCCGTCCTGGCCGGCGTAGACCATCTTCATCATCTCGGCGACGGTCTTGGACTGATCGCCGACGGCGACCGGCAGTTGGCCGAGGGGGCCGTCGAGGATGGCCTGGTTCTGCTGGACGATCTGTTCGGCCGAACGGGCGGCGGCGTCGCGATCGCGGTAGGCGGTGGTGATCTGCTTACCGCGACGGATCGCCAGACCGGCGGCCGCTAGGCCGGGTACGCCTACCAGCAACGGCGCCAACTGCTCATACCAGAAGTCGGCCTCGTCGAGCCCGGCGGCGACGGCGTCGATCGGCGCAGGTCGCCTGGCCCCCTCGGCGGCCGCCGCGGCGATCGTGGCGGCGTTGGCGGCGGCGGCGGCGCGTGGCGGCGTGGCCGGCAGGCCGACGTAGGCCTGGACGGCCTCGATCGCGGCGGTCGCCTCGCCGCGGGCCTGTTCGCCGACAGGGTCGACGTGGCCGGCCATGGCGGCGAGGTCGGCGCGGGCGATCGCGGCGGCGTCTTTGATCTCCTCGCTTGGCGCGAAACGAAGCCCGTCGGCGCAACCGCCGAGCAACCCCAGGGCCGTCGCCAGGACAGCGGTCGTCATCGTGCGTGTGAATCTGTTCATGGGTGCATCTCCTTCGGTTGTCGCGGCGGCGCCGCGAACTGGTTACTCGTTTACGGAGTTATCGTATCGTTCGATGAACCTCACGACGGTCCAGGGCGGCAAGTGGTTGGCCTTCGAGGACGAAATCTCCCGGGTTTCCCACGTGCCCGTGTCAATGTTGGTGGAGCCGCACGGCGGGTCCTCGGCGTCTATCGATATGGTGTGGCAATGTTCTTTGACGCCGTAGCGGTCCCTGGCTCCGATGGTGTTGAATTCCGAGTCGCTCGCGTCCAAGCCGACCGGGAACGTACCGGTCATGTTCACGGTGGGCCAGGGGCGGCCGGAGGTGCCGGAATACTTACACTCGGTCCACCCCAGAGGCGGATCGCCGGTACTGATCGCCCACATGCGAACCGTGCCGATCAGGGCGTCCTCGTGGCCGGTAGCCGCCACGTAGGCGCCGCCGGCCTCGGGGAGGTAGCCGATCACCTGGCCCGGTTCGACGTTGGGATCGGTCCCCAGGGTGCGGGGCAGAAACACGTCGATCGTGCCGGTCATATCGGGTGTGGAGCCCGTCATGTCAGAGCAGGCACGGCACGTGACGAAGGAACCATTGCCCGACCGATTGTACCACTTGGTC
>CBDVCA010000261.1:0-3082 GCA_965372365.1 uncultured bacterium
CGCCAAGCATACCACCATAATGGGAGGAGAACCGAAACAAACTGTGAACGGTTACGAAGCATTGTCAGTCTCAATGCCGGCGATCCCGACAAGATCATGGCTGAGTTCCTCGACCAGGTTTGCGCCGAGGCCGCGACGCCTGAGGCATCGTAGGTGTTCGGTCGCGGGGTGGTTCGATTGCCCCCGGATCGATAGGCGAAAATGCAAACGGCGCCAAGGAGGAGGAGGGCCTTGACGCCGCTGCGGTTTGTCTGATGTAAGGAGGGAGAAGGAGGGGGCCTCACATCTTCGGGAGCATGTTCTGCTCACCCAATACTACGCCGCGGTTCGCTGAAGGTTCGCCGTCGCCGGGGGAATTGAACCGGTTCCGGCTGTAGCTCGGCGTACCGACAGGGGGGCGTTTGGGGACGAACGTCCCCGTGTCAAAGAGTGTTACCGTTCACAGTTTCCTTTCAATAATCGGGCTCTCATCCCGAAAGGTGGCGGGTATTCGTTCGGCCATGATGCAAGAGCGTGCTTGGAATGGGGTCTGATCGCTCAAGTGAATCTGCCGTTGAGGCCCGCAGGGCCGACAGATTTGTAGCTCGCCGCGGCGAGGTAGGGTTCGCCCCCTAGCGCCCCAAGCTTTCGCCCCTAACGGGGCTGGCCCGCCATAGCGTGAAACACGATGCCAAGCAAACCACCCTAGGGAGGAGAACCGAAACAAACTGTGAACGGTTACAAATGGAATTGGCGCTGGGGCCAAGGAGTGATAGCATCGGAACCAGTATTCAGCCTCAGGAATAGTGTTGGGCGCCACTGGTCCGCTTGCCGACCAGTGTAGTCGTCGATACGGCCCCACCGTCTCGGTGGCATCGGTTGTTGGTCGGTAGTTTGAACATCGCACGGGTCCGCAAGCGGACCAGTGGCGCCCAACATTGTTGCCGGAACAGAGTACTTGCCACGGGTCGTGACGTGCCGGTGGGTCGACGTGATCCGGGCAATGCGTCAGTTCATGTCATGGTCAAATGCGTCAGCGCCTTTTAAGAGGACGAGCCAATCGCGATATGGTCACGATTCGAGAAGAACAACCGGCTGATGTCGAGGCGATCCGCGAAATCAACCTTGCCGCTTTCGACGGCTCGGCCGAGGCCGATATCATTGACGCCCTCCGGCGCGACTGCGACGACCTGCTGTCGATGGTCGCCGTGGACGCTGGACGCGTCGTGGGGCACATTCTGTTCAGCCCGGTGACGATCGACGGCGCCGTCTTCGGCATGGGCTTGGCACCGGTGGCCGTCGCCCCCGACCGCCGCCGGCAGGGGATCGGGTCGGACCTGGTCAGACGCGGCGTCGAGATTCTCCGCGATCGCCGCTGCCCCTGCATCATCGTCCTCGGCCACCCGGGGTTCTACCCCCGCTTCGGATTCGAGCCCGCCTCCAAGCACAATCTCCAGTGTCAATGGCCCGGCGTCCCCGACGACGTCTTCATGGCGCTCCTGCTCGACCCGGACGCCTGCGCCAACATCGGCGGCGTCGCCCGGTACCGATCCGAATTCGACGCGGCCATGTGAGCAGGCATCGCACCGGCGTGAAGGCGACTGAGACTACGTAGAATTCTCCACGTCGTTGCTTTGACGGAATACAGCCGCGTCTGTTGGCCGTGGGGATTCTCCGACAGTTGGAGCCGACGGGGCGTCGCCTACTCCCACATCTCCTTGATGAGTTCGACCGTTCGATCGACCAGAACCTTCCCGCCGACAGATCCGACACGGTTGGAGACGGTCTCATCGCATGCCTTCTTCGGGAGTACCGGCAAGGACCATTTGGGCCGCGGCTCTATCGATGCCGCGTGGGCCGGGTGATGGGCCGAAATCGCGGTTCGCAATCCGCAATGATTTGCTCCGAGCGTCGATTTGCGGTACTGTGCAGGGTGTAGGCGAAACCCCAAGAGAACCTGTTATCGATGGAGATGTCATGTCAGGTGAGACAGTAATGAACGCGTTGGCCGGGTATGGTGTGGTTCCTGTGATCGCGATTGAATCGGCCGCCGCGGCGGTTCCGATGGCCGATGCGATGATCGCCGGCGGACTGCCGGTGGCGGAGATTACGTTCCGCACCGACGCGGCCGCCGATGTCATCAAGGCGCTGGCCGACTCGCGACCGGATCTGATCGTCGGCGCCGGGACCGTGCTGACGGTCGAGAACGTTCAGCGGGCGGTCGACTGCGGCGCCAAGTTCGCCGTCGCGCCGGGGTTCAACCCGGTCGTGGTCGCCAAGGCCGTCGAACTGGGGCTGCCGTTCGCTCCCGGTGTGGCGACGCCGTCGGACATCGAGGGGGCGTTGGCGATGGGCTGCCGCGTGTTGAAATTCTTCCCCGCCGGGGCGTTGGGGGGCGTGAAGACGCTCGCAGCCATCTCGGCCCCTTACAAGCACACCGGCGTGAAGTTCATCCCCACCGGCGGCGTCAGCCCGGCCAACCTCGCCGAGTTCGTCGCCGCTCCCAGCGTGATGGCCGTCGGCGGTACGTGGGTGGCCAAGACCGACCTGATCGCCGCCGGCGACTGGGACGCGATCACCGCCAACTGCAAAGCCGCCATGGAAATCGTCGCCGCGGCCAGAGCGTAGGGACGGTGACGTGTTGGTGAACGGGTTCTACGGAGCAAACGATGAGCTACCCCGGTCGCCCCAGTGGGCCGAGTTGTCGCGATTGATTGCTACGCCAACCACAGGTACGAGATGGGAGCGGGCAAGCCGGCCGTTGGGAAGACCGTCAGCATCCCGGCCCTTACGGACCGGGCTACAAATCTGTCGGCCCTGCGGGCCTCAACGGCAGATTCACTTGAGCGATCGAACCCAATTCCAAGCACGTTCTTGCATCATGGCCGAACAAATACCCGCCACCATTTCGGGATGAGAGCCCGATTATTGAAAAAACACTGTGAACGGTTACCCAAAAAAGTAACCGTTCACAGTTTGTTTCGGTTCTCCTCCCATTATGGTGGTTTGCTTGGCCTCGTGTTTCGCACTATGGCGGGCCAGCCCCGTTAGGGCCGACAGATTTGTAGCTCGCCGCGGCGAGATAGGGTCCGCCCCCTAGCGC
>CBDVCA010000262.1:0-3081 GCA_965372365.1 uncultured bacterium
CGCCATGGTGTGAAACACGCCGCCAAGCATACCACCCTAATGGGAGGAGAACCGAAAATAACTGTGAACGGTTACCGGTCTTCAAATTCCTCCTCGAAAGCATCACGACTCAATGGGCCAAGAACGCTCCACCGTCACTTCTGCCAATAAAACTGTGAACGGTTACTACATCCTCAACCGCCTCTTGCACTCATCCAGAATGCTGACCGTGGCGCTTGCGCCGACGCGCGAAACGCCCAGGGCGCGGACGACCAGCAGGCGGTCCATGTCGCGAACGCCGCCGGCGGCCTTCACCCCCACCGCGGCCGGGGAATGGGCCCGCATCAACTTGAGGTCGTCGTCGGTGGCGCCGCCGGTTCCGTAGCCGGTGGACGTCTTGACCCAATCGGCGCCGAGTTGGCCGCAAATGTCACAAAGGCGGATCTTCCGGTCATCGTTGAGATAGCAGTTCTCGAAGATGACCTTCACCTTCTGTCCCTCGCCATGGGCGGCGTCGACAACGGTCTTGATGTCGTCGCTGACGTAGTCCCACGCCCCGCTGAGGACCTGGCTGATATTGACCACCATGTCCAATTCCTCGCAGCCGTCGGCGAGGGCTTGGCGGGCTTCGGCAAACTTGACGGCGGTGGTGTGTCCGCCATGGGGAAAACCGATGGTGGTGCTGGCCTTGACGGTCGAGCCGGCGAGCTTTTGGGCGCAGCGCTTCATCGCGAAAGGCAGAATGCATACGCTTGCGACGTCGTACGCCAACGCAATCTCGATCCCCGTGTCCAGATCCTCCGCCGTCATCGTCGGATTCAGCAGCGAGTGATCGATCATCTTGGCGATATCTTGGTAGGTGTAGTCCATGTCAGTCTTTCTTCGATTCGGTTGAGTTACTTGTTGCTGGGTTTATGAGCTTCACACTTCGCCCCTCGCCTTGGCCAGCGCCACGGCTCCGAGGATGCCGGCCTTAACGCCGAGGGCCGACTTTTCGAACCGAACGCCATCGGTCGGGAACATCCCAATCCGACTGCGAACGGTGTGTTCGACGGTGTCGAGCAGGATCGGCCCCATTTCGGCCACCCCTCCGCCCAGCACGATCAGGTCCGGATGCAGCACAATCACCACATTGAGAACGCCGATCCCCAGCCACGTCGCGGCGCGAACGATGGCGTCGCGGATCGTATCGTCCCCGGCCTCGACGGCCGCGACCATCTCCTTGGTTGTCACGCGTGAGGCGTCGCCGTCGACGAGCCGATGCAGATGGGGCGCCAGGCCGCTGAGCATCATGCGAACGCCCTCGGCGGCGATCGCCGGCCCGCTGGCGAGCGTCTCGAGGCAGCCGTGATTGCCGCAGCCGCAGAGGGGGCCGTCGGGAAGGATGATCTGGTGACCCAACTCGCCGGCAGCGCCCAGCGGCCCCAGGCGAAGCCGGCCGTCAACCACAATGCCGCCGCCGACGCCGGTGCCCAAGGCGAAGAACGCCATGGTATTGGCCGTCCGCCCGCGGCCGTAGGTCATCTCGCCCAGCGTGGCGGTTCGCACGTCGTTGAGAATATGAATCTCGCAGCCGAGCTTCTCGGCCAGGAACTCGCCTACCGGCACGTCGGGCCATTTGCCGGGGAAATTCGGCAGGAACTTCGTCACGCCCCGCTGTCGATCCACCAACCCCGGCACGCCCATCCCCATCGCCGCCGGCGCTGCGCCGGTCTCGGTCGTCAGTTCGGCCACCATCGAGGCGATCCGCCCCAGCACGGCCTCCGGCCCATCGGCCGAACCGGTCGGCCCTTTGCACTGGGCCACGATCTCGCCGTCGGCCGTCGCCAGGGCGCACGTAATGTTTGTGCCGCCCAAGTCGACACCCGCAAATAACTCGCTCATCTATCTACTCCATCGGCTACAGAATCTATCAGCGTTCCGACCGCCGGACGCTGGGCCGGCGCGCGGCCGATTCGATTGCGAAATACATACGCATCGCCCCGATACAACGTGCGTTCACACCAGAGCGGCTCATCACTCCCAAGGTACCCGGTCGCGACCACCAGCAACCCGGCCGCGCCTCGTCGAACATCGAGAACACGGGCGTCGGCGGCGGAGATCGTGACCGCATGGATCGTTTCGACGGCCCCGGCGATCCGCAAGCCGTCTCGATCGGTCCACAACTCGTACAGCGAGTCCTGCAGATCCCTGCGACTCAGCCGGGCGCAATGGCGGGCGACAATATGGCGCCGCTCAAGAATCAGCGGAATCCCGTCGGCAAGTCGAACCCGCTCAACGTACCGCAACGGATCATCCGGCCCCGCACCCAACGCAGTCTGAACTCGCTCACCGGCGGCCGCCGCGGCCATCGTCATCACGTGCAGCACACGCGTGGTCGCCTTCCGCCCCGCGGCTCGCGCCTTCTGGGTGAAGCTGACCAGCGACCGCAAGTCGTAATCCATCGCATCGGCCGTAACGAACGTGCCCACCCCCCGGCGTAATCGCAATACGCCTTCGACGACCAGCGCTGATATCGCCTTATTGGCCGTCGCCCGACTCACCTGGAACCGCCTGCACACCTCGCGCTCCGACAGAAACTTCGCTCCCGCCACAAGGCCTTCAGCCAACTCGCGTAACGCCGCGTTCAACTGCTGGTACATCGGATCTCGAACCAACTGCACCGCCATCGACTCACTCCTCATGCTGTCTGGTGGCCTAGCCACCGTACAGCATGATACCCTCGGCTTCCGGAGCCGTCAATGTCTATCCCGGGTTTATCAGGCGGGGGTGTGCGACATAAAATGGGGGCGACGAGAACAACGGCAACGGCTTTCCGCCAATGGCGCGAATCAAAGCGAACTACGGTCCTCCTCCCGAAAGGGTGGTGAACACTCGTTCGGCGATGATGTAATCGCTTGCTTGGAACGGGGTTCGATCGTTCAAATGAATCCGCCGGCAAGGCCCGTAGGGCCGACAGAATTGTGGCTCTACCGCACTTTCGCGGATGGATCGTTCATAGTTGGATAGGCGTTTTTCGGGCTTGATGTCGGAGTTTGAGTACAAGGTATTCTTGGTCGCGACAGCCACAGGCCCGATGGATGACGCGGCTGATGAGGTTGT
>CBDVCA010000263.1:0-3081 GCA_965372365.1 uncultured bacterium
GCCGCCTACTCCTGGCCGCCTTCGGGGGCGGGCGTTTCGCCGCCTTCTTCGACCACTCCCAGTTCGCCTTGGGCGCCTTCTTCGGCCAGTCCCAATTCGCCTTGGGCGCCTTCGCCGGCCATGACTTGGGCGACGCTGACGAGTTTGTCGCCTTTTCGCAGGGCGATCACGCGAACGCCCTGAGTGGCGCGGCCAATCGTGCGTAGCTGACTGACGGCGGTGCGGACGATCATGCCCTTGAAGGTGATCATCATCAGCTCGTCGTTCTCGCGAACAGCCTTCATCGAAACGACCTGGCCGTTGCGGTCGGTGGTGCGGATATTGATAATGCCCTGCCCGCCGCGGCCTTGGAGACGATACTCATCGGCGCTGGTGCGCTTGCCGTAGCCGTGCTCGCAGACGGTCAGCAGCGTGGACGACTTGTCGACCACGGCCATGTCGACGACCTCGTCGCCGGCGGCCAGACGGATCGCCTTGACCCCCGCGGCGATGCGGCCCATGGGCCTCACGTCGGTCTCGCGGAAGCGAATGGCCTTGCCCGCCCGGGTGCCCAGGACGAGCTCGTCGTTGCCGGTGGTGATGACCGCGTCGATGACGACGTCGCCTTCGGCGAGGCCGGTCGCCTGGATTCCGCCCTTGCGGGGGTTGGCGTACTTGTCCAGGGAGGTCTTCTTGATCTGCCCTTTTCGCGTCACGGTGGTGAGGAACCGCTCGTCGAAATGACGAACGCTGATCACCGTCTGGAGCGTTTCGTCCTTGGCCAGTTGCAGCAGATTCACGATCGCGCGGCCCCGGGCGGTCCGGGAGAGGTTCGGGACGTCGTACACCTTCATCCAGTGCATGCGGCCCCTGCTGGTCAGAATCAGCAGGTAATCGTGCGTGCTGGCGATGAACAGATTCTCGATAAAATCGCCCTCGCGCGCGTTGTTGCCGATAATGCCGATGCCCCCGCGGCCCTGGCGGCGGTACGTGGTCAGCGGGATACGCTTGATGTACCCCTCGTGGGTGACGGTGACCACGACGTCCTCTTCGGCGATGAGGTCTTCGATATCGAGGTCGCCGACGCCGGCGATGATGTCCGTCCGGCGCGGGTTGTCGTACTTCTGCTTCATCTCGAAAAGGTCTTCGCGAATGATGTCCATCACCCGGGCTTCGTCGGCGAGGATGACTTCATAGCCTCCGATCTCTTCGCAGATCTCGGTGTAGTCTTTGACGAGCTTCTCGATCTCCAGCCCGACCAGTTGGATCAACTGAAGCCGGCCGATGGCTTCGGCCTGCACCTTGGTGAGCATCACGTCGCCGGCGGCGAGCCGCTTGCGAATCAACGCCGGAAGATGCTTGGCGTAGGCGTGCTGGGCGTCGACGCGGAAGGCTCGCTTCTGCAACTTCTCGATGGCCTCGTCTCGCGTCTTGGCCGATCGGATCAGCTTGATGACTTCGTCGATATCGCAGACGGCGTAGATCAGCCCTTCCAGCACGTGGGCCCGCTGCTTGGCTCGCCGCAGCAGGAACTGCGTCCGCCGACGGATGACCTCTTTGCGATGGTCCAGGAAGCATTCGAGCATCGATTTAATGCCCAACGTCCGCGGCGCCCCGTTGACCAGGGCGATGTTGATAATGCTGAAGGTGCTCTGCAACTGCGTGTATTGATACAGTTGATTGATGATAACTTCCGGCTCGGCGCCCTTTTTCAGGTCGATCACAATCCGCATGCCCGTGCGATCGCTGTGGTCCTGCACGTCGCTGATGTCGGGAATCTTGCCGGTCTTGACCGCAGTGGCGGCTCGTTCGATGAGCGCCGAACGCGTGACCTGGTAGGGAATCTCGGTGATGACCAGCCGGGTGCGGCCGCCGCGGACTTGCTCGGTATGCACGCGCCCGCGAACGATTACTTTGCCGCGACCGGAAGAGTAGGCCTGGTGGATGCCCTCGCGACCGCAAATCAGGCCGCCGGTGGGGAAGTCCGGACCCTTGATGATCTTGAGAATATCAATGATGCTCATGGCGGGGTCCGCCATCAGGGCGACCAGAGCGTCGCAGACCTCGCCGAGGTTATGCGGCGGGATGCTCGTGGCCATGCCCACGGCGATGCCCTGGGAGCCGTTGACCAGCAGGTTGGGGAACTTGCCGGGCAGGACGGTCGGCTCGGTGCGGGTGTCGTCGTAGTTGGCCCGCATGTCGACGGTGTCGAGGCGGATATCTTCCATCATATCCACCGCCGGTGCGGCCATCCGGGCTTCGGTATACCGCATGGCCGCCGGCGGGTCGCCGTCGACGCTGCCGAAATTGCCCTGGGGGTGGATCAGCATGTGCCGCATCGACCAGTGCTGACCCATGCGGACCAACGTCGGGTAGACCACCCCTTCGCCATGGGGATGGTAGTTGCCGCTGGTGTCGCCGGCGATCTTGGCGCACTTACGATGCTTGGCGCGAGGCCCGAGGTTCAGGTCGTTCATCGCCACCAGAATCCGCCGCTGGGAGGGCTTGAGCCCGTCGCGAACGTCCGGCAAGGCGCGATCGACGATCGTGCTCATCGCGTAGGTCAGATACGAATCCTTCATCTCCTCTTCAATGAGAAGATCCTCGATTCGCTCATCCTCGAACATCAATTCCTGGCTCCTGCCGCCGCTGACGCTCTCGCCGCCGTTGACGTTCTCGCCGCCGTTGACGTTCTCGCCGCCGTTGGCGCCCGGCTCGATTCCGTTATCGTTCTTGTTTTCGTTGTCGTCGATGGTGTTGTTCTCTTCGTCCGTCACATCAATCTCCAGCATGTGCTTCAGGGGGCGTCGGGGCCACCCTCTAGGGGGGTAACCCCGTCAAAGAACTATGGCTACGCATTGTAGCAGTCCCAACTTTCACTGTACAGCAAACACCGCGTCGATCGAGGAATTGTGGTTCATGGCCCATTGCCGGGCGGCCACTTCGCGTCGAAGGCTTGCCGTTACTAGCCCCCCGCAGTGCGGGGGGTCGAAGGGGTGCGAATCCACAACCCGAACAACGGCCGCCCAACGACCCCCTGCACTGCAGGGGGCTAGTACTCTGTCCCAGGGATAATGTGGTGTTATGACGCCGCGCCGGTGA
>CBDVCA010000264.1:0-3075 GCA_965372365.1 uncultured bacterium
GACACCACTGGGCGTGAGCCGCCGTTCAATTCGCAATCCGCAATTCGCAATTCGCAATCAACCCCCCGTCTGCCCCCTCGCGTCCAACAGTCTCTCGATTTCCTCTCTCTCCAAAACGCCCATCGCAAGCGCAACTTCTCTCACGGTTCGGCCGGAAGCATAGGCTTCTTTGGCGATGTCGGCGGCGGCGTCGTAGCCGATGGCCGCGGCCAGGGGGGTGCACATGGCGAGGGATTGCTCGACGAGTTCGCCGCAGCGGTCGGCGTTGGCTTCGAGGCCGTCGAGGCACTTGGTGCGAAAAACCTCGGCGACGTTGGTCAGCAGGACGATGCTGTCCAGCAGGTTCACGGCCATCATCGGCATGGCCATGTTCAGTTCGAGAATCGACCCCACTCCCCCGGTCGCCCCGGCTGCGATCGCGGCCTCACAGCCGACCACCTGGCACGCCACCTGGATCACCGACTCGCAGATCACCGGGTTGACCTTACCCGGCATGATGCTGCTGCCGGGCTGAATCGACGGCATCGCTAATTCGCCGATCCCGCAGCGCGGGCCCGAGGCCAGCAGGCGAATGTCCGAAGCGATCTTCCCGAGCACCAGCGCCGTCGTCTTCAGCGTCCCGCCGGTCGCGGCCACCACGGCCGGATTGCTCTGGGCGGCGAAGTGATTGTCGGTCTCGCTGAACGGAACCTCGTAGGCCTCGGTCAACTTCTGGCACACGATGGCGGCGAAGTTCGGATGCGTGTTCAGCCCCGTCCCCACGGCGGTGCCGCCGATGGGCAGGTCGCTCAGTTCGTCGACGGCCCGCTCCAATCGCGTCATGCAGTCGCTGACAGCCGCGGCGTAGCCGGCGAACTCCTGACCGAGCCGGACGGGGACGGCGTCTTGCAGATGCGTGCGACCGATCTTGACCACGTCATCGAAGGCTCCGGCCTTCTCGGCCAATGTGTCGGCCAGTTCAGCCAACTGCGGCAGCAGCCAATGGCGGATCTCGGTGGCCGCGGCTACGTGCATGGCGGTGGGGATTACGTCGTTGCTGCTCTGGCCCATGTTGACGTGATCGTTGGGGTGTACCGGGTCCTTGGACCCGACGACCCCCCCGGCCAATTGGATGGCGCGGTTGGAGATCACCTCGTTCATGTTCATGTTGGTGCTGGTGCCGCTGCCGGTCTGGAAGACGTCGACGGGGAAGTGGTCGGCCAGCGTCCCGTCGATCACCTCTTCGGCCGCGCTGGTGATCCACCCCACGCGTTCGGCGTCCAGCAGCCCCAGTTCGCCGTTCGCCTCAGCCGCGGCGTGTTTGATCGCCGCCAGGGCCGACAGGAACGCCGGGGGCATCTCCCGCCCGCTGATGGGAAAATTGGCCTCCGCCCGAGCCGTCTGGGCGCCGTAGAGCGCCTCAGCCGGTACGGGCATCTCGCCAAGGGAGTCTTTTTCCATGCGTGTTTCGTTCGTCTCGGTCATCGTCCTGCCTCGCCTACAAATGAGAAAACCCACTCGGGGGGAGTGGGCGAACCGCTGCGCCAATTCATTACTCTACCGTCAAGTGGGGCGGGAAGCACGAAATCCGAAACAAAACTCGAATACGGCAAGCATCGGAGCGATCCAAACGCCACCCTATTCCACATTATCGATGGGACAGAGCACTGGAGCGTCGTTCTTCGATACTCGGGTTCGTCCTTCCACGGCCCCCCTATGGACTCTCCGCTTGCCCATCCAGCACCGGTACGACCATCACGGGCGCCGGCCGCTTCTCGCTGGTCAGCAGAAGGGCCTTGCCGTCTTGCTGATAGCCTATCGATTCGCCCTGCCGACGCGGCGGCAACGGGATCCGTCGCGGCGGGGCCTTGAGCGCTTCGGACCACGTCTGGTCCGGCTTTCGCGTGAATTCGAGGGCGTCGCCGTAGGTAACCACGATCATCCGCAACCCGTCGGGGGAAATGTCCATCCCGGTCACCGTGGGCGTTACGATCTGAGCGACCACCTTGGCGATGGCCGGTCGGAGCTTCGGCCCGGCCGCACGAACGGTCGCCGCGGGGTTCCCCTCCACTCGAAGCGGAATTCGCAGCACTTGGGCGATCGGCAGTGTCTCTTTGGTAATCAGGTAGATCGCCCGGTCCCGCACGTCGACAGCCGCGGCTTCGCAATTGTGCGGACCGTCGGGGTAGAGGAATTCGATCTTCATCGCCACCCTGGCCTGCTCGGCCGGGCGAGTGATGGTCTTGACGGCCGGCTCGCGAACCACGTAGAGTTGACAACTCTTGCGACGACGCTCGTTGTCGCCGACGTCGGCGATCAGCAGATAGGCGACGTCGTCAAGCGTGAACGAGGCCATATCCTCCCAGTCGACCGACGCGGCCCCGTGAATCACAAACCGGCCGCGATCGTCGCCGGTGGGGCCAAAAGCGAACAGCTCGGCCGGATTGCCCGAATCGTTGTGCGTCCAGTACAGCTGTTCCTCTCGCCGGCTCGCGGCCACGCCGCTGCTTTCGTCAATCGCCTTATTGGCCAGCACCCCCACCTGTCGACCCACACCGTATCGAATCGGAGCGGTCCGGTGATCCGGCCCAGGCGCATTGGGCGCCGCGGCCACAAGGAGCAATCCAACCGCCGTGACCAGAAGGTAGCATCGTTTCATGGGCCTGTGCCCTCCAAGACTCATTATAGCGCCGCCGGCGCGTCGAGCTAACGAGGGCCACTATCATCGATGATCCGCCGCAGATTCACAAGAAGCGTGACATTTCAGGCTCATGTCGAATTAGCGGGGAGTTCCACGGCCAACGATCTGTCGTTACTAGTACTCTGTCCCAGGGATAATGTGGTGTTATGACGCCGCGCCGGTGATGTGGATGTAAGGAAGAAAAGTGACGGCATATTGGTTGATATGCCGAGCTTTTCTGACGCAGCAGACGCATCATCGCCGCAAGTCAGAACACCACAGTATCCCTGGGACAGGGTACTAGCCCCCTGCAGTGCAGGGGGTCGCTGGACCGATGGTGCTCCCGCTGTATACTCGATGTCCATCGGAGGGAAGGGAAAGCTCTATCGATATGTGACGGGTTCACACGTCATAGG
>CBDVCA010000265.1:0-2974 GCA_965372365.1 uncultured bacterium
AACAATCGGCAGGAGAAAGGGTTATCAACGACACTCGCCTGGAACTTCAGACTAGTCAGACACCCTGCGGCGTGTGGCCCCGCGAACCTTTGACACCGACGGCGGACGCGGTATGATGATCGATTCGAATATCGCCCATCGCGGCGCCGTCGGCCGTGCCCGCCGGCCGCGACAGGCCAGGACGTTGACAGAAAGCGACATGCAATGAAGGTTTCGCTCAACTGGCTCACCGACTACGTCGACATCGCCATCGGGGCCGCCGAACTGGCCGCCATGCTGACCCATACCGGCCTGGAGGTCGAGGCCGAATTCACCGAGACCGACAGCGACCTGGTCTTCGATATCGAAGTCACCTCCAACCGCCCCGACTGCCTCGGCCATATCGGCTTAGCCCGTGAGATCGCCGCCGCGACCGGCCGGACGCTGAAGCTTCCCGACCTGGCCAACGTCGCGTCGGCCGGCTCGGTCGCCGAGCACACCTCCGTAGAGGTGCTGGACGCGGAGTTCTGCCCTCGCTACACCGCTCGTCTGATCCGCGGGGTCAAAGTGGCCCCGTCGCCGTCGTGGCTCATCGAGCGGCTCGAAGCGGTTGGTATGCGGAGCGTGAACAATATCGTCGACGTCACCAACTTCGTCCTGATGGAGTACAGCCAGCCGCTGCACGCGTTCGATTTCGATACACTCGACGGCCGGCGCATCGTCGTTCGCCGGGCGATCGACGGTGAGATGATCACCGCCATCGACGGGTCCAAGCACGAACTGCGATCGTGGATGGGCGTCATCGCCGACGCCTCCCGACCTGTCGCCGTCGCCGGCGTGATGGGCGGTATCGACACCGAGGTCTCCGACGCCACCGTCAACGTCCTCATCGAAAGCGCCCAGTTCGACCCGCTCACCATCCGTCGCGGCAGCCGGGCGATGGGTCTGATGAGCGACGCCGGGTACCGCTTCGAACGCGGCGTCGATCCCGTCGCCCTCGAACGCGCCAGCCTGCGGGCCTGCCAACTCATTCTCGATCTCGCCGGCGGCGAACTGCTCGGCGGTATCTGCGATGTCTGGGCCGCGCCGTACCAGCCGCCCACCGTCGCCATGCGACCCGCACGCTGCAATATGCTGCTGGGGATCGACGTTCCCCGCGATCGCCAACTCGCCATCCTCGATTCGCTGGGCCTCGCCCCCGTCGACGCCGGCGACACGATCGAATGCACCATCCCGCCGCACCGGGCCGACCTGACGCGCGAGGTCGACCTGATCGAGGAGATCGGGCGCATTCACGGGTTCGACAAGATCCCCACCTCCGGCGCCGTCACTCATGAGGTGACCCCGCCGGCCGGCGTCGAGGCCGCTCGCAAGGCCGTCGGCACGGTTCTCAACGCCGCGGGCTATTTCGAGGCCGTCACCAGCAGCTTCCTCGACGCCGCCGAGGCCGACCTGTTCGGATGGGCGAACTCGCTGGCTGTCGACCCCCGCCTGCGGAAGACCAACGGCCTGCTGCGGCAGGGCATTCTGCCGTCGCTGCTGCGGTCCCGCAAAGTTAACCAAGACGCCGGAGCCGAGGACGTTCACCTCTTCGAGCTGTCGGCCGTCTTCCCGCCCGCCGCGACCGGTTCGGAGGCTTTGCCCGAGGAGTACATCCAACTGGCCCTGCTGACCGACGCCGCCGGTTCCGACGCTCGCGGCGCCGTCGAGGCGGTTGTCCGCCGGTTCAATCCGTCCGCACGCATCGAGGCCCGCGCCGCCGCGGTGGGTGGGTTCGCCCCCGGCGAAGCCGCCGAACTGATCCTCACCGGTCCCGGCGCCCCGGCCCCCGACGCGGCCATTTTCGGCGTCGTCGGTCGCATCGCTCCTGAGGTCGCCGACTACTACGGCCTCGCCGACGCCCCGGCCGCGGCCATGGTTCGGTTCGACTATCTGCAGGCGATGGGGCAGTCGACCCGGGCGTATACTCCGCTGCCGCGGTTCCCGGCCATCCGTCGCGACCTGAGCATCGCCGTCGACGAGCCGGTCACCTGGGAGCAGATCGCCGCGGCCGTCGATTCGGCCGCCGGGGATCTCTGCGAGAACCTCGACTACGTCACTACTTACCGCGGCAAGCAGGTCGGCGCCGGCCGAAAGTCGGTCACCATGCGTCTCACCTACCGACACGCCGACCGCACGCTCACCCACGACGAAGTCGACGCCGCCGTCATCGCGATCGTCGCCGCCCTCACCGCCGCCTGCGGAGCCGAGGTCCGCTCGTAGGCAAAGCCCCGCGTAGCTTCAGTGGCCCCAGGGCTGGAGTCTTCCCGGTCTTCCCGGTCTTCCCGGTCTTCCCGGTCTTCCCGGTCTTCCCGGTTTGCCCCGCCCGCCCGCGGCCGTCGCGGCGTCCGATACTCCGAATTCTCCGCCCGCCTCAACCCCGTCGCGTCCGGCGCGAGGCCGTCGCCGGACTCATAATCGGCCCCAACCGTCACCGAGTCCAAAATCCGAATTCTCCCAGTTTGGGTTCGTTTGATTTCTTCACTACGTGGCCGTATCTCCTCTCTACTTTCTCGCTTCTCCTCTCTATGCCCCAACGCGGCATCCCTCCTCACCCTAATGGCGCGTTTCAGAGGTATCCCCCGGTCGGTCGGGCCGGATTGCCTGGACGAGTCAGGCGAGGTGTCGTAGACTGAAGGCCGCATCGGGGCGTCAGGTGACGTCGTAGTTGGGCTGCTCTGTAGTATAGGGAACGTTGCGCCGTTCTATGGAGTGCGGCGGCCACGACGCCGCTTTGGCTCTTCCCGCCGCGGCCAAAGCACAAACCACTACTCCGTCGCGTCGGGTCTTTCGGATCTGCAGCCAACGTTTCCGCCGTTCCTCCAGCGTGTGCTTCCGCGGAACAGGTGATCATTCGGTCGTTCTATGGAGTGCGGCGGCCACTACAGGGATTATCCTTCCTCGACGGCAGCCAAAGCGGCGTCGTGGCCGCCGCACTCCATAGCAGCCCGTTGAA
>CBDVCA010000266.1:0-2866 GCA_965372365.1 uncultured bacterium
TACAGGCACGTCCGTCTCGCAACGGCGAGACTCCCGAGCCAGTCCCCTACGGCCCTGCGGCCTCCACTCCCGTGGCGCGGGTAGCATCATTCCTACGTATCGCTACACCCCCAGCAACCCAGCCCCCGCAACCGGGGTGCAGACATAGGTAGTCGTCGGCAGTTCTCGCGGTGTGTAGAAATCGTCGCGAAGGCGTTTGAGCAGGGGTTTGAGGGCGTTGGCTTGGGTGAGGATCATCATGCAGCCGCCGAGTCCGGCGCCGGCGAGTTGGCCGCCGATGGTTCCTTCGGTGGCCGCGGCGAGGTCGACGAGGTAGTCGATGGCGTCGGTGCTACAGGCGTAGCGGCCGCATTGGTTGACCAGGGGCGCGTTGGCCGCGGCCAGGCGGACGAGCGTGGCGTCGTCGGTGCGGACCATGTGTCGATGGCGTCGGCCGTCGGCGTCGTATCGGCAGCGGCGGTCGCCGTCGTGGCTGAGCCGCATCATTTCGGAGACCTGCTGAAGATCGCCATCGCCGATCACGCCGGCGAACCGTTCGCTGCGAATCATCTCGCTGAGTCCGAACAGCGCCACGCCGCGAAGGTCGTAACGACCTCGCCCGCCGCCGGCGGCGTTGAAGATGGCTTCGAGGGCGTCGTCGTCGCGTCGGGGCATCATCTGGCGGAATTCGTCGATGGTGGGCCGCTCGGGCAGTTGGCGGACGGCGCGGTACACCTCGGCGGCCGTCACGCCCAACCGGTCGGGGGTCATGTCGCGAAGGTGTTCGGTGTCGGCCGCGGCGGGCCAGTAGCGGCGCAGGAACAACTCGGCCAACTGGTAGCACACCACGCGCTGATTGAAGATGTCCTTGGCGCCGGCGCTCTTGGCGGCCTTGGCGCCGCTGTAGGCGACGACCACCTTCAGATCGGCCGGGAACGTTTCCTGGCCGGCCATGTGGAAGGGGAAGAACCCGATTCGCGAGATCTGGCCGATGGTGCTGGTGCGGATGGCCGCGTGGTCGGCCGAGCCGCCGCGTGTGCCGACGAACCATTCGCCTTCGCCGCAGATGTCGATGAAATCGTTGATCGCCACGTCGAGTCTATTCAGCGCCAGGGCCGCCTCGGCGAACGCCACCACCAGGGCCGACGAACTGCTCAGCCCCGCCCCGGTGGGGATATTCCCGCTGACCATGCAGTCCATGCCCGCCAGGCGGGTGTCGCGGCGTTCGTGTTGCAGCCGCAGCAGGGGCGCGCGGGCGTAGTGGCTCCAGTCGCCCAGGGCCGAGGCCAGAAACTTCCGCACCGCCTGGCTGTTGACGAAGTCGATCCAATCGGACCAACTGGCCTGATGCAGCATGTCGAAGATGCGAAATTCCCTCGGCGGGAATCGCTTCGAATCGACGTTGGCGATCGTTACGAGGTCGTCTTCCCTTGGCGCCGCGGCCAGCAATACCTCGCGGCTGATGGCCATGACGTTGACGTACCCGCCGCGATGGTCCACGTGGCGGCCCATAAGGTTCAGCCGGCCGGGGGCGCGGATCAGCACCATCTTACGGTCGGCGCCGTGACGCTTGATGAACGCCTTGATCAGCGTGGCCATCGCCTTACGCCGCTCGGCGGTCAGATCGGCGTCGCAGCCGTACACGCGGCGTAACTCCGATCGCCATTTGTCCGAGTCGCCGGCGACGATATCCAGCCATTGCCCGGCAGGCTTGAGGTTTCGCGCGGTTAGCCGCTTGCCGGCCGGGGCTTTCACACGCGAGGGCGTCTCGCGTCCGAGGAACACCTGCTCGATAGCCAGCAACTCCGCCGGCGTGTTGAACGCCATGAGGTCGTCGGGGTCGGCGATCAACTCGGTGCGGACGCGGCCGTCGCTTGCGATCGATTCGACCGTGTCGGTCAGGTACAATTCGCCCTGGGCGTTGCCGGCTTGCAGGCCGGCGAGAGCCTCTCGCATGGGCTCGAACCGGCAGGCGTACATCGACCCGTTGACGCTCTTGCAGCCCTTGTCGATCTGTGCGGCGGTGAACGTTCGCCCGGCGAGGTCGAGCTTTCGCCTGGCGCGCCGAGCTTGTTCGATATCGGCCACCTCTACGATGCCCAGCACCTGCCCGCTCGCGTTGGTCATAACGCGCCCGAGCGTGCTCTGGGCCTTGGTGGGCTGGGTCGCCAGGAGCAGGTCGTCGTGTTCGGTGCGGAATTTATTGAGCAGATCGCTGACGATCTCCGGACGCGTCATCTTGTCGCCCATAACGATCAGCACGTCGCCGGTATGCCCCGCGGCGGCCAGCGCTTCGATGGCGATGGTGGCCGCGTGGCCGGTGCCCTTGGGGTTGGGCTGGTACACGAACGCCACTTCAGGATGCACCTCCGAGACCGTGGAGATTACCTGTTCGGCCAACTGTCCGACCACGACCAGAAAATGCCGCAGCCCCGCGGCTTTGTACGTGTCGATCGCCCGAACGATCGCGGGTCGGCCGGCGATGGGGAAGCAGACCTTGTGCAGGTCGGCCGACGCCATCCGGCTGCCGCGGCCGCCGGCGAGAATGACGCAGGCGATGTCGCTGAATGTCGCCATGGGACGCTCCAATGAACGGATATGGATGCTGGGCGCCCGAGAGTCGCTCGTGACGCCGACAAGCTATCATACAGCCAAACCGGCCTGGCGCGAACCCCTGGAACCGTGGAAAGGCCCCGGCCTACACAATGGTCGCCAACGCCTTTGGGTAGATCCGATCCACATCCTTTGAATCTTCCGTTGAGGCCCGCAGGGCCGACAGATTTGTAGCTCGCCGCGGCGAGGTTGGGTCCGCCCCATAGCGTCTCAAGCCCCGATAGGGGCGACACCCCGTAGCCGGTCTGTGTGTTGTCGGGGCTTGCATCGGGGG
>CBDVCA010000267.1:0-2844 GCA_965372365.1 uncultured bacterium
ATCGCCGAAGCGTGCGCCAGTCGCGGCAGTGTGAAACTCGGCTGGTCGGTGACGAAGTGAACGTTGCCGGTTGTGGTGCTTTGCAGATTGCTCAGATCGATCGATCCACCGGTAGTGGCGATAAAATCGATGCGGTCGTCGCCTCCCGGCGCCGCGATCGTGGTCAGCCCCGACAGATCGATCGCCCCGCCGGCCGTGGCGTGAATGTTGCGACGATGAGCGCCGTAGGGATTCTGGGTGGAGGTGATCGACGCTACGGTAGACAAGTCGAGACTTGTTCCGGCCCCGTCTGCGGAGAACATGTCGCCGCTGCTCAGTTGACTGTTGGTGTAGTCGCCGTCGGTCACGGCCAGGGTCACTCCGCCATAGGCGAACAGCCGGGCGTTATCGATCACATTGAGGGCGGCGGTGTTCAAGGTCTGGTTCGGCCGCAGCGTGACGGCCGTACCGGAGATATCGGTCAAGAGCGGCGCGTTGAAGACACCGCCGGCGTCCAGGGACAGGCTGGCGTTCTGCAGCGAGGTGAGTTTGGGCGCCTCGACCGCTCCGTTGGCCGGGACGGCATATCCGCCGCCGTTCTGTGTGGCCAACTCCGGCAGGCTGAGCACGGCCCCGGCGTTCAGGTCGAACGTTACGGCCCCGGCGTTGGCGAGACTCGCCAGGGTGTAGGTCGGGGCGTCGGTGACGAACCTGACATTCCCCGTCGTCATCGCCAGAGCCGACAGATCGATCGTCCCGCCGGTGAGGGTCTTGAACTCCACCCGATCATCGCCGCCGGGACCGGTGACGGTGAGCAGGCCGGAGAAGTCAATCTGACCGCCGTTGCCGGCGGTGAAGAGCCGAGCGTTGGCGCCGTAAGGGTTCTGGGTGGAAACGATCGTCTGCACCGTCGACAGATCCAGCACCGAGGCCCCGTCGCTGGAAACGACCGTCGTGTTGCCCAGGTTGTTCAGCGTGTACGTAGGCTGGGCGTTGATGGTCAGACTCGCCCCTCCCGACAGCAGGAACCGCGAATGGTCGATATCGGTCAAGCCCGGGGCGTTGAAGGCGGAGGTGGCGTCGCTCATCGTGACCACGGCGTTATTGAGCGTGGTCAGCGAAGGCAGGTTGAACGTCGCGCCCGCCGGGAGATCGTAGGCGCCGCGGGTCTGGGTTATCAGGCCGTTGAGATTCACCGTCGCCCCCACGGGCAGACCGAACGTGAGATTCTCAGCCGACGTGATGGTGTTGAGCGACAGCGTGGACGCATCGGTCGTGAAGCGTGTGCTTCCGTACAGGTTCTGTAGCGATGACAGATTGATCGTCCCCCCCCCGGTGGTGATGATCTCCACCCGGTCGTCGCCGCCGGGGCCGGTGATGGTCTGCAGGGCCGACAAGTCGAGGGAGCCGAAGTTGATCGCCTCGATACGGCGGACATTGGCGCCGTAGGGGTTCTGCGTGGAGGAGAACGATTGCAGATTAGGCGCCGCGAGGGTCGTACCCGCCCCGGCGGCCGACAACACCGCGCCGTTCTTGACTGAAGTGTGAACCAGCGATGTCCCGGCGTGGGTCATCGTGGCGCCGCCGGAGGCGAGCAGGCGGGCCGCTGTGCCGTCGAGGGTCGAGGCGGCGTGATTGGCCAGGAAGACGGAGTTATTGGTAGTCACCACACCCCCGACCGCCGCGGCGTCGAGCACCTGCAGGTCGCGTCCGTTGTTGATGTTCAGCGTACTTCCGGCGGCAAGCGACAACTGCGTGACTTGGTGGCCGGAACCGAGGACATTGAAATCCACCGTCATGGCCGCGGGAATGACGACCGTATAGGTGTGGTCGATCGTATTGATCGGAACCTCGCCGATGTCCCAATTCCCCGGATTGTTGTAGTCGTCGTTGGCGGCGCCTTCCCAAGTAGCGGTCTTATGCTCTGCCGCGACCGGGGCGGCGGGGACCAGTATGAGACAGCCGACCATCATCAGACACAGAATCCGCGCAATCGAGATGCGATTGATAAGCATAGAGCACTCCTCCTCTACAGAATAACACCGATCGATCCGGCAGTCAGAGCTACGCAAAGATCGACTGCACGGACCCAAGAGTTCGCACACCCGCGAACCCAACGAGACCTGCCGTAGCCTAGTCGCAATTCCCGATTCTGTCAAGGGTAAAGGCCGACGGCAACTGTCCCGAAGAATGTGCGGCGAGTTGCTGGGATCGCCTGTTTGGGCCTCGTTTGGGCGTCAACGCGTCGCCAGCGCAAGATTCACGACGGATTACCACGGCGACGCTTGGCCCCGGATTCGCACGGCGATGACGATCGCGGCCTGTAGGATGACAAGGATCCAGAACGCAACCTGGAACGATCGCTTGGCGGTCTTGTGGCGAAACAGCCGCTGGGCCACCAGCGCCCCCGGCGATCCCCCCAGCGCCGCCAGCCCCAGCAGCACCGCCTCGCTCACGCGGCGGCCGCCGCGAATCGCGCGCCATTTGTCCAGCCCGTACCCCAGCAGCGTCGCCACGTTCATCGCGGCCGCCGCCGCCAGCGCCCGCCCCATCCACACGCGGCCACCCATCGTCGCCAACGCCATCGCGTACGCCGCCGCCGCGGCTATCGGCGCCAACATCAGTAATGTCCGTGCGTGTCTGGGCATGTCGTATGTGTGCGGGCATCTGAAAAGGGTCATGTTCGGCTGGCCACCCTTCTGGACGATTTCGGCACAGTTGTCAAGTTGGGATTTGGGGTTCTCCTCCCATTCTCCCATTATGGTGGTTGGCTTGGCGGCGTGTTTCACGCCATGGCGGGTCAGCCCCATTAGCAGTCCGTTGAAAAATGGGTTCCGTCGCGAGATCGAGTTCCATTGCCGAGCA
>CBDVCA010000268.1:0-2798 GCA_965372365.1 uncultured bacterium
AAGCCGCGAGGCTTTGGGGGGGCGGCCGGCTTGTCCTCGCGGCTCTCGGCGCCGACCCGCCTGCGGAATTCATCCTCGTCGATGATCTCGACGCCGAGGGCGCGAGCCTTTGGCACGTTGGAGCCGGGGTTGGCGCCGGCGAGGACGAAGTCGGTCTTGCTGCTGACGCTCGACGCCGCACGCCCGCCGGCGGCTTGGATCGCCGCCTGCGCCTCGCTGCGCGAGAAGCCGGCCAGCGCGCCGGTGACGACGGCGGTCTTGCCGTCGAGGGGCAGCGGGCCGGAGGGGGTCGCCTTGGCCCCCTCTTCCATACGCACCCCCGCGGCCGCCAAACGATCAACCGCCTCGGCGCCTGCGTGGCTGTCGAAGAACTCACGAACACTGGCCGCGATGACCGGCCCGATCTCCGCAATCGCCGTCAGGGCCGCTTCGTCGGCGGCGCGAATGGCCGCGATGCCCGGGTAGTGCTCGATCAGCACCTCGGCCACACGCCGACCCACATGACGAATCCCCAGCCCGGCCAGGACGCGCGCCGGGCCGCGGTCGGTCGACTCGGCGATCGCCGTCACAAGATTCCCGGCCGATTTGTCGGCCATCCGCTCCAGCGGCGTCAACTGCTCGGCCGTCAGGGCGTACAGATCGGCGAAACGCCGCACCAATCCCGCGGCGACCAACTGGTCCAGCAAGGCCGGGCCGAGATGCTCGATAGCCATTTGATCGCGACCGGCGAAGAACTCCAGCGACTGGCGGATCCGCGAGGGGCATTCGGGATTGCCACAGCGAAGCTCGACCATGTGTTCGACCGGCTCGACCGGCTCGTCGCATCCGCGGCCGCTCTCGACCCGACAGACCTCCGGCAGTTTCGTCCGCTGCCGCCGCTCAAGGTACCGCTCGCACGCGGCGTTCGTGCAACGGAACGCCACCATGTCCGGCTTGGGCGTATCCCAATGCAACGGCTCGGCGCATTGAGGGCATACTTGCGGGACAGGTACTTCCGCGGCGTCCGCGGGACGTTCCTCGGCCACGACTCCCACAACCTGCGGAATAATCTCGCCGGCTTTTTCGACGACGATGGCGTCGCCGATTCTGAGCCCCAATCGGCGGATATGGTCGAAGTTGTGGAGACTGGCGTTGGAGACGGTGGCGCCGCCCAGTTGCACCGGCTCGAATCTGGCGACGGGGGTGACGGAGCCGAGGCGGCCGATCTGGAGGTCGACGGCGAGGAGAACGCTCCGGGCCTGCTCGGCCTCGTACTTGAAGGCGATGCACCACCGGGGATAGCGGCTTGTAGCCCCTAGCAGCGACCGCTGATCGAAGCGATTGACTTTGGCGACGACGCCGTCGACTTCATAGCCCAGTTCGCCCCGTCGGCGGGCGAATCGCTCGATGTACGACCAGACGCCGTCGGCGTCGTCGCAGATCTCCGTAGCGGAATTCACCCGAACGCCCCACCCCTTCACGCGTTCGATCCACCCATCGGCCGCGGCCGGCAGGTCGCCGGATATCTCACCGAACCCATGGCAGAAGAAGGCGAGCCCGCGCTGCTCGACCGCCTTGGGGTCCAGTTTCTTCAGGCTGCCGGCGGTGGCGTTGCGGGGGTTGGCGAACGGCTCATCGCCGGCTTCGACGCGGGCGGCGTTGAATTCGTCGAACGACGCACGAGGCCAATACACTTCGCCGCGGATCTCGACAACTTCGGGAACGTCGTCGCCGCGAAGCCGCAGCGGAATCGACCGGATCGTTCTGGCGTTGGCGGTGATATCGTCGCCGGTCCGCCCGTCGCCGCGGGTCGCGGCCAATACCAGCAGGCCGTTCTCATATCGCAACGAGATGGCCACCCCGTCGATCTTGGGGTCGACGATATAGCTGTAACGCTCATCGCCCAGCCGATCCCGCACGCGCCGGTCAAACTCGCGAAACTCGGCCTCGCTGTAGGTATTGTCGATACTGAGCATCGGCGCCGCGTGCGCCACCGACCGGAACTCCGCCAGCGGCTCGCCCCCCACTCGCTGGGTAGGCGAATCGGGCGTGACCCATTCGGGATGGGCGGCCTCCATCTTCTTGAGGCGGTCCATGAGCCGGTCGTAGTCGCGATCGGAGATTTTCGGCGCGGCGTCGGTGTAGTACAGCCGATCATGCCGTCGAATCTCGTCGCGAAGCCGTTCGATCTCTCGTTGCAGGTCGTCCATGATCGCCGCGTCGTGGGGGCTACGTCGTCACGCCCCCATGCTTTGGCTGACCTGCATGAACTGGGTTCGCAGTTCGTACAGCGTGGTGTCGAGCATGCTCTTCTCGTCGTCGGTGAGATTGCCGGCGGTCTTCTCGTCGATCACCTTCAGCGTATCGATGTGGAACTTCGCCAGGTCGAGGTCGAGATACCGCTTCTGCGTCTGCGGATCCGGCGCCGCCCCCATAGCGAACAACGCCTGCGAGGCCATGGTGGTGATCAGCGTGGAAAACGTCGCCGGCGGCAAGTCCGGATGTCCACCGGCCTCCGCCGATCCGCCGGCTTCCTGTTCAGCGGCGAGCTTGGCCTTCTCAGCTTGGGCCTGGGCCTTCCAATCGTCATCGATGATAATCTTCGGTTCGTCCTGTGCGTTGTCGTTCATGGTTCTCCCTCAACAAGGATTCAGTTTGAAAGCATCAATGGTAATACGCCGAGGAGAATTTGCAACAGGAGGGATTTTCAATTGCAGATTGCGGATTGCGGATTGGGGGGGTTAACGGGGGCACCGGGGGGGCCCCCCCCAACGGGGGGGGGCGCGCGGGTGGGGGGGAATACCCCAACACCAACACAA
>CBDVCA010000269.1:0-2792 GCA_965372365.1 uncultured bacterium
TTCCCGAAGCCGGCGGCCGTGGCCGAGGCGATGGCTCGCTTCGCCGTCGAGTGCGGCGCTTCGGCCGGCCGGGGGGCGTATGCCGAAGCTCGCGCGTGCGGTGAGATCCTCGCCCTCTGTCGCCGGCGCATCGCCCGGCTGATTAACGCCGAAGGTCCCGAGCGGATTGTCTTTACGTTGAACTGCTCCCACGGCCTCAATATCGTCATCCGCGGCCTGCTGAACACCGCCGGGGCGGTCCATGCAATCGCCACGGCGCTGGACCATAACAGCGTCCTGCGACCCTACAACGCCCTGGCGGCCCAGACGGGCTTGCAGCCGGAGTTCCTGCCGTGCGACGGCCGCACCGGGCTGGTCGATCCCGACGACATTCGCAAGGCCATCCGCCCCGACACGCGGCTGCTGGCGGTGGTCCACGCCTCCAACGTAACCGGCACGGTGCAGCCGGTCGCCGAAGCGGCCGCGATTGCACGCCAAGCGGGTGTTCCGATATTGGTCGACGCCGCCCAGTCGGTGGGGCATATCCCGATGGACGTGCAGCAGTGGGGCGCCGATTTCGTCGCGTTCCCCGGCCACAAGGGGCTGCTCGGCCCGTTGGGCACAGGCGTGCTCTATATCCGCCCCGGCGCCGAGACCGCCCTGGCCACGATGCACGAGGGCGGGACGGGCACCGTCAGCGAGTCGGCGACGCACCCCGAGACGATGCCCGACAAGTTCGAAGTCGGCAGCCACAACGCCGTGGGGCTTGCCGGGCTTAGCGAAGGGGCGGCCTACATTCTGGATCGCGGCGTGGACGACATCCACGCCCATGGCCGGGCGAATTCGCAACGCTTCATGGCCGCGACCGAGGGGGTCGAGGGGCTGACCGTGTACGGGCCGGGCGCCGATGAACTGGAGCATCGAACGGGCGTGTTCAGCGTTAGCGTCGACGGCTACAAGCCGTACGATCTGGCCGCGAGGCTGGAGCAGACCTACGGCGTTCTCACACGGCCGGGCGTGCATTGCGCACCGCTGGCGCACGAGACCATCGGCACGCTCCCCGACGGCACGACGCGATTGAGCTTCGGGGCGTTCACGACGGCCGAGGACGTCGATACGGCCGCCGCGGCGTTGGTCGCTATCGCCGCCGCGGCGCCTTCACGCGTTTGATTTGAGAGGAACCCCACACCGATGACCACCATCGCCATCATTCCCGCTCGCCTGGGCAGCACGCGCCTGCCCGGCAAGCCCTTGCTGAACGAAACGGGCAAGTACCTCATCCAGCACGTGGTCGAGCAGGTCCGGCGGGCCGACCGGCTCGATAGGGTGGTGGTGGCCACCGACGACGACGCCATCGTCGCCGCCTGCGAGAGCTTCGGCGCCGAGGCGGTCATGACACGGGCCGATCACCAGACCGGGACCGACCGCATCGCCGAGGTGGCCGACCGCCTGGCGTTGGCCGACGACGATATTGTCGTGAACGTCCAGGGCGATGAGCCGGAGATCGACCCCGAGTGCATCGCCGGCCTGATCGAACTGCTCCAACGCGGCGGCGCTCCCATGGCCACGCTGGCGACGCCGATCACGCCCGCCGAGGCCGAAGACCCCAACCGGGTCAAAGTCGTCTGCGACGTTCGCGGTCTGGCGATGTACTTTTCGCGAGCGAGAATTCCCTACGATCGCGACGATGGCCGGGAGGTGGAGTATTATCTGCACCTGGGAATCTACGCCTATCGGGCCGGATTCCTGCGGGAATTCACCCAACTGCCGCAGACGCCGGCCGAAAGAGCCGAGAAACTGGAACAACTCCGCGCGCTGCAGCACGGGTTCGACATCGCCGTCGGCACGGTGCTGTATCGGGGAGAAGGTATGGATACGCCGGAAGACTACGCGTCTTTCGTCAGCCGCTACACTCAGAACAAAGGGAAGTAGGAATCGGTATGAAGCCTCTTGGAATTCAGATGCATTCGGTTCGTGAGTACGCCAAGGACGATTACACCGGCGTACTGAAGCAGTTGGCCGAGATCGGCTACAAAGGGATCGAAACGGCCGCGTTGTGGGATCTGGCCCCCGCGACGATTGGCGCGGCGGCGGCGGATCTTGGCCTGACGGTAATCGCCTCTCACATCGGGCCGGCGATCTCCAAGAGCATCGGCGAACTGGTCGACACCGCCGGCGGGCTCGGGACCGATACGATTGTCTGCTCCGTGTGGGAAGAGGCCGACTGGACCACGATGGACGACGTCAAGCGGATCGCCGAGGCCATGCAGGCCGCGGCCGACGAACTGGGCGGCCAGGGCCTGCGCCTGGGCTATCACAACCACCGCTTCGAAATGCTCACCCTCGACGGCAAGACCGCTCTGGAGCATTTTTACGCGCTGGCCCCCGATGTGATCGCCGAGATCGACATCTATTGGGCTGCGAACTTTGGCCGCGTCGACGCGCCGGCTCTGGTGGCGAGTCTGGCCGATCGAACGGTGCTGCTTCACCTCAAGGACGGCGCCATGGACGAATCCAACGCCAGGATGCTGACGGCCATCGGTTCGGGGAAACTGGACATCCCGCCGATCGTCGCGGCGGCCGATGAGAGTGTTCTGGAATGGAACATCGTCGAAATCGACCGGACCGACGGCGACATGTGGCAAGCCGTTCGCGACAGCTACGACTACACCATCGGCGAGGGCCTGGCCGAAGGAAGCCGGTAGGTCGTCGGTGGAGCAGAGGGTCTTCACGTGTGTGAGATTTCTTTGCGGCATGCCCTATGAGTCATTGAATCCCAGTGTTAGGTGTAATAGCCCTTGCTGGTAGCCCCG
>CBDVCA010000270.1:0-2773 GCA_965372365.1 uncultured bacterium
ATGATCTACTCCCGTCGCAAGTCCGCCGGGCGCACCGTCCGTCCGGCCCACGTGGCCGCGGCCGCTTGTGTCGCCAAGCCGACCAG
Organism: uncultured bacterium; assembly: GCA_965372365.1. Classification (GTDB taxonomy): domain Bacteria; phylum Planctomycetota; class Phycisphaerae; order SM23-33; family FEN-1343; genus CBDVCA01. The sequence continues at coordinate 87 of CBDVCA010000270.1, forward strand.
CAGTATACCGGCCATCGTACCAATCAGCACGAGCCAATTGATAGGCGTTCCGGCGGGTCGCGCCGCCGCCAGGGCCGCCATCGCTACGGCGAACCCGACGCCGAGTCCGGCGGTGAGCGTGAAGGCGTTCTCGATCAGCAGCAGTCGCCGGCGTCGGCGCCTCGACATCCCCAGCGCCGCCAGCAGGGCCAGTTCGCTCCGGCGTTCGAGCAGATTCCGCAGTAGGACGACCGTCAGCCCGGCCACGCCCAGCAGCAGGCCCATAGCTCCGAGCGTTTGGAACGTGGCGAGGTAGGTATTGGCCACCTCGGCCAATCGACCCAGCAGGGCCGACGTCGGTTCGACCGCCAGGCCGTAATCGCCGGCGCCGATGGCCATCGCCCGTTGCAGATCGGCGGCGCCCGCCGGATCGGTCGCGGCCAGCAGCACGCCGACGCCCGTTTGCGAGGGCCACAGCCGGCGGAAGCTCGCTTCGGCCATCAGCAGTTCGCTCTGGAAGATGCTGCCGGCCAGCGTGGCGACCAGTCGCAGCTTTACCGGCCGGCCTTGGGCGTCGCTGACCTCGAGCGTGTCGCCGGGTGCGAGGTGAAGAATCCATTTGGCGGTGGCTTCGTCGGCGATGATCGGGACGGGGCCGTGTGGGTCGGTTGCGTCGAGCAATCGCCACGGGTCGTCGGTTTTCTCGATGGCGTCGGCGAAACGGAATCGGCCGTCGAAGGCCCCGGCGGGGACGGCCAGGATTGTCGGGTCGGTCGGTCGGGTGATATTGAGGCAACTGGCGTCCTGGCCGCCGCGTCGACGAAGGCCGACGAAGCCGGCCTCAGACCAGATCGCGTCGTCGCTGTTGGGCGCCCCGGCCAGGCGTCGGCCGCTGGGGGTGGCCATATCGTTGGGCAAGGTGATATCGGCCCGGCCGATCAGCGTGAAGCCCCCGGCGCCGGAGTGTTTCAGATGCGTGTCGGTCGGCGGGTTCTGCCGGAACGCGGCGATCGTAACCAGGCTGAACGACGTGAACGCCAGCAGCCCGGCCGCCAGGAGCGTTCGGGTGGGTCGGCGTCCGGCGTTGGCCGCGGCCAGACGGGCAAGGGCGCCGGGGCCGACGATTCGCGCCGAGGCCGACCGTTTCGGGCGGATCACCTGGCTGAGCCATCCGAGCCCCGCCGCCAGCAGGACGGCTCCGCCGACAAGATAGCCGATTCGAACGTCGAGAACCCCCACCGCCGACATCGTCATCATCGCCGCGGCCGCGATCGTCAAGCCGACGGTGACGAGGGTTCCGGTCATCCCCCGTCGTCGGGGGGTCATCGCCGGCGTGGACCATCGCCCGGCCAGCAGCGCCGCGACCGGCGTGCGACCGACGCGGCGTACGCCCCAGCCCACGGCTATCGCGGCGATGCCCAAACTGGCGATCAGGCCGATCGCCAGCGTCCATGGGCGTACGTGGAGCGAAAGGGCCGAAGTCCCGACGGCGTCGAACCACCACGTTCGCAGACCGGCCATGATCGCGGCGGTGTAGCCGATCGCGCCGACCAGGCCGACCAGCGAGCCGATCAGGGCGACCAGCATCGCCTCGGCCATCGCCAACCGGCGGATCGTCACCGGGGCGAAACCGATCGCCGCCAGCAGGCCGTACTGGCGGGCGCGCTGCTCGACGGCCAAGCGGCACAGCAGGGCCGTCAGCAGGGCGGCGGCGATGATGAGGTAGAAGCTCAGCGCCACGTACAGTTGCGCGAAGTCGGTGCTGCCGGCGGCCGCGGCCAACTGCTCGGCGCGAATCGGTTTCACCTGCAGCCCCAAGGCCGCAGGCGTCAACTCCTCGGCTAACGCAGCTCTGATTCTGTCGGCGTCGGCGGCCGCGAACCGCGCGCTGGTCATATTCCCGAACGGTCCGCCCCACAGGCGCCTGGCGGTCTGGTAGTTCAGCAGCAGCTTCGGAGCCGCGTGATGCTCATCCCAGTAGGCCTCGTCGGCGTCGGTGATGAGATCCTTGTCGATCTTCAAGTCGGCCGGCGGGTCCCAGTCGGCGACCGAATCGGCGTCGGTCAGCCCTCGAACCGTCGGGGTCAACGTCGGGTCGGCGCCCAGGCCGGTCATCGGGACGATCCTCGCTACGCCGAAGGTCAGGTCGATCTCCGGGGCGTCGGAGCGGGTTTCGACCATCGTCCCATCGGTCTCACGCCGGTAATACGACAGCACAATCCGGTCGCCGACGGCCGCGCCGAGTTGATCGGCCGTCCACTGGTTCAGTGCGATTTCGTCGGCCGCCAGCGGTCCCCCGGGCGGATCGCTCAACCCCGCGGCGACGGCGTAATGGATTTTCTTCCCGTCGCCGGAGGTCACAGCGACGGTATTGATCAAGGCGATGAGGACTCTGTTGACCTTCTCGTCGGCCACGGCCGCGACCACGGCCGGGGGCAGGTACGTCGCAGGCGACGTCAACGCGACGCGGCCGTCGCCGGCGTCGGTGAAGGCCAGCCCGACGTCGGCCGGGCGGAATTCGCCTGCGAGAATCCGATCGAGCGACGGGAACATCGCCATCGTCGCCGCTGGATCGTCCCGGGCGATCAGCAGCGTATTGGCTTTGCCGGCCTGGCCCACAGCTTGCTGCAACTGGGCGAGGTTCACCCACGCCCGGGGCGCGGCTCGCTGGCTAGCCAGCAGGGCGAACTGTGAGACGAAACCGGGCT
>CBDVCA010000271.1:0-2586 GCA_965372365.1 uncultured bacterium
TCGCTTCGGAGCCAGTCCCCTGCGCTCTCGCTTCGGAGCCAGTCCCCTACGCCGGGCTACTGGCCGGCTTCGGTGTCGGCGAGGTGGTTTCGCAGTGTGGTGTTCACTCGGCGCATCAGGTCGATGTACTCCATCTGGGCGGCGTTAAAAGCTTTGAAGATGTCGGAGCTGACGAGGGTGTTGTGTAGCTCTTCGAGCGTGTGCTTGTCGGCGACCTCGATGGTCCCGCCTTCCTGCTCGGCCTTCTGCAGCTTCTCCATCTGCTCCTGGTAGGCCTTCATGGTCGTCACGAGGTCGCTTTCGGTCTCGATCGCGGCGCGGGCCGTACGCAAAGCCGCGGCTTGGTTCGATTCGCTGATGGCCTTGCCGAGTTGTGAGGTCAAATCAAGGATCGATTCCATCGTATGTTTCTCCTAGCTGCTTGGGTTGATGTCGCTTAGAATATGCGATTATGCCTGAAACCTATCTAGAATCCATCATCAAATGCTTGGCCGACAAGAACTACCGCCCGCTGAAGCTGCGCCAGCTCGCCCGGCGAATGGGTGTCGACGACAGCGACTACGCGGCCTTTCGCGACGCGGTCAAACGCCTCAAAGACGCCGGCCGCGTGGTGTACAGTCCCAAGAGCGACCTGAGCCTGCCGCCGATGCCTAACAAAGTGGTGGGCACGTACCGCGCGAATCCGCGCGGGTTCGGCTTCATCATCCCCGAAGAACCCAACGCCCACGGCGATCTGTTCATCCCCGAAGGCGGCGCGATGGACGCCATCACCGGCGATACGGTGGCCGCGAGCGTTCGTCGCGGCGGCAAGCGCGACGGGAAGATGGTGTACCGTGGCGAGATCGTCGAAATCCTCGCTCGGGGCGAGAGCCGGTTCGTCGGCGAACTCGATCGAGCCAAGCAGAAGAAGCCCTTCTGGTTCGTCATGCCGCAGGGGCGGACGTTCACCGATCCGATCCTCATCGACGACGTCGGCCCGACCGCCGGCGAGGGCGATAAGGTGGTCGTCGAGATCATCCACTATCCAACCTCCACCGACCTCGCCCGCGGCGTGATCGTCGAATCGCTCGGCTCCGGCGGACCGATCGACGTGGAAACCCTCGGCATGATCCGCCAGCACGGGCTGCCTGATGAATTCAGCCCCGAAGCCATCGCCGACGCCCGACGAGCGTTGGACGGTTTCGACCCCGAGAGCGACCCGACCCGAGAGGATTTCACCGGCTGGACCGTGGCCACGATCGATCCGGACACGGCCCGGGATTACGACGACGCGATCTCGATTCAGCCCAACGGCAACGGCGGCGTTACCCTCGGCGTTCACATCGCCGACGTGTCCAGCTTCGTTATCGCCGACAGCGACCTCGACGAGGAGGCTCGCGAGCGGGGCAACAGCGTGTACTTCCCCCGCAAGGTTGTGCCGATGTTGCCGGAGATTCTCTCCAACGGCGTGTGCAGCCTCCAGGAAGGGCGGCCGCGATTCGTCAAGACGGCTCTGATCGACTACGACGCCGACGGCAACGTGCTCAAGAGTCGGATGGCCAACGGCCTGATCAGCTCGGCCAAGCGGCTCACCTACAAGCAGGCCCAGGGCATTCTCGACGGGCGCACCGGCGGATACGACGCCAACGTCGTCGCCCTGGTGCGGCAGATGTCCTCGCTGGCCCGGAGGATCGAAGCCCGCCGCCGCGAGGCCGGAATGCTGCATTTGGACCTGCCCGAAGTCGAACTGGTGCTCTCTGATGAGGGGTGCGTTATCGGCGTCGAACCGGCCGACGACAGCTTCACGCATACGATCATCGAGATGTTCATGGTCGAGGCCAACGAAGCCGCGGCTCGGCTGTTGGCTCGACTCAAAGTCCCGTTCCTCCGCCGGATCCATCCGGATCGCGACCCGGAGTCGGGGGGGCATCTTCGCGAGTTCATCCGGGCGTGCGGGTACAAGGTATCCACCGATTTGAGCCGGCCCGATATCCAGGCCCTCATCGATCGCGTCAAGGGCCGCCCCGAGAGCTACGCGGTGAACCTGGCGCTGCTCAAGACGTTCGAATCGGCTGAGTATTCGCCGATGAACGTTGGCCATTACGCCTTGGCCAGCAAGTGCTACTGTCATTTCACCAGCCCCATTCGGCGGTACCCTGACCTGCAGGTCCACCGGTTGCTGGACGCCCACATCCGCGGCGTGCTGGATACCGAGACCGTCGCCGGCGCCGCCGAGGTCGGCAAGCTGGGCGAGCACTGCAGCCGCACCGAACGGCGGGCAGCGGCGGCCGAACGGGAACTTCGCACGCTGCTGGTGCTGATGATGCTGACCGATCATGTGGGCGAGACGTTCGAGGGCGTGGTGACCGGGGTAACCTCGTTCGGCGTGTTCGTGCAGTCGGCGAAGTACCTGGTCGAGGGGCTGATCCGCCTGGAAGACCTCGGCGACGATTGGTGGGAGCCCAACCCGGCCGCCGGCGAGGTGATTGCCCAGCGCAGCGGAACCCGGATCCGCCTGGGCGACCCGCTGCAGGTGAAAATCGTCAGCGTCGACCTGCCCCGGCGCGAGCTGGAATTGGCCCTGGCGGCTCCGCCCAAGGGCCGGAC
>CBDVCA010000272.1:0-2391 GCA_965372365.1 uncultured bacterium
CTGGCAAATCCAAAGAGCCGCATAGCCACTGCCACAAAAGAAGGTCGCTCACGGGGAGGAGCCTCCGGCAGAATTTCCTTGCCGACGGGGTGAAGCCTTCTATACTTGACGATTCAAATCTGTCGCGAGATGGGCCCTACGGTCTGTGCGGGCCGCGGGTTGAATGAAACGAGCAGCAGCATCTGTTGTTGAGGACTGGAGAAGCGATGGCAGCGCAGAAGCCGCAGGATATTCGGAACATCATTCTCGTTGGGCACGGCGGCGCGGGCAAGACGACGCTCGCCGAAGCGATGTTGCACGCCGGGGGGGTTACCAACCGCATGGGCAGCGTCGACGACGGGTCCACGGTGCTCGACTACGATCCGCTCGAGAAGGAACACCAATATTCCATCGACCCGGCCATGGGCTACGTCCAGTGCGCCGGCAAGGAAATCAATATTCTTGACGCTCCGGGGTATCCCGACTTCGTCGGTGGGGCCGTGACCGCCATCGGCGGCGCCGACGTGGCCGTGTTCGTGATCAACGCCACCGCCGGCGTCGAAGCGGGCGCCCGACGGATGCTGAAGTTGGCCAACAGCCTTTCGCTGCCCAAGGCGATTGTGATTAACAAGATTCAGTCTGAGAACGTCCGGTTTGCCGAGGTGATGGCCTCGGTCACCGAGACCTTCGGCGGCGCCTGCAAGCCGATGAACCTGCCCGCCGAAGGCGGCGCCGCGGTTCTCGACTGCTTCGTCAATACCGAAGGCGACAGTGCTCTCGGGTCGGTCGCCGACGCTCAGAACGAGTTGATGGAATCGGTGATCGAGGCCGACGAGGCGTTGATGGAAGCCTATCTCGGCGGCGAAGAGGTCACCGGCGAGCAACTGGCCGCGGCGTTCAGTACGGCGATGGTCGAAGGCACGGTGATTCCCGTTCTGTTCACCGACGCCCGGGCCGAAGTGGGCGCCAAGGAGTTTCTCGAAGCGGTCGCCAACTACTTCCCCAATCCAGCGCAGGTTCCGGGCAAGTCGGTTCTGGACGGCGAGACCGAAGACGCCGCCGAAGTCCCCATCGAGTGCGACGAGTCCAAGCCGTTTGTGGCGCAGGCGTTCAAGGTGACCAGCGACCCGTTCGTCGGCAAGCTCAGTTGGATCCGCGTGCTGCAGGGCACGGCGGCCCCCGACACCACCTACATCATCGGCGACGGCAAGAAGTCGACCAAGATCGGCCACATGTTCAAACTGCTGGGCAAGGATTCCATCGAGACCAAGCAGGTCGTCGCCGGCGATATCATCGCCCTGGCCAAGGTCGAGGATATCGGAGCCGGCGACGTACTGCACCACGACGCGACGCCGATGTTCCGCGCCGGCGTGAAGGCCCCGACGCCGATGTATACGCTGGCGATCTCACCGAAGAAACGCGGCGAGGAGCAGAAACTCGCCGAGGCCATGAGCCGACTCTCCGAAGAAGACCCGACGTTCGTGCCTTCGCGAGACTCCCAGACCCAGGAGACCGTTATCAGCGGGATCGGCGATCTGCACATTCGTATCATCATGGCCAAGATGAAGAGCCGGTTCAACATGGAGGTCGATACGCGTCCGCCGAAGATTCCCTACCGCGAGACGATCACCACCAAGGCTGACGGCCACCACCGCCACAAGAAGCAGACCGGGGGGTCGGGGCAGTTCGGCGAAGTGTATCTGCGGGTCGAGCCGCTCGAACGCGGGGAAGGGTTCGTCTTCGAAGATGACATCTTCGGCGGGTCCATCCCCCAGCAGTATCTGCCGGCTATCGAGAAGGGCGTTCGCGACGTGCTCTCCGGCGGCGCCATCGCCGGATACCCCCTCTCGGACGTGAAGGTTGTCGTCTACGACGGCAAGCACCACCCCGTCGATTCCAAGGAAGTCGCCTTTCGCGCCGCCGGGAAGTGGGCGTTCATCGACGCGATCAAGAAGGCCAAGCCCGTTCTGCTGGAGCCGATCGTCGATATCGAAATCACCGTACCCGCCCAGTACATGGGCGACATCACCGGCGACCTCAACGGCCGTCGCGGACGCATCACGGGCATGGACTCGCTGCCGGGGAACATGCAGGTGATCAAGGCCCAGGCGCCCCTGAGCGAGGTGATGACCTACAACAGCACCCTCCGCTCGATGACCGCCGGGCAGGGCTCGTACGAGATGGAACTGAGCCACTTCGAAGGCGTCCCGAACAGCGTTCAGCAGCAGATCATCGCCGCGGGCGAAAAGGCCAAGGAAGAAGCCGAATAGGGCGATTGCCAGACTGAAGACACACGACGCGGGGCGGGTCCATGCGATTGGGCTCGCCCCGTTTTGCTCGCGGACCCCGGACGGCTTCCCCGACCGTCGCGGCGTTGAGTTCGCAGCGGTGGTGGTCGTGTCTTGGGGTGGG
>CBDVCA010000273.1:0-2361 GCA_965372365.1 uncultured bacterium
CGAACGCCTGACCGACTACGGCGAGCCGACCCTGCCGTCGGCCCAGCGGCTGTTCCTGATGGGCCGACTGGCCCGTGGGCCGGAGCCCGTGGGGCCGTTTCCGACCCGGGCGGCCGAGGCGCTGGCCCTGAAACTGCTGGCCGCCGGGGAGGTTCGCCCTTCCGGGGCGGCGCTGCAGCGGACACGCATCGAGGGACTGTGGCGCCTTGGGACCGACGACGGTCGCGTGACGGCCCTGTTTGACAAGCATCGCATCGCAGCCGACATGCAGGCGATGATCGACGCGGCCGCCGTGACGCCCGGGGCGGCCGTGGCGGTGACCGCCCCCGGTGAGGTCGACGCGGCCTCGTCGGCCTTGGTGACCGTCCCAATCAGCGAGCGATTGCCCGGATGGTCGCTGGCCGTCCGGCTGGTCGGCGACGACCCCTTCGCCGCCGCGGCGCAGCGACAAGTGACCGTGTACGTGTGGACCGGTTCGCTGGTCGTGGCCGCGACCATCATCTTGGCCGCACTGGCCGGCCGACTTGTGGCCCGTCACATGCGGGTGACGCGGCTGAAGAACAATCTGATCGCGACGGTCTCACACGAACTGAAAACCCCCCTGGCTTCCATGCGGGTTCTGGTCGACACTCTCCTGGCCGGCCGCGTCGGCGATGGCGACCGCGCCCGGGAGTATCTGCAGATGATCGCCAAGGAGAACCACCGGCTCAGCCGGCTGATCGATAATTTCCTGACCTTCTCCCGGATGGAGCGCAACAAGCGGGCGTTCGACATGACCGAAACCCGGATCGACGAGGTCCTCGCCGCCGCCGTCGAGACCGTCGGCGATCGTTTCTCCGCCCCGGCCAGTCAGTTGAGGGTCAGTCTGGACGACGATCTGCCCACCGTCATCGCCGATGCCGACGCGTTGGTCATTGTTCTGCTGAACCTTCTGGACAACGCCTGGAAGTACACCGGCGACGACAAGCAGGTAGCCGTGCGGGCCTACGCCGCCGGCGGCCACGTGTGCATCGCGGTCTCCGACAACGGCATCGGCCTGAGCCGGCGCAGCGCCCGGAAGGTGTTCGGCCGGTTCTTTCAGGTCGACCGGCGGCTGACTCGTTCGGCCGGCGGGGTGGGGTTGGGGTTGAGTATTGTCAAGTTCATCGTAACCGCCCACGGCGGCGCCGTCGACATCGACAGCCGCGTCGGCCGGGGCAGTACGTTTGTGGTGAAGCTCCCGGTGGATGGGCCGCCGGAGGCGTTTTGAAGAGGCGAATCATGGCCGGCGAAACCATCCTGATTATCGAAGACGACCCGACCATGCGTCGCGGCCTGGCCGACAACTTCACCTTCGCCGGCTACGATGTGCGGACCGCCGCCGACGGCAACAAAGGTCTGCGTGAGGCGTGCCGGGATGACGTCGACCTGATCCTGCTGGATATCATGCTCCCCGGGGTCAACGGGTACGAAATCTGCCGCCACGTCCGGGCCGAGGGGTTGGAGACGCCGGTTTTGATGCTCACGGCCAAGGGGCAGGAGTCGGATATTGTGTTGGGGCTCAATCTCGGCGCCGACGACTACATCACCAAGCCGTTCAGCATCAACGAATTGCTGGCCCGGGCCAACGCCTTCATCCGCCGGCGCCGTCGGGCGGATGCGAACGTGGTGCATTTCGGGCCGTACGAGCTGAATCACGAGTCTCGCATCTTGAGCCGCGACGGCGCCCCGATCGCATTGACGCCCAAGGAGTTTGGCCTGCTGGGGCTGCTGGCCGGTCGGCCCGGGCGGGCGTACACGCGTGATGAGATTCTCCGTCGCGTGTGGGGGCGCGACGTGTTCGTGACCTACCGAAGCGTGGATCGGTGCGTCAACACGCTGCGGACCAAGATCGAACCGGACCTGCGCCGGCCCGTCTATATCAGGACCGTCCGGGAGATCGGGTACAGATTCGACGGCGGAGGCTAATAGTCCGTTGAAAAATGGGGTCCGTCGCGAGATCGGGCTGAATGGGCGAGCATCAAGGAAGAAAACACAGGCGAGGCCGTTGCATTGCCGAGTACTTTCAGCGCTGATGCAGACGCACAGACAATGGGGCCGATCGCAGCAGGAACAGCTTTTTCAACGGGCTGCTGAGCTGAAGTTCCAGCATTTCGAATCTGATTTTTGCGGATAATCACTTGTGAGATAATGAGGTTAAGATTCTTTTTGGCCTGATAAGTGTACCCATGTCAATTGCAAGGAATACTCAGATTGTTCTTGCGGCACAATGCGTAATGGCTATCGTGGTAGTCATGTACATAGAAAGCGTACCCAATAGAGACTCACCGCCATGCATCCTTCTGAGAGAATCCTACCGCGACGGCGGAAAGGTTCGCAAAC
>CBDVCA010000274.1:0-2350 GCA_965372365.1 uncultured bacterium
CGCCACCACCGCCGCCGCCGCCACCACCACCGCCGCCGCCGCCGCCAAAACCTCCACCGCCGCCGGCGCGTGCATAGGCGGCCTGGGCGACCGCAAGACAAGCCGCGACGGCCACGAGCAGCAGGATCAATCTTCTTGTTCGCCGAGTATTCATTGCGTATCCGTCGGCCACGCATCGATAGACGCGTCTTCGACGCCCTTGTTGCACTCCCGCCGCAGAATCACGAATCGACCGGGTTGCCAATTGCGTTACCGCCTCCGCATCGCCATAATACCCCCCGTCGCCCCAAAAGCAACGCCGGGCCCTTAGCTCAGCGGTTAGAGCAGGGGACTCATAATCCCTTGGTCGTAGGTTCGAATCCTACAGGGCCCAGTCGAAGAATCGCCCCGTGAACGTTGGCTTTGGTCAATGTTCATGGGGCTTTTCTCTTTCGGGGGTTTGGCGGTGTTGCGTCCGTCCTTGTCCGTGGAAGTACGCTCGGATACGCCCTGAAGCGCCAAGTTTCGCGCCAAGGTTTCGGCGGCGCCCTGTGGGGTCGCATTGTCGGTCCCGGTAGCCTGGGCCGACCGGCGAACGGGAGGCTTGAAATCCGGCAGGTCGGCCACGGCTTGGGCTTCCTGACCGGCGTACACGTGGGTGTACCGAGAGGGTCAAGTTGATGTCTGAATGCCGCATGAGCGACTGAGCGACCTTCGGGTGAACGCCCCCGGCGGCAAGCAGGCTGCCTGCGGTGTGCCTAAGGGCGTGAAAATCGACCACGCGGCCCGAATCATCCACAGGCAAGAGGAAGGCCGTCTCATTCGCCTCAGTGCGTTCCTGGGGCTGCCTGTGGCTCTCCATCCACGCCTGACGGGCCGCGGCGAGGTCTTCCCGGAGCATCGCGGCCAATTCCGTGCCCGGCGGCATGGCGAACGCCGAAGCAGTCGGCAACTTGGACGCCATGAACTCAGCCAACGCCGCGGCGCTGTTCGCACGCAAGGGCAGGATGTCTTCGCGGCGATGTTTGGAGTAGGCTGCTTCCACGGTGACCGTCGGGTTGTCAGCGTCGAGGGCAAAGCTCGATCGTTTCAAACTGGCCAACTCGCCGGCCCTGAGGCCCGTTTCCACCGCCAGCCGGTAGAGCAATGCACGCGCGGCGCCGGTCATACCGTATCGCTCCGGTTGTTCGCCCGCCGAAGCCAGCAGCCAACTCAGTTCTTCCACGCTCAAAGCCCGGCGAACGATCCGGCGATCGGTCCGGACGTTGAGCCCGTCCAGATGCGCCAAGGGGCTCTCGCTGGCCCGGCCGTCTTTGACCATCCAGCGGCAGAACGCTTTCACCGCGCCAAGATAGCTGTTGAACGTCCGGGCGGATAATCCACGCTTGACGGCGCCGCCCTCGTCGGCCGTGTCGGCTCGCAGGTCGTCAAGGTGCTTCATCATCTTGCCCGGCGACAGGTCGCTCCAGTTGATGAACCCACAGGCGCCGAAGACACGCTCCACCTGACCGACGGTCTTGTCCACGTAAGCGGCCGTATTACCCTTGGCCTTCAGATACTGCCGCCAGCCCGGAGCGTCGTCCGATCCGCTGATATGCTCCAGCAGCGACGACATTGCCGCCACCTTGCCGGCGCTGAGCAGATCGAGCGTGGCCAGCCTCTTTCGGATCTTCGGGGTCAGCCCTTCAATCCAGCGGCTCAGTTCCGGCGGCAGCGGCTCCCTGCCGACCTTACACCAGACAAGCTGCTCAATCCGTCGGCCCAGCGATTCGGTCGCCTTGCGGTCGCGGAACCCCGACACCCGACGGGTTACCTCCAGGTGGTCAGTGAACTCCACGTACCACGTCAGGGTTCTCCGCGTCCGGCCGCGCTTGTCCTTGTATGAACTCTGAAATGCCCGCATGGTTCACCTTCCCTTTCGTCTGGGATTCTTTCGCGCCACAACATCAAGCCCGAGCACTTCGGCCAAGGCGTCAAGTGTCGCCAGCGACAAACCCACTTTCCCTGCCATGAAGCGGCTCATTGTGCCTTGGTCGATTCCGGCCTTCTTGCAGATTGCGTAGCGGGTCAGGCCGGACTCATCCACAACGCGGCGGATCTGGTTGCTGAACGTGTTTAGGTTCTTATCCATCGTGAGCATTCTATGCACCTAGTTGGTACTATGTCAAGTAGTTCAACTCTGTTCTGCAAGGTTCTTCTGCCTAACCGTCGCCGCCACACCATAGCGACGGAACTCTTCTTCGATAAACGGTAACCGTTCACAGTTTCTTTTCAATAATGGGGCTCTCATCCCAATCCGGCGGCGGATATTCGTTTGGCCATGATGCAAGAGCGTGCTTGGAATTGGGTCTGATCGCTCAAGTGAATCTGC
>CBDVCA010000275.1:0-2314 GCA_965372365.1 uncultured bacterium
TTCACCCAGGCCAGTCTCTATCGCCGCATGAAGCCAAGCTTCTGAGGGAGGCGTCGGTATTGACGACTGAGGCCAAACGAATGCTCACCGAACGCGACAATAAGGCCCTGGCGATGGTTCGCCAGTGCGAGTTGCTCTCGCTGAATCGCAGCAGCGTGTATTATCGTCCGCGACGCGACGGCCGCGGCGTTTGAACAGCAGTTGCTCAACGCGATCGACCGGCTGTACACGGAGCGTCCGAACCTTGGTCGCGCCGGGATAACCGACGCGTTGGCCGAGCGGTTCAAGCTCCACGTGAACCCCAAGCGTGTTCGTCGTCTGATGAAGACGTTGGGCTTGCAGGCGGTGTACCCGCGACTGCGTCGGACCACGTCGCAGCCTTGCCGGGAGCACACGAAGTATCCGTATTTGCTGGGGAATCTTACGATTGTTCGGCCGGACCACGTCTGGTGTGCGGACATCACGTACCTCCGGCTGTATCGCGGCTTCGCGTATTTGGTGGCTGTGATGGACTGGTTCAGTCGGTGTGTGTTGAGTTGGGAGTTGAGCAACACGATGGAAGCGAACTTCTGCGTGACGGCGTTGCGGGCGGGGTTGGCCGGCTGGTCGATCTCCGCCTACGAGTACGATGACGACGACGGGACGTTCGAGCCGGCGACGGATGCGCAGTTGGGCGCGTACGCATATGACCGCCCGCATTATCTAATCTGAAGACCGTGTCTTCGCACTGCCCTCAAACTGCCCTCAAATCGCGTATCAAGACAGCAAGAAACCGTGTTGGGACAATAAGGCAATGAGAGAGGCCAAGTCCTTGGTTCCGCATCGGTTGAGTTGTAAGTGAAGGCTCTTGATGATCCTATAGAATTTGGCTCGATCGAATCCCGCCCTCTCCGGTACTCACAACAGGAAAGCCGATCAAGAAGGATCGGGGGGTTTTGTGCACACAGGGTTCCCAGGCGGTATTCGAACACGCTCCGACGCACAGCGGCGGTACGCGGTTTCGACGCCGCAGGCGCCGCGAAATCCTGAGCTCTGCGAAGGACGCAGCGAATCCCGCCCGGCCGCCCTCCAGTCCACTCCCACTCCTTGATTCAGATGCGACAGGACTCCTGCTCGACGCCGGTCATGCCCCGCCTGCAAAGCCAACTTTCCGAAGCACAAATCACGTTCGTGTCACAGCATCGATCATCGCGAGAATCGCCACCTTGGCCTTCTCGGAGAGGCGGGGCCAAGCATCCAGAAGTTGACTCAGTCCCTTCTCTTCCTGGGGCAGATGGTTCCCAACTGCACCTGAAATTGCACCACCCGCTTTGGGTAATTCCCTTAACCTATTGCCAGAGCAATTAGTTACATCATTCGGTTCAAGTCCAGTACGGCCCATTTGTTCTCCGTAGCTTCGGCGAAGGAGAATGGCTCCCGTCAATGGAGCAAACGAGACACGGATGCCTTCCTCACGACAAGGCGTCCGTTTTCTTTGCGCCGACGCGACTTGCGCCGCTCCCCCACCGAACCGCTCACCTTGGACCCTTCGCCCGCCGCGTGTCTGCAATCCGGCCCGTCGTCTCCACCGTCAGCCTTTCCGCCACTTGGCCAAAATCGCGTTGACCGCTTTCAGATTGAAGGCGTCGGGGTCGAAACTACCACCGAGCCACTCGACCATTTCCTCGTGGTCTTCACGCTTCGAATCGGAGACGGTAGCCAGCAGGTTGTAGTAGCCCCACACGCCGCCGCAATCCTCCGGCGGGCAGGATTTCTTGCCGGCCAGGCAGACGGGGTACTTCACGCCGGGTGCGGGCTCGACGATCTTCTGCACCTCGATGATATGTTCCCAGCCGTCGCCGAAATCGTACTCGTAGATCAGCTTGCTCTTAACCCTCCGGCACACCTCCGCGAGCGTAACGGCGTTCTCATCCTCGCCCTCCATCTCCGTCGGGGCGCCCCACGGCGTGACCTTGGTCACGAAGTACTTCGCGCCCAGCCTCCCGCCGCCGGCCTTGGCCGGCAGAATGAACTGATGCATATGACTGTCGGTCCACCCCATGGCGATCTGGATCACCTCGTGCAGTTGGCCCAGCGTGATATCCGACGGCGTCGCCACCCGCCGCCAGATCGGCGGCTTGCTGCCGCGGAGTGTGATGCGTACTTCGTAGATGCTCTGTTTCTTCGCTACCATGGTTCACCTTCGGGCCGTTTGACCTCGCAGCCGAAATCGGAAATGAACTCCCGGTCCATCCCACGCTGATGGGCCTGATTGGGGTAGTTCTTCGCCACACGGACAGGCCGCCGGCGATGACAGAGTGTAACCGGCGGCCCT
>CBDVCA010000276.1:0-2182 GCA_965372365.1 uncultured bacterium
TGTCGGCCCTACGGGCCTTGCCGGCAGATTCACTTGAACGACCGAACCCCGTTCCGAGCACGTTTTTGCATCATGGCCGAACGAATACCCGCCACCGGTTCGGGATGAGAGCCGGATTATTGAGGACAACTGTGAACGGTTACGTGGATCGTTACTGACATCGTAATGGCGACCGATGCCGCTGGAGATGCCGTACTTCTGAAAGGCCTCGCAGCCTGCCTGGATGATCTCGGCGCGGTTGTGCAGACCGAGATAGCCGCACCCGCCAAAGTTTATGAACCGCCTGCCGCTGAGAACAATCTCCGGTCCGAAAAGGCTCTCCATCATGTACTTGGTGGAGAGCCGCCGTGTCATTTCTTCATCTCCGCTCGCCCCTGGTCGACGTCGCAGCAGGCCGCGATGGACGCGCCGCGGATCTCGGAGAAGGCTCCGGCGTGGGCATGGGCTATGCCGCCGGTACCGATGATGCCGATTCGTATCGCTGTGCGTATCCTTTGGGTGATGGGGGTCGATGGTCTTGGAGGGTCAAGGTAGCCCTATCGCCGCCAATGCTCAAGATTGTTGCAAACGAATTGACCCGGAGCGGTTCGCGCCCTATATGGATAGCGTACAATCATTTGATGTTGGGACCGTCGCTGTCGCTTGCGGGGCGGAAAAAGGCAAACCTATCGGCGTCATGGTTCGTATAGACTGTGATCAGTGGGGGTTAGGTCGATCTCGTAAGGGCGAAGCGTTTGGTCTGTGGTAGAGGAGAGAATGGTAAGATGAATTCAGCAAAGACGTTAACCGCTCTATGGGTGCTTGGCGCGATGTTGGTCGCCGGGGTGTTCGTGGTGGGTCCGTTGCTTGGCGAGCGAATGGCGTACGCCCAGGCCGCCAGCGAGAACCAGGCCGTTCGCGACGCCCTGCCGGGCATGGCTCAGGCCGAGCAGCTCAGTAAGCTGTTCCGCCACGTGGCCAAGGCCGTCAGTCCGGCGGTGGTGGAAATCCGCGTGACCAAGACCGTCCAGGCTGGCGATCCGTATCGTGAGTTTTTCGAGGGGCTGCCCCCCGGAATGCGCGATCGATTCCGCGCGCCGTCGTCGTCGCGAGAGTTCACGCGCCGGGGTCTTGGCAGTGGTGTGATTGTCGATGCACAGAAGGGCTACGTTCTGACGAACAATCACGTCGTCGCCGACGCCGACAAGGTGCAAGTCGTTCTGGCCGACGGTCGAACGCTGACGGCCGAGAATATCCTGTGCGATCCCAAGACCGATCTGGCGGTGATGACGATTCCGGCCGAGGGTCTCATCAGCGCTCCGCTGGGCGACTCGGACACCATGGAAGTGGGCGACTGGGTCGTGGCGATCGGGTCGCCCGAGGGCCTCAAGCAGAGCGTCACGGCGGGCATTATCTCGGCCAAAGGCCGTCGGACCCAGCGCGGGGCGAATTCGGGCCAGTATGAGAACTATCTCCAAACCGACGCGGCCATCAACCACGGCAACAGCGGCGGCCCCCTGGTGAACATGCGTGGCGAAGTGATCGGCGTCAATACGGCCATCGTCACGCCGACCGGCGCGTTCGCCGGCATCGGATTGAGCATCCCTTCGAACCTCGTCAAAGGCGTGATGGCCCAGTTGATCGACAAGGGCAGGGTCTCTCGGGGCTTCCTGGGCATCCAGTTTGAATCGGCCGACGACGGCGTTCGCGTCATCGGCATGTTGGACGACTCCCCGGCCGCCAAGAGTGGGCTGGAAGTGGGCGATATCGTCATCGGCCTCAACGGCTGGGAGATTTCCGACGGCCAGGAGTTCCGCTATCGCATCGCCGGTATGGCGCCGGGGACGAAGCAGGAATTCAAGATTCTTCGCGACGGCCGGACCCAAATGGTCACCGTCACTCTGGGCGATCAGCCCGACGACCTCGCCAAGGCCTTCGGCCTCGAAGGGTCGGCCCGTTCCAGCGAGCCGAGCTCGGCGGATCGATGGGGCGTGAAGGTTTCGGATATGACGGCGGGGTTGGCCAGGCGGTTCGGGTACCCCGCCGACACCGAGGGCGTTGTGATTACCGGCGTGGCCAATGCGATCGCCTCGCGGCTGGGAATTCGCGCCGGTATGCTGGTCAAGAAGGTCGCCGGGGTCGAGATGAAGACGGCCCGCGATTTCGTCGCCGCCTTGGACGGCGCCGACGCCAAGCGGGGCGT
>CBDVCA010000277.1:0-2094 GCA_965372365.1 uncultured bacterium
ATAAGTCACTGTAATATAAGGCATTACGTAGCGCCACTAAAAAATGTCGCACACCCTGATTGGTCTGGCGGGTGTTTCTCTTGGCCCTACGCGAAAACGTGGTATCATGATGACAACACCTCCGAAGTCGGACGGGACAGTTCGCGTGAGTCTCGGGCCGGCGTTGTCGGCAGGCCGAAACGGATGGGCGATGGGCGTGCGAAGAGGATCGCGCGTTTCGTTCAAGCTTTGTAAGCAAAGGGAAAAGAAAATGGAGAGAAACATGTCTACAAGAAACCGCACCAGGACCGTATGGGCGCTTGCCGCCGTGTGGGTGGCGTTGCTATTGGTCTGCACTGGGCGGCATGCCGAGGCGGCGACGATCTTGACAGGTCTGGGCAGTACGAACGACGCTGTTCCTTCCGACCACGGATCGAATGAGCCGGGCACTCTCAACGTCGCGCTCGCTTGGGCGGTCAGCTCCAACTGGGACCAGTACGCAGACTGGGACGGCCGCGGCGACGCCTACCAAATGGAGGGGGCGAGTGGCGCCAACCCGGCTACGATCGTCTTCACCCCGGGAGTCGGCTACAATGTGGCAATCGTGTCTTTTGACCTGGATAAATGGGTCGGCGGTAATAGCATGATCGTGGAGTGGAGCATCGCCGGTGACGCCAGCGGCGTCCTTTCGGCCGGTACTTGGATTGAGTTCAATTCGGTGAACGACCCGGGCAACGACGGCGGCCGGTCGACCCTAACGCCCAATGTGACCGGCGTCGGCGGCGAGATATTGACCCTGTCTCTCGGCCGCACTGCCGGGAGGCACACTTCGTTGGCCATGGACAACCTCTCGTTCGACCAAGTCCAGATCCCCGAACCCGCTTCGCTGGCACTGCTGGGCATGGGCAGTCTGATGATGGCTCGCCGCAGGCGCAAGCGCTAATCGCTCAAGAGATCGAAGGAGTTCTGGAAAAGGGGGCACGGCCGTTAAATTGAGCGCGAGATCTTGCAAGTCGTTACTAGTACTGCGTCACACCAAAACATGCTAAGTCCGCGCCGTGCCGGATGGTCAGATGCAAGGAAGAAAGACGATGGCATATTCGAGGATATGCCGAGTTTTTCTGACGAAGCCGATGACCGTTCGCCACAAGCGGAGTTAGTAGGTTTTGATGTGACGGAGTACTAGAGCATTGTGCATAATAGATGTCGTGTTCAGTCGTAGGTGAGGACGAGGCTGGCAAGGACGTTGAAGCAGCCATAGCCGTTGCTATGGCGATGGAAACGGACGCCGCCAACCGATGCCGCAACCAGCATGAAGGCGACAGATATTATGCAAAATGCTCTAACGCCATAGGTAGGGCTCGTTATGGGTGCCGGCATATCAGGTCTCTTCGATTGACGAGGCGATACGGGCATTTCATCTCATGTCCGCGGCGTGATGCGGCTGGTAGCGGCGGTGAAATGAGTTTCCGGTGAGACCGAATGTAGAGGGAACGGCGCGTGGCGGTAACCCGGAATAGAGTGCGTGGGGGACTGGTTTCGGAGGCAACGCTTCTGGCGATGAAGGCCTGGCGTTGAAATGGCAGGGCCAGTTGACGGCGTCGCGGGAGGAGGCCCGTAGGGCCGGCAGAATGGTAGCCCGGTCCGTGAGGGCTGGGGAGAAAGCGCCGCCGCCTGTGCAACCAAGCCCCTCAGGGGCGACAGAGCGGATCGGCCGAACGGCCTGCCGCCCCTGAACGGGGCTTGTTCACTATGAGCGGGCTGGCGACCCGGCCCTTACGGACCGGGCTACAATTCTTTCGCCCCGATGGGGCTGACGGCAATCCCGCCGCGCCGCGGCAAGCTCTTTCCGACAGCGCCGCGGCCGCGGGGCAAGCTCTCTCCGACAGCGCCGCGGCCGCGGGGGCAAGCTCTCTCCGATAGCGCCGGAACCGCGGGACAAGCTCTCTTCGATAGCGCCGGAGCCGCCGAGGCAAGCTCCATGCGACACGCTCGCTGCGATGGATCGCGGGACGCCGGAGGAAAATATTGGGCGGAGAATTCGGGTTTGGGTGGTTCTGACCGGCCTCAACCGGCCTCAAACCGGCCTCAACCGGCCTCAAACCGGCCTCAACC
>CBDVCA010000278.1:0-2007 GCA_965372365.1 uncultured bacterium
AGCTTGCCGTCAGCGATGGGAATGGCGATCTTCATTTTCTTGGTTTCCTTGCGTTTGGGAATCGGAGGAGACGACTCGTCCGCTCCGGTGGGGTTCAGTATCGGGGCGATCACAGCCCTGAACGCCTGACTTGCTTGACTGTCGGGGAACGACTGAGTGAACGGCGCGCCGCTATCGCCGGAGGTGACGATGTGGGGATCGAGCGGGATGCGGCCGAGGAACGGGACGCCCATCTCGACGGCGAGTTTCTCTCCGCCTCCGACCTTGAACAGATCCACCTGCTCGCCGCAGTGCGGGCAGGTCAGGCCGCTCATGTTCTCGATGATCCCCGCCACGTGGAGCTTGAGCGTCTTGCAGAAGGACACGCTGCGACGTACGTCGGCAATGGCGACCTCCTGCGGCGTGGTGACGACGACCGCCCATGAGCCTTCACCGACCATCTGCGCCACGGCCAGGGGTTCATCGCCGGTGCCGGGGGGGGAGTCGACCACCAGATAGTCCAGTCGGCCCCATTCCACATCCTTGAGAAATTGCCGGATGACATTGTATTTCATCGGCCCGCGCCAGATCACGGCGTCGGAGGCGCTGGTCAGCATCATGCCCACCGAAACGACAGACAGGTTCTCGCTCATCCGGATGGGGGCGAAGCCGCCGCCGGCGTCGGATCTAATGCGTTGGTCGTTCAGCCCCAGGATTTTCGGGATACTCGGCCCGTGAAGGTCCACGTCCAGGAGGCCCACCTTCTTGCCGGCTTGCGCCAGCGACACCGCCAGGTTGGCTGCGACGGTGCTCTTGCCGACGCCGCCCTTGCCTGAAAGCACCAGGATCTTGCGATCGATGCTCTCCATGCGGGTCTGAAGCACCCGTTCGTCCAGTTCGCGCCGGGAGGGGTCAACGTCGCATGCTTGGCCGGAGTTGGGACTCATAAGATTCCTATTGCTCCCGGGCTTTTGGGTAACGCGGGTAACACGGGTAACGCTGGTAACAGGGGATACATCCATTCTTGTTTGCTCGTTGCCGAATCGGCCGGCCCAATGGCTTCGAAGGCTTCGGCGCCTTGGATCGCCGTACTGAGGCGCTTGGTTCCAGGACAGATATCCTCAGTCTGCTGACAACGCAGGATTCCGACTTTCATGCACACGCCTCCGGTGACGCAGGTATTGGTTCCAACTCGCATTGCGAGTACAGCAGAACATGCGTCCCCATTGGAAGCCCGACGTGATCGGCGATCACAGGGCACTTGGCCTTGAACAGGAACCCAATACCGGCCGGATCGTCGCTCAGTGTTTCGAAGTTCCCCTGGCCCTTGGCGATCACCAGATCGGCTTGGGCGAATCGTCGCCGCAGGTCCTCGCTGCAGTCGGGGAGGATTGTGCCGGGGGCGTCGGAGCCATTGTCGATGACCTCCACCAGGTCGCACAGGCCGGCCGTGTGGGCGTCGATCATCGTGGCGTCATTGAGGATCGGCTCGCCCCGAACAACCACCGTCACGCGATCGGTCGGCAACTGTTCGATCAGCAGCCGATCGAGCACGATCTCGCCGGCATTGTCGGCCAGGTACAGAATCCGGTCGGCCTTCTCGATCGCCTGACAGAACCCTTCGATATCGCCGCAGAACGGTTCATCCAGCGCATTGGCGATGTCTCGTCTGGCCATATCCTCGGTGATGCCGCCGTTGACGCCAAGGTCGATCACGTTGCCGGCGATAGCCAAACGAATCGCCGTCGCCAGCGGGTCGGCGGCTTCGCCCACACGAACCGACAGTTCCGTCAGCATCTCCAGCGCCATGCGATTGAAGCGATCCTTCACCGCCCGGTACGGGTCGTTCACGCCGGTGATCTCGCGGAGCCGGCGGTGGATCTGCTGGGCGATCATCGGCGGGCATTGCCCCAGGTCCATGTCGGCGACGGATCCGAGCATATCGCGCACGACCCGCTCATGGACGGCGGGGTCATCGGTCACGAACCGAGCCGCCTCCAACGCCTGCCGGCAGAAGCAGGGGATACA
>CBDVCA010000279.1:0-1992 GCA_965372365.1 uncultured bacterium
GGTTTCGCCCGTTTCGTTGTTCGGCGTGTTCATTGCAATCTCGATCTCGGTCATGGTCGTCGACATCCGACGCGGGCCATCCGCAGCCGGAAACTACCCATACTGCATCCTTTATCGGAATTGTCCAGCGGCTTTCGTGAACAAGGAGGCGGCGACTTCTGGCTGACAGAGGCGTCCGGTCCTGCTAAGATGAGCATATGGGTGGGCTACCCAGCGGATCCACAGCGTTGGATCGGGGCGGTCAATCGAAACTCGACAATCGGAAATCGAAAATCGAAAATCAAATGAGCCTTCTGGTAACCGGCAGTATCGGCATTGACACCATCGAAGCCCCGGCGGGGCGGGTGGAGAATATCCTGGGCGGGTCGGCGGTCTACTTCGCGGCCGCGGCGAGTTTCTTCTCGCCGGTGCGGTTCGTCGCCGTCGCCGGTGAGGATATGCCCGACGGGTTCCTTTCGCCCTTGGAAGAGATGGGCGGTATCGACCTGTCGGGCTTGGAGATCCGCGCCGGATCGGCCACGTTCCGCTGGGCGGGTCGCTACCACGACGACGTCAACGAGCGCGATACGCTCGATACGCAGCTCGGGGTTCTCGGCGAGGCCGGCCCGACCATTCCCGACGCGTTCGGCGCCAGCGAGTACGTGTTCCTAGCCAATACGCACCCGGCGCTGCAGATCGAGCTGCTGGGGCAGTTGACCGGCGCGAAACTGGTCGTCGCCGATACGATGGATCTGTGGATCAACATCGAAGCCGACACCCTCAAGACGCTGCTGGGTCAAATCGACGGTCTCGTTCTCAACGACAGCGAAGCCCGGCAGCTTACCGGGGAGCCGAACACCGTGGTCGCCGGCGAGAAAGTGGCCGCGATGGTTCGCAAGTTCGTCGTCGTCAAGAAGGGCGAGCACGGCAGCCTGCTGTTCGCCGACGGACGGACGTTCGTATTGCCGGCGTACCCGTCGACGAAGGTAGTCGATCCCACCGGCGCCGGCGACAGTTTCGCCGGAGCGATGATGGGCTATGTAGCCGCGGCCGGCGCCAGCGACCCCCGCACGCTGCTGACGGGCATGGCGTACGGGACGGTTGTGGCCAGCCTGGAACTGGAAGACTTTTCGCTCGATCGACTCCGCCACATCACACGTGCCGAGATTGATCAGCGATTCGACGAGTTCGCCGGGATGATGGAAATCGGCAGGTAGGGGGGCGGACGATGACGCGTACCTTCATGGCGTTGGACCTGGACGAGCCGAGCCGCCGGGCGTTGGGGAGAATACAGCGTCGCCTCGACGCCGTCGGCGCTCGGGTTCGGTGGACCGAGCCGTCGAGCCGGCACGTGACGATGAAGTTTCTCGGCGACGTGGTGGACGAGGATCTGCCGGCGGTTTGCCAGATCGCCGCTGAGATTGCCTCGCAGTTCGATCCGTTCGAATTCAGCATCGCCCGGATCGTCAGCGTCCCGCCGGAGGGCCACATGCGGATGGTCTGGGCCGAGATCGGCGACCCCACAGGCCGCTTGACCGAGATGGCCGACCAACTCAACGAGGCCTTCGCTTCGCTGGGCTACAGATACGAGAACCGCGCGTTCCGCCCTCATCTCACCCTCGGACGCGTCAAAGGCGGTCAGTGCGTCGACGAGCTTCGCCATGCGATCGACAGCGGCGGTTGGCCTATCATCGAGCCGCAGTACGCCGAGGAAGTGGTCGTCTATTCCAGTCAACTCACCAAGGCAGGCCCGATCTACACCGCCCTGGCGCGGGCGCCGCTGGCGTAGGGGACTGGCTCGGCAGTCTCGCCGTTGCGAGACGAACGTGCCTGTACCCGGTCAATGGGGGCGAGCTTCAGGGGTCGCGGGGGCGAACTTCGAGACGATGTCCTTGATCGTTCGGCCCGCGGTCGACGCTACGGGTACAGGCACCTTCGCTCCCGCTTCGCCCTGCGGGCGGCGAGTCGCTTCGGAGCCAGTCCCCTGCGCTCTCGCTTCGGAGCCAGTCCCCT
>CBDVCA010000280.1:0-1917 GCA_965372365.1 uncultured bacterium
GCCAAAGCGGCGTCGTGGCCGCCGCACTCCATAAGGCGGCCGGATCATCGCAGGCGTAATGGCGTTTGGCGCGAACGGCCTACGTTCACGGTTCCGCCGGATAATCTACGCATCCCCAGCCCCATATGTACAGCGGATTTCGCTCCAAGTCCCGAATTCTCCGGGCAGGTGAGCCCCTTCGAGTCCGGTCTGAGGCCGTTTTAGAGGCGGTTTGAGGCCGTTTCGAGGCCGGTCACCGGACTCTGAGGCCCGATAATCCGAATTCTCCCAGTTTGGGTTCGTTTGATGTTTCCGTCTCGCCGGCCGTATCTCCCCTCTACGGCCGCGACTCGCTTCCTCTATGCCGCGACGCGGCATGCCCTCTCACCCTAATGGCGCGTTTCAGAGGTATGCTTGTCTCGGGGGCGTTATCGGACATGTTTTCGTCGCAATTCCTGCAACCGGGGCGGATTCGCGCATCTGATAGGTTGGCGGCCGGCGCCGGCCTTTACGTCCCCTCGGGCATGTGGTATTATTCTGCACGGCGCATCACGACGACGACGACGACGAAAGGGCGCACATGGGTGAGAAGGTTGATCTTCATATTGGCGGGTATCATCTTACCGAGGCCATCGGAACCGGCGGCATGGGCAGCGTGTTTCGCGCGACCGTCGAGACCGACGACAAGCCCGTCGCCCGCGGCTCGACCGTGGCCGTCAAACTGCTTCACCCTCACCTGCGGACGGTCACCGAGTTCGTCAAGCGTTTTCATCGCGAAGCTCGCCTCGCGGCCAAGATCGACCACCCCAATGTCATTCGCGTTCTCGACGAAGGTGTCGACGACGACCGGCATCATTACATTGTCATGGAGTTGGCCGAAGGGATGAAGCTGTCGGACCTGATGGCCGACGGCCGGCCGCTGAGCTCTCAGCAGACCATCGAGATCATGCACCAGGTGTGCGACGCCCTCACCGCCGCCGGTTCCATCGACGACCCCGACGAGCCAGTCCCCTGCACGTTTTGCAGTTGACTTGAGGATATAGAACGCTATCATATACCAAACATATAATCCTTCATCAGGAGGCCGGCAATGGATCAGATGGCGTATTGCGGACTGGACTGCGGCAATTGCGACTGGCGTGCGAAGATGAAATGCCCCGGATGCCAGGCGGCTGCGGGGAAGATGTTCTGGGGCGAATGCGTCTTGGCCAAGTGCTGTATCGACAAGCAGATTCCCAACTGCGGCCACTGCGGCGAGTTCCCCTGCGACCAACTCAAAGAGTTCTCCTACTCGTCATCGGAACACGGCGACGACGGCCAGCGCATCAGGAATCTTGAAGCCGGCCGGCCCTAGCAGCGCCTTCCTCGGGCGGGTGTGATTGGCGCCCCTGGCGGTGTACGCCTGACCCCGGAATGGTGGAGCCGACGAGCATCGTCACCGGAGAAGGCCCGAAGGGCCAGCAGAATTGTAGCCCGGTCCGTGAGGGCCGGGTTGATGTCGCCATGCCAAACAGGACCAAGCCCCGTCAGGGGCGGCAGGCGCCCTCGTTGTGTTGACTTGGCCTATCGCAACGAGTTTCGCACACGAGGATTAGGTTCTAAGGCCGTTGCTGTAAGCCCCAACGGGGCGGCGGCGTTTAGCCCGCCGCGGCGGGTGAACGGCTCACACGAATCTCAAAGCCCCAACGGGGCGACACATCGACCGACCGAAAGCGTCCGGCCCTCCGCTCTGGAAACCCGGGAAACCCGGGACAGTCACCTATTTAGACTCGAGAGATCCAGCGTCTTCCGTTAGCCGCGTAGCGGCGTTTGTTGTTAGCCGCGTAGCGGCGTTTGTTAGTAGCTTCGGGGGCGATCTTCGTCTGTCCATTCACCTGCGATGGTCCGGCTGTCTTATGGAGTGCGGCGGCAGCGACGCCGCTTTGGCTACTCCCACGG
>CBDVCA010000281.1:0-1900 GCA_965372365.1 uncultured bacterium
CTTGCCGTTACTAGCCCCCCGCAGTGCGGGGGGTCGAACGACGTGTAGACCCACGATCTACGGATCCAACTGCCGCTTCGGGGCAATCGACATCGAAGTCGCCGCGGGAGCACTAGTTGTCGTCGGCGAGTCCTTCAGGAATCGCCAGAGGGGCGGCTTCGGTTCGCTCGGCGATTCCGCCGGCGCCGGCGCTTGCGGCCGGATTAGGCGAGGCGAAGAAGGTCTGGAGGGTCTTCATGACGGGCTTGCCGAAGGGGGTGTAGTTCAGGCGTCCGGCGTCGTTGTCGTCGCCGGCGCCGGTCATGCCGGGGTGGTCGCGCCATTTCCAGATGAGCACGCCGCCGACCCAGGGCTCGGAGCCGAAGGTCTGTAGGAAACTGGCGGTGCAGCGCTGCTGCTCGGCGAGGTCGACGGTCCGGGACCGATAGTAATTCCACGGCTCGTACGAGCAGCCGTCCTGGCTGGGCCAGCCGACTTCGGTGAAGAAGATCGGCTTGCGAATCTTCCGCCGCCACCGGACGATATCGGCCTTGATGGGCGCCCACGCGGCCAGCAGGCTCTCCAGCGACGGGTCGGTCGATCGAAACGTATTGAGATCGTGGTAGGTCGTCATGCCCACGGCGTCGAGGGCGTCCCAGAACTTCGGGACGGTGTAGTGATCCCAGTTGGCCGAGTAGCTCAGCAGCATCCGCCGCGAGTTGGCGAACGGGCGGTACAGGGCGGCCAGTTCGGGGGCTGTGGCGAGGTCCAGTTGCGACGCCGCGAGCGTGTCGATGCTCTTGACGCCCAGATTGCGTCGAAAGTCCGCCGCCGTCCACGCCGGATGGATTTCCCGCAAGTGGTCGCGGAACTGCCGATCGACGATGTCGGAGCCCTGGCGGCGGATCCGCCCGATCAGGTCGCGCCACCGGTCTTCCTGCCGCTCGGTGGTGAGCAACTCGCTGCCGATGATGAACCCGTCGACCCCTTCGCGCTGGCAGATCGCGGCGTACCGGAGGACGAAGTCGCCGTAGCCGGCCCACCATTTCGACCAGTCGGCGGGGTTGATCTCGCCACGCCATTCGCCGCCGACCGGGTCGGTCAGCAGGACGATGGGCATGAACACGACCCGCATCCCCAACCGCTTGGCCAGCTTGATCATACCGATCAGCCGCGGCTCCGACGGCGCCCGGCGGAGATCGACGTAGATGGTGTTGGACTTGCCGTTCTCCTGCTCCCCCGAAACCGCCAGGCACACCGTGTTGGCGCCGGTGGAGGCGATCTCCTCGATGTACTGCTCGAACGGACAGCCGGGGTCGTTGTTGTGAACCTGAAGCCAGACGCCCCGAAACTGACCCACCGGGTTCAGCGGCATCGGGGCGAATCCTTCGACCGGGTCGGCGGTCGGCGTATCGCCGGAAAACAACCGAAGCCCCGGCACAATAAGAACCAACAGACCGATCGCACCAAACGCGGCCAGAATCTTCAGCTTCTCTCGATCCATCCTCTCGCGGCTCCCATTGACCTGCTCAATACGCTGTAGGCCCTATACCGATTGAAGTATAGCAACTTGCCGGGGCTGGTTCTATGGGGCCGGTGAGGCTCAGGAACGGCAGAACGGCAGGCTTCAGGCTTCAGGCACGGCGAACGGCTGACGGCGAACGGTAATCGTTCACAGTTTGTTTCGGTTCTCCTCCCACTATGGTGGTTTGCTTGGCCTGGTGTGGCGGGCCAGCCCCGTTAGGGGCGAAAGATTTGTAGCTCGCCGCGGCGAGAACCGTGATGCCCCCCCCGATGCAAGCCCCGACAGGGGCGACACACAGACCGAATGGCCACGGGGTGTCGCCCCTATTGGGGCTTGGGGGGCTAGTGTCCTGTCTCTGACATAGATTGCATCTATACTTTTGGCTCGCTATAGTAT
>CBDVCA010000282.1:0-1780 GCA_965372365.1 uncultured bacterium
CTTGGGGCGCTATGGGGCGGACCCTACCTCGCCGCGGCGAGCTACAAATCTGTCGACCCTGCGGGCCTCAACGGAAGATTCACTTGAGCGGTCGAACCCAATTCCAAGTGCGCTCTTGCATCATGGCCGAACGAATACTCGCCACCGGTTCGGGAGGAGAGCCCGATTATTGAAAAGAAACTTGTGAACGGTTACACGGCGGCGAAGATCAGGAGCGTCGTCGCCTGAGACTCGTACTAACCATCAATCCGCCCAGCGACAGCAGCAGCATGCTGCACGGTTCGGGGATGTCGGCGGCGACGCGGAACCCGACACGATTGACCTCGTCGGCCGGGTTGCGGTGGCGTTGGCGGTCGGTGGATTCGAGGGTGCCGCCGGTGACGCCGTCGTACTGGTAGGACCCGGCTCGCAGGCCGCGTTGGGCTTGGGGGTCATAGGCGCCGCTGTAGGGGCTTTCCATCCACTCCTGAACGTTTCCCATCATATCGAACGTGGCGTTGAGTTCCAAGCTGCCGGCTCCGACCGCCCAAGGCCCGGCCGGATTGGTGGCGTAGCCACGGTCGTAGTAATTCCAGCCCGTCCCGCTCGCGCCGTCGCCTTGGTGTACCGACTCGCCCGGCCTGGTCGCATGGGTCTGCAGCGTCGAGCCGTTCCAGTAGGCGGCCTTGACCCATTCATTCTCGGTCGGCAAGTAGTACATCGCGTTTCTGTGGCGATAGAGGTTCACGCCGCCGTCGGCCTCGGCGGCGCTCCAGACATCAAGGGCATAGCCGCTCTGGCCCTGGACGCCGGTGAACTTGTAGGCCGCTTGATGACCGGTCGACGTATTCAGCCAGTTGACGAACTGAGCCGCCTCGTACCAGCTTACCCCGGTGGTCGGCAGGTTCGCGCCCGGCCAGGACGGGGCGTTATTGTAGGCGCCCGACGGGTCGCCCGTGACGGGAACGCCCAGGGCGGCCTTGAACTTGTCCCACTGGTCGTTGGTGATCTCCAACTCGCCCATGCGGTAGTCGTGGTCGACCCCGGTGAACGTGAACCCGTCGCCGGCGGGAATGCCGCTGGCGGGATTGGTCGCGCCCGAGATCGGCACGAAGTCGATAGTGAACTGATTGCCGTCGGAGCCGAAATTATCCGCCGCGGCCGCCGCGACCATCGAGACGCACGCCACCGCCGCGACGAGAACGCGGACCCTCACGAAATTGGCCTTGGACATGTACCTTCCCTTTCCGCTGAATTCACACAAACCACCTCCCGGATGGATTGAAGCAAGTATCTTATGCCCTATCCGGGTATTTGTCAAGGAATAGTCGGGCAGGATAGTGTCAGGGTGTCTGACTAGATTGCCTGGCAATGAACGCCTGATGCTTAATCGGTAGAGCCAACGTATGGCGTCACAGGAGAAGCCCTGTAGGGGCGGCGGCGTTTAGCCCGCCGCGGCGGGAAGATTGACTTCCAAACAGTCAAGCCCCGGCGGGGCGACACAAAGCAGAGGGCTGGACGCTTTCGGTCGGCCGATGTGTCGCCCCGCTGGGGCTTGAAGTTTCATGGGGGTACTTTTCCCGGGGGCTTACGCACCCCGGCTAAACGCCTTCGCCCCGTTGGGGCTGACAGCGATCCCGCGCTCCGGGACAAGCTCTCTTCGACAGAGCCGGAGCCACCGAAGGATGACGGGATCCGGATAACGGCGTCGCCGTAGAAGGCCCGTAGGGCCGGCAGAATTGTAGCCCGGGGAAGAAACGCCGCCGCCTGTGCAACCATGCCCCTCAGGGGCGACAGAGCG
>CBDVCA010000283.1:0-1767 GCA_965372365.1 uncultured bacterium
CCAAGCAAACCACCATAATGGGAGGAGAACCGAAACAAACTGTGAACGGTTACCATTGTCGAGTATTCTTGACGCAGACGCGCAGGCAATTAAGCCGATCGCAGCAGGAACAGCTTTTTCAACGGGCTGTTGAGGAGAACAATATGTACGAAATTGGTCAGAAAGAAAACAACGCAGTCGCCAAGGTCATCCGCAGCGGCAAGATGTTCCGCTATCACGCCGGCGGCGAATGCGAACGCTTCGAGAAGCGCTACGCCAAGTATCTCAATGCCAAGAACGTGGGCGTTTGATCGCGGCCGGACCTGACACAACCGGGAACGGACGCCGAGGCCGGCAATCGCAATCGCCCGCCTCGGCGTCAACCCGTACAATTTCCTGAGCTGATGCTTGCAGGAGCATCCTCTGAGCCACGGGGAGAGACGTATGGACACATCGGCGGATCGCAACCGGCGTATCTTGCACCAGGCGACGGAGATCACCATCCGGCTGGCGTTGATCGCGGCGCTGGGCTACTGGTGCTACCTGATCTTCCGCCCGTTCCTTACCCCGGTCCTGCTGGCGGTCGTAATCGCCGTCGCGCTCGACCCGGTCTATGTACGCATGAAGCGATTGTTGAGGGGACGAGCCAAACTGGCCGCGGCTGCGCTTGTCGTCCTGATCCTGGGCCTCTTCATCGGGCCGACCGTCGCGGTCTCCTCGTCGCTTGCCGACGACGCCCGAGCGCTGGCGGCCACGATGCAACAGGATGTGATCGAGATCCCGCCGCCTCCCGAGGGTGTCGCCGAGTGGCCCTTGGTCGGCCGAACGATCTACGATCACTGGAAGACCGCCTCGGAGAACCTCAGTGCGGCGCTGACCCAACTGGCGCCCCACCTGAAGGATGTCGGTCTGTGGCTGCTGTCGACGGTCACCGGAGCGGCCGTCGTGATCGTCCAGGTTCTCGTCGCCATCGGGATCGCCGGCGGCATGTGGGCGTATCGTCAACGCTGCGCCAACGCCGCCGCGGCAGTCGGAGCCCGTCTGGGCGGCGACCGGGGCGTCGCGACCCTTCGCTTGGCGACGGCCACGATTCATACCGTCGCCCGAGGCGTAGTGGGCGTCGCGGTGGGTCAATCCCTGCTGGCCGGAGCCGGACTGTTCCTGGCGGGCGTTCCGGCTGCGGGGCTGCTGACGATGCTTATCCTGGTTCTGGCGGTGATGCAGTTCTCGCCCCTGTTCATCCTGGCCCCGGCGACGATCTATCTTATCGCCACCGACGCCGGCATGGCGATGACCATCATCTTTGCCGCGTGGACCGTGTTCATCACCACCATCGACGGCCCGCTCAAAGCGTACTTCTTCTCTCGCGGGGTCGATATCCCCATGCTCGTCCTCCTCATCGGCGCCCTCGGCGGCGTGCTGCTGATGGGCATCCTCGGCCTCTTCCTCGGATCGGTCATCCTGGCCATCGGGTACAAACTGTTCATGGCGTGGATCGACGAGGCCGAACCGCCGGCCGTTACTAGCCCCCCGCAGTGCGGGGGGTCGAAAGACGTGTGAACCTACAATCTATGGATCCAACCGCCGCGTCGGGACAGTCGGCATCGGAGTTGCCGCCGGAACACCATCGGTCCAGCGACCCCCTGCACTGCAGGGGGCTAGTCATCGCAGGCCCTTGGCCACGAGGATCCATGCTGCATACGACATCTGTAACCGTTCACAGTTTGTTTCGGTTCTCCTCCCATTATGGTGGTTTGCTTGGCCTCGTGTTTCACGCTATGGCGGGCC
>CBDVCA010000284.1:0-1700 GCA_965372365.1 uncultured bacterium
CGTATCGTCCATGGCCGCCAGCAATCGGCCAAGGAACGGATTGGGCTCGCCTGTCAGAGCGACCGTAGCCACCGTCGCGGCCGCCGGCGGGGCCGGAAGCTTCGGCGGGGCCGAACTCTCCCACGCCGGTCGCCCAAGCGCCGTCGCGGCCGCCAGAGCCCCGGCGGTCAGCAGGATCCACGACAGAGTGATCGGACTTCGGGTTCGGCCGGGGGGCTCAGCCTCGGCGATCGCCGTCTCCCATAGCCGCAGACTCGGCACGATGACAACAGGCCGCCGCGGGCGCAGCAACACAAACGCGGCCGCCGCGACCACGATGGGCACGGCGATCAGAGCCGGTGGGTTCAGAACAACCATCGATCACATCGCCTCTTGGAGGCAGCCTCGCCCCGGCGCCTCTACATCGAGCCCATGTCGCGTTTGATCAGCATCCGCCGGATCAGCAGGTGGCGATTGCCGCGATATTGGGTCACCTCGCCGGTAACCTTGAACAGGATTCGCGACTTGCCGGAGTTCTCCATGATGTTCTCCATGGCCTCCAGCAGCCGGTTGGGCAGCACGCGAACGGGCGCCTCGTAGAGGACGTCCTTCTCGCTTTCGAAGTGCAATTGCCACCAGCCGGTGGCGTCGTCGCGTATCAGCCGGCCGACGCGATTGACCACCATCGCCCCCGGCGGCATCGGCAGGGGTTTGACCATCGACTTGGGCGCGATCGAGTCGGGGGGCGTCGCCGGGCCGGTGGCGATTTCGGGGAGTAGGGGCTCTTTGGAGCGGTTCATCAGCAACTGCTTGATCACCTCGTCGGCCGAAGCCTCGGGGCTGGCCGGGCGGGTTGCAGGTTGGGGATCGGTGGCCGCGTCATCGGCGGCCGGACCCGACAGGGCTATCAGCAGAATCGCCAACGCCATCGCCAACGCCGTCATCGTCTTCATGATCTCGCCTTCCTACTGCTGGGGCTTCGGCGGCGCCGATTGCAGCACTGCCGAGCGTATCACCAGAAACCCCCGGCCGCGATACCGGGTCACCTCGCCGGACACACCGAACACCACATCCTCACCCGCCCGTTCGCCGACGATCCGCTCCATCTCCTGGAGGTAGGCGTTGGGCAAAATCGTCAACGGCTCCAGCGGGATGTCCTGATCGGCGTCCGCTTCGAACACGAACCGCCATTGGGCGTCGCCGACCCGCTCCATCCGCCCGATCTGCCGACCGGTGGGCTCGCCGTCGTCAAGTTTGCGAACCGCCGGGCCGGTTTCAACCGGCCGAACGTACCGGCGACTGAGCGGCGCGACGGCGGGGTCGATCTGTTCGAGTATATCCGGCACGCGCCGACGCGAGCTCGGGTCGACCACCGGCGGAGCCTTGGCCACGGCGCCGTCGTCGACGACGTCGCCGCCGGCGTCCATCGGAAGCTGGGGCGTCAGCGGCGCCTCGGGCTTGTCGGCTCCGCCCCACAGCCCCCCGCAGGAGGCCAGCAGAAGGCACCCGCAGCAGGCCGCTATGGTTCTGATTACAGGCAATAGGGTTCTCCATGCACGTCCATCGCGTCTAATCCTACCGCGATACCGACGCCGCGGCAAGTCGCCAGTGACCGGAGCCCCGGCCGTATCCGGCCCATAGCGTAGGGGACTGGCTCCGGAGGCGAGACGTAGGGGACTGGCTCCGAGGGATCGCCGAAGGCGAGACGGAGGTGCCTGTAC
>CBDVCA010000285.1:0-1567 GCA_965372365.1 uncultured bacterium
TTGAGCGATCGAACCCTATTCCAAGCACGCTCTTGCATCATGGCCGAACAAATACTCGCCACCATTTCGGGATGAGAGCCCGATTATTGAAAAGACACTGTGAACGGTCATGGATTCCAGAACCCCGCTCGGATAGGTCGCCGTTCGGGCGGTAAGGATGGGCGCGACCACGTCGCCCCACGCGATGGATGCACTGTCGATGGAGCCGCCGAGTTGATAGATGCCGATGATCGCCGCCACGAGGAAGACTGCGGCTGCTGCTGTGAGTTTGGTGATGCGACTTGCCATGAGTATTCTCCACGTCGATGGTTGGGTAGTTTGTGATCGCCCCGCCAAGGGCGCGAAGGAGGGAAACTCTCGCAAACGGGCGCGAACGGGCCTTGACGAAATCACGCATTGCCAGTATGATGAAGGTGTTGGAGGGATTTCCCGGTATGCGTGCGTATGCTGCGTTCGGCCTTGGGATCCCTGCTCTGTCACTGGAAAGGTGCGTGCAATGGTCCATCGTGTAGCCAAGTCGGCCGTGATTGTGAGTCTGGTGCTGTTGGCCGCGTCGCCGGCGATGGCCGGGTACGCCATCGATTGGCAGGCTCGCGAGGCCGGGCATTTGGAGATGTGGTGGACCGAGAACGGCGTACGCATCACGGAGTATCCGTTCGTCGATAATGATATGGTCGCCGATGAGCGGATCCAACGGACGGCGCCGCGTGATTCGATCAACGATTGCCACGAGCGGTGGATTCGCGCCGGCGGCGCCACCAGCGAGACCCACGTCGTCTGCGGCTACCCCCAACCGACGCCCACCTTCGCCGAGACGCTCGCGCCCTTCGGCGACACCGTCACCTGGCTTTCGCTGGCCGACGCCGCCGATACGCGTAACGTCTTCGTCGATATCTCACTGCCCGCATGGGCGGCGTTCCTCGACGCCAACCCCTTGCCCGACGTGACGCAGACGTTCATGTTCGACGACAGCGGCTACTGCGCCCAACTGCCCGGCTACTACGCCATGGACGCCACAACCGGCGCGACCTACAGCGGCGAAATGACCGTCATCGGCACAGCCACGCTAACCGTCCCCGAACCGACCGCCATGGCCCTGCTGGGCGCGGGCGCCGCGGCAGTGATGGTCCGCCGAAAGAAGACCGCCGCGTAGGCCCCGCCCGCCGCCGGCCGCCCGCCTTGTTGTTGGTTCATGACGAATGAGTGGGGGGGGGGGCTCACGGCTGGCGATCTGCCGTTACTAGCCCCCTGCAGTGCAGGGGGTCGCTGGACCGATGGTGCTGCCGCTGTGTACTCGATGTCGATGGGAGGGAAGGCGAAGCTCCATCTACATGCGATGGGTTCACACGTCTCTTGACCCCCCGCACTGCGGGGGGCTAGTAACGGCAGTCGCTCGTCAGGCCAACTCCCCGATCATCCGTCATGGTAACCGTTCACAGTTTGTTTCGGTTCTCATCCCATTATGGTGGTTTGCTTGGCCTCGTGTTTCGCGCTATGGCGGGTCAGCCCCGTTAGGGGCGAAAGATTTGTAGCTCGCCGCGGCGAGAATCGTAATGTACCCCCCCCC
>CBDVCA010000286.1:0-1559 GCA_965372365.1 uncultured bacterium
GCCACACGCTTTTTTGAAGACGCCACACGCTTTTTTGAAGACGCCACACGCTTTGAGGGCGCCACACACGACGAAGGCGCCGCACGGGATGTTGACGGGCAGTTGGAGTATTCGACCATGCCAAACACACTACTCATCCTATCCATTGCACTCGCAGCGAGTTCTGCGTACTGCCAAGCCCGGCCCGCCACCTCCCCCGCCAAGGCGGTCGTGGCCGTTTTCGACTTCGCCCCCAAGGCGAATCCGGCTCTGGGTCGCGATATCGCCGATCGAATCCGCACCCGACTCGCTCGTCACGCCGACGAGTTCACCGTGCTGGATGCTTTGACAATGACAGAACTTACGCCAGCAGGCGGAATCACCCCCCAAACCACCGACGCCCAAATGGCCGCCCTGCTCACCGGGAAAATCGCCGCCACGGCCGCCATCTGGGGCGAGGTGACCGTAACGGGCGACCGTCGAAGCCTCAGCGTACGGTACTTCGACCTTTCCGGCCCGGCGCCGCGACGATGGGCGAAGGCGTTCGATGACACTACCGAGCGATTCGCCGGAATCCTGGCCCGGCAGGTCGTCGAGGCGATTCGATCGCGGGCGGAATGGACGCCGCCCGAATATGGCGACGAGATCGAGCCGGCGGACTTGGGCGCCCCCTTGAACGTCAACGGAACCTTCGACGCAACCGCCTACCCCGCCCCCGGCTGGGAGCCGCTCGACGGCGCGGCCGCCCGATGGGTCAGCGAAAAAGGACGCGGGCGCGTGCTGTCGATCAACACGCACCTCGACCGCAACGCATGGCTCGCCTGGCGACGCAAGGTCCGCTTCGGCGCCGGCGACCCCCGCACCCCCCCGAAAATCGACGCGGCCGCCAACAAATACGCCAACATCGGCGCCATGGAAGGCGTCCACGTAACCAGCAATTGGCTACCCGCCGCGGCTGGCGAGCGATACTGGCTTACCGCCGACGTGAAGGGGCCAATCTCCAGCGGAACCCCGCCGATGGTGTTCGTCAAAGGCTACGCCGACATGGCCGCGACCGCCGACGCACTCAGCGAGCTCTCCCTGCATGAACGGTCGCTGACGGCCGACGCCTTCGCCCGGATGCCGACCGATACGCGGAAGAAGATCATCGCCGACGAAGCCCGCAAGCACCCCGACCGCTACCGACGCGAGGTCTACCGCTGGTACCTCGCCTGCCGCGGCCAACCCGGCCAATGGACCCACTGCGCCGCCCCCTTCCCGCCCCGGGGAGGCCTGCCGGCCAACGTCAAGCACCTCCGCATCCAAGTCTACGCCTATTGGCCCTTGGGGGAGTACCGGTTCGATAATGTGCATCTCTACAAAACGGCGAACCGCAGAATATCCAACACGGAATTTCCAATGACCAAGTAACGGCAACCACAGAAACAGAAACGGAAACGACAACGGCCGCCGACCGAAGCAGGCCGTCAGCCGTTGCCCTTGCCGTTGCCGTTGCCGTACGTTGTCGCCGTTGCCGTTACTTGGTTGTCAAGTCCTGGTTTCCAGTTGTCACTTTTCGTTCTACGTCCTGGTATGTTTGT